>DAIQNV010000055.1:0-20986 GCA_036788215.1 Phycisphaerales bacterium | reverse complement strand
CCCTCGAGGCGGGGGGCGTCCGCGTCGGTCGCTGAGCCGGCGGCGCGGTACGCTGACCCGTCGACCTCCAGCGAAAGGACCCGCGATGTCGCTCTCCCGGCGTGAAGCCCTCCTCGCCACCGGCGCCCTTGCCCTCGCGGGCTGCGCCGTCTCCACCGCTGCTCGCCAGCCCGAACGAGCCGGCCAACCCCGCAGCCGCCCCCGCCACGCGGGCGACGACCCCCGCGAAGGGCCCGTCGCCATCGCCAGCAGCAATGGCCTCGAGACCGTCGCCCGTGCCGTGCGCCTTATGAACAACGACACCGACCCCGCGCTCGCGGCGGTCGAGGGCGTCGGGATTGTCGAGGCCGACCCCAACGACATGTCCGTGGGCCTCGGCGGGCTGCCCGATGAGCGGGGCGTCGTCACCCTCGACGCGGCGGTGATGCACGGGCCGACCCATAAAGCAGGCGCCGTCGCGGCCCTCGAGGACACGCTCCACCCGGCGCAGGTCGCTCTCAAGGTCCTCCAGACGACCGATCATGTGCTCCTCGTGGGCGAGGGCGCCAAGCGCTTCGCACGCCTGCACGGGTTCCCCCATCACGATCTTCTCACCGACCGCGCGCGCGAAGCGTGGCTCCGCTGGAAGCGCAACCTCTCGCCCAACGATGACTGGCTCGACATCGACCAGATGGACTGGGACCCCGAGGGCACCACCGCGATCCCCCACACCACCGGCACGATCCACTGCTCCTGCGTCAACGCGGCGCGGAATGTCGGCTGCTGCACCACCACCAGCGGGCTCAGCTACAAGATCCACGGGCGCGTCGGCGACTCCCCCCTCGTCGGCGCGGGCCTCTACTGCGACGAGGAGATCGGCTCCGCCGGCTCCACCGGGCGGGGCGAGTCCGTCATCCAGAGCTGCGGTGCCTTTAGCGTCGTGCAGCACATGGCCCAGGGCCTCAGCCCGACCGATGCGTGCCTCGCGGTCCTTGAGAAGATCGCCCGGAACTCCATCCGCCAGAAGCGGCACGTCAACGACCGGGGCGAGCCCAACTTCAATGTCCGCTTCTACGCGGTCGACAAGCAGGGCCGGTATGGCTCCGCCAGCATGCGGGGGAACAGCCCGTTCGCGGTCGCCGACCGGACCGGCGCGCGGATCGAGGAAGGCCCGGTGCTGTACAGATAACGCCGGGGCCTACCGCCACCGCTCCCAGTCCGGCACATACCAAGGCCCCGGCTCCGTCCCCACCGACCCCACGCTCGCGCCTTCCACCGCCTCCGAAACGACGAGCCAGCCCGGCTCCGCTGCGTGCCCCGCCGCCGACCCGTCCGCACGCACGCCCACCGCGACCTCGCCCGGGTGCCGGAATGCGGTCGTCGGGCTCTCGTTCACGCTCCAGCTCCCGTTGCTGAACAGCATCGGGGGGTCGAGCAGGGCCGTGCTCCGGGCGGCTTCGCCCGACCACCTTGCCTCGCCCGGCGCGCCGGTCCACAAGAGCGTGTCTGCGAAGACCAGGAGTTCGCTGGGGCGCGTCAATCCATCCACGCGGCGCCAGCGCTGCCCGCCGATCGGCCCCCATGCCCCGCCCCACCCCGGGGTCTTCGGGGGGCAGAGCCCGTACCCGTTGTACCCGTAGGTCGTCGTCCGCAGGCCCGTTCGGCCCTGGGGCCGGTAGCTGCCTTCCGGCTGGGCATCACACTCGTAGACGCCCTCCGCGTCCGACGCGGTGCCGACATAGGGCGACAGCAGCCCGGCGGAGTAGTCCACCCGCCCGGTCACCCGCCCATCGGTGCCGAACCAGAAGACCCCGTCCGACAGGAACCCGATGTCCGGGGCTTCCGTGTACGCCAGGGGCATGGCCCACCCATCGTGCGCATCCGCGTAGAGCATCCACCCGATCCCGAGCTGGCGCACATTGGACAGGCACCGGGCCGTCCGCGCCGTCTCGCGTGCTGCGCCGACCGCCGGCAGCAGAACGCCCATCAGCAGCGCCATCACCGCGATGGACACGAGCATCTCCACGAGCGTGAACGCACGATTGCTCATCGGCGCCCCCCGCGCCGGTCTTCACGCTCGTATCGCCGCAGGAACCCCTCCAGCATCCGCCGGTCTGCGTCGGTCACGGTGCCATCGCGATCGACATCCCGGGCGCCCTCGCCCCGCGTCCACGCGATCAGGTCCTCGACATCGACAACGCCGTCCCTATTCACATCAGGGCGATCGGGCAGGCCGAATGCTGCCAGCCCGCTCGGGCCCACGGTGTACAGCGTCCGCCCGACGATCGCGGGGGACGCCCCCGCCCCGTCGTAGACATCCTCGACCCACCCGGGTTCAGCGAACGCGACCGATAGATCCACCGCCCGCAGCCTCCCGTACCCCGCGAACAACCCGCCCGCGAGCACCGGCTCTCCGACAAAAAGCCGCCCCCCGCCCCCCGTCGGATCAATGACCGCCAACGGCTGGTGGCTCCATCCGCCCAGAATCTCGAACTCGCCGGGCTCCAGCAGCCCGTCCCCATCGTCCTGCCAGGTATCGAGGGCGGTATCGCCCACCAGCGTCGCGCTCGTTCCGTCGTCGCGGAAGAGCTGCACCGTCGGCACGCTGCCGAATCCGGCGATGCCCCCCGACACTACGACCCGCCCGTCGGGAAGCACCAGGGGTGTCGAGCTGGTCCGCGCTGCGGGAACCTGCCAGTGGACCGCGCCGGTGAAGGCGTCGAGCTTGACGAGGCGCGAGCTGTTCGGCCCTCCGAAGAAGTCGTAGCTCTGCGCGTAGACCGCTCCCCGCGCGACCGCGACGCCCCCGAGGAAGCCATCATCGCCTGCGGGCTCGGTCCGCCAGAGGACCGCTTCCGAGGCGTCGGTGGCCTGCGCATCGACGCACAGGATCTCCCCCGCGAGCGTGCCGCCGAAGTCGCCGGCGGTCGCGAGGTAAACCCGCCCCCGGCTGTACGCGGCGCTTGCGCCGCTCGCGCCCGTGAAGAGCGGGAGCGACCAGACGATCTCGCCGGGCTGATGCGGATTGCGTGCTGTGTCGAAGGCGTCAACATTGATCGCGTGCAGGCTCGCGCCGCTCCCGCCGGTGTAGAAGCCCTCGTAGTCGACGATGAACGCGCGGTCCCTTGGGCCGAGGTCGGTCGAAACAACCGGGGACGCGTTGACGATGTCGCGGGAGAGGGTCGTCTGCCAGCGCAGCACGCCCGTCTCGAGATCAAACGCCCGGACCTCCCCGCCCGCGCTCCCGCCGGAGCCCGACGCGACGATGATCGTCCGGTTCACCCGGTCGATCGCGGGGGCGGACCACGAATCCAGCACGGGCGCCGCGATCGCCACCCACCAGACAGCGACCCCCGTCTCCCGATCGATGGCCCACAGGCGCGAGGGCGACCGGGACACCGCGTAGACCAGCGCTCCCTCGACCAGGACCGAAGCCTCGGGGACGAAGGTCACGCCCGGGACCGCCGGGTCCGACGCGGGGAAGATCCAGGCCGGCGACGACAGGTCCGCCGGCCCCGGATCGATCCGCGCATCAATGACGCCGCCGCGAGCCGCGCCGTACGCCGAGAAGTGGTGCTGGGCGAGGGCTCCTCGACCCCCACCCAGCACCACGACGAAACCAACGAGTATCCGAAGCTCGATCACGCACGCCCCCGCCGGCGGCGCACGCACGCCCCGAAGGCCAGCCCGAGGGCTGCGGCGGTGCCGGGCGTCGGCACGACGTCCGCAAACCCGTCGATCTCCGGGGTAAAGCCGCTGCCGAAGGGGTTGCTGATGCGAACGTACCGGATGAAGTCGAGCCCGAGGGCGCCGATGTCGATCCCGAGCCCGCCTCCGGATCCGTCGTACCCCGCGATGATCTCGGCGAGGCTCAGCCCGGTCGGGTCGAAGTTGGGATCGACGGGCCTGGTGAAGTCTGTCTCGACGCTGCCCGCGGTCGTGGGGAAGGGCTCGGTGATGTCGCTGAACCCGAGCGTCGGGAACCCGCTGTCGGCGCCGGCGCCGGGCACGAGGAACCAGTCGACCCCGTTCTTGCTCACCTCGACCGTTCCGCCCTCGCCCGCGAAGGCCCCGGCGACGCCGTCGGGGAATGCTGCATCGAAGTAAAAGGCGTTGCCGAAGATCAGAAGGTCGATCCCGAAGGGGTTCGACGGGCTGTTTCGGACGACATTGTCGAACCGCACGGTCAGGTGGCCGCCCTCGCCGATCGAGACCAGTTCATCCGCCCCGAACGCGGACTGGAAGGGCGTGGTCGGCCCGCCGAAGGGCGAGCTTGGGCTGGTGAAGCGCGTGGGCGAGCCCAGGGCGGCCGCCGGGTCGCTGAAGTCGGCGGAGACCCCGGCCCCCGCGTCGTAGCTCACCACCGCGTCCGCCCAGGGGTCGGCCGAGGCCTGCCCCGCCAGGAGCGCGACAGACAGCGATGCGCCCATGGCGCACAACACAACACAACGTGCCATACCGGCACCTCTCCTCCGGCGAAGCCGCCGGCGTGTCCGCCCCGATCGCGCAGGGCGACCCTCCGATGAGTCGGTAAGGCCTTCGCGGGGTGATCCGGGGGAGACGGTGCTCGGAGGGCGCGCACCGATCGCCGCCGGGCCCTGGGTCGCGAGGGCCGACTCGATGGCTGCTGGCAGGTCTTCCGGCTCGGGGCTCAACCGGGCCGCCTTCCCGACGCGGAGGCGTCAGTGGCGTTGTGGCCCGGCGTCTGCACCCCTCACGGCGGCGCGTCCGCGGCGGTCTTTCACCGCACTTCCCTTTTCACCGGACCTCCGAGGCCCGGCACCAACAGCAACCGAAGCGTACCCCCGCACGCCCCCCCGCACAAACGCGGTGGACAACATTCGCGCACACTGCCCACTGTGCGCGACGCACCGCCCAGCCAAAAGACGCCCCGCCCAGCGTGGCTGCCCCGCGCTCTGGCGGTGCTGCTGGGCGTCGCGCTGCTCGTCCCGTGGGACGCCCACGCCCTCCCCGACGCCTCCGTCGCGGCGGCGCGCGTCGATGAGGCCTTCATGCTCGCCATGCCCGAACTGCTGCGCACGGGCGCCCGCTTCGGGGCGGAGATCGTCTTCACCTATGGCCCGCTCGGTGTCCTTTCCGACCAGCGTCACCTGGTTCCGTCCGACTGGCTTGTCCCGCTGCTTGTGCTGCGAGCGATCATGGTCGGTGTGCTTGTGCTGGGCTGGTGTCGCATCGTGCAGGGGTGCCCCGCGGGATGGAAACGATGGACGGTGGGCGGGCTCGCGATCGCGTGCGCCCTGCTCGCTCTCATCGGGGGTGACCAGGTGCTGTGGCTTGGGTTCGCCTTGGGGGCGTTCACGCTCGGCGTCCAGGCACCCGGCGAGGACCGCACACACTGGCAGACCATCGCCCTCGGCGCGATCGCGGGCGTGGCGTCGCTGGTGAAGTTCAACTTCTTCGTGCTCGGCGCCGCCCTGCTGGCGGCGCTCGCGCTGCACGATCTTGTGCTCCGGCGCCGAGCGCCCTGGCCATCGCTCGCGTTCGCGCTCGCCCTCGTTGCGTCGTGGCTGGCGGCGGGGCAGCGCCTGCAGGACTTTCCGGTGTGGGTCGCTGCGTGCCTTGAGCTCAGCGCGGGGTATGGCGATGCGATGTCCAAGGGCTTCGTGGCGCCCTACTCCTGGCCCTTGGTCGGTGCGTTCGCGCTGGCTCTTGCAACTCCGCCGGTCGCCATGCTCGCCCGGGACGCCCGCGCGTTCCGCGCCTGGATCGCTGCCGGAGCGTTCGGGTTCGTCGCCTTTGTCTCCTTCAAGCACGCCTTCGCGGGGAACCAGATCGAGCAGGCCGGCGGCGTGGGGATCCTTCTCGCCGCCGCGAGCCTCGCGATCTCGCCGCGCGTCAGCGGGTCAACGAATATCCGGCGAGCCCTCCCGCCCCTCGCCGTCGCCGGCTCGGTCGGCGTCTGCGTGTTCGTCCTCATCACCGGCAACCGCTGGATGCCCGGCATCGGCCCCTTCGACAAGGCCGGTGCCCGCGCCGGCGCGTTCGCCCGCACGTTGATCGGATCCGGGGCGTGGCGGAGCACCGTGTACCGCGACCGCCTCGAAGCCCTCCGCATTGCCGCGGGCATCGAGCCGATCGGCCGCACGATCGACATCATCCCCGACAGCGCCGGCCTCGCGGTCGCGATCGGAGACTACACGCCACGTCCCGCCTTCCTGGGCATCAACACGCACACCGAGACGCTCGCGAAGGCGAACGCCGCCTTCCTGCTATCGCCCGGTGCTCCCGAGACGGTCCTGTTCGAGATCACCCCCTCCGGCGAGCGATTCCACAGCCGCCTGCCCTCCACGGTCGAGGGCCCGGCCTGGCTCGCCCTCTGGTCGCGGTACGCGTGGACGGGCCGGGCTGGGCCCTTTCTGCGTCTCGACCGCCTCGCGACGCCCCGGAGCGTGCGGACCGATGCCCTCGCTGACGCGACCTTCCGACTCGGCGAATCGATCGAGGTCCCGTCGGGCGACGCCATCATCTGGTGCACGATCGACCCGACACCGACGCTCGCTGGGCGCGCGGTCGGAGCTGCCTACAAGCTGCCGCACCTCGAAATCGTCCTCACGACCGATGCGGGCGAGCACCGCTACCAGTTCGTCCCCGAGCTTGGTCGCGCGGGGTTCGTCGTGTCGCCTCTGGTGGAGACGACGGCCGAGTTCGGCCTGCTGATGGCGACGGGCGAGGCGGGGGCGCTGCCCGGGAAAGGCGTGCGGTCGCTGCGGGTCGAGGCGATGCCGGACAACGGGCTCTGGCGTGATGAGCTCTCGATCGCGTTCGAGCGGGTCGCGATCGACGCGGCGCCGGCGCGGTGGCTGGGCGTTGCCCGAGCCGGGGTCGAGTCCACGGCATTCGGGGCGGAGTGGCGCGAGGTGGACGGCGGTCCGGCGTTGTTCGTGCATGCGCCGTCGGTGTGCGTCATCGATGTACCCGCCGGCGCGCGACGGGTGACCGCGGAGGCGGTGGTCCTGCCCAGCGGCATCGGGGACACGGGTTCCCTGATCGGCGATGGTGTGATCGCGCGGGTGGCAGGGGAGATGGACGGTGGTGAGCGTGTGGTGATCGCGGAGGCTGAACTCCGCTCCAACGCTGCGCGGGTGAGGCTGGAAGGTGCGTTGCCTGAGGGAATATGGCGCGTTCGATTCGAGTTCGACCCCGGTGCGAACGGTGACCCGGCCTACGACCACTCCGCGTGGGTGGGGATCGCGTTCGAATAGGAATGCCCAACGCGCGACGCCCGGGGCCCCCTGCGGGCGGGCCTCGGGGCACCGGTGGCCCGTCAGCCGACGCCCGCCTCGACCGCCGCAGTCGCGGGCGGGCTCGCGTGGTCCTCGGGGTGCGTCGACGGGGGCAGGCGCAGGTACCTCAGCAGGAACCGCGTGCCGAAGTAGAACGGGATCGTGTCGACCACCGCCGCGGCGAGCTTGAAGACATACCCCGTCGCGATGAAGACGAACAACTGGGGCCAGAGCGACCGGCCCTCATCGATCGGTAGGGCCTTCGCGTAGAAGTGCGTGATCAGGATCACCGCGGTCGAGTCCACAAGCTGGCTCACGATCGTCGACCCGTTATTCCGAAGCCAAAGGTGCTTGCCCTTCGTCAGCCACTTCCAGAAGTGAAAGACCTGCACATCGATGAACTGCGCCACCAGGTACGCGATCATGCTCGCGGTCACCGCCCCGAAGGCCAGGGCCCGCACCTCGTAGAAGACCGGCTCCCGCCCCGCGGCATCGAGGATGAGCCCCCCCTCGGGCCCCCGCGCCTCGAACCCCGGCAGGATCCCCCCGAGCCAGAGGATGAACACCACCCAGATATTCAGAACCAGCCCCACCCAGACCACCAGGTTGGCCCGCTTGCGTCCGTAGAGCTCGGAGATGAAGTCGGTGCACAGGAAGGTCAGGGGATAGGGAAGAACGCCCACCGCGACCGCGAAAGCCGTGGCCCCCGGGGTCGCCTGGTCGAAGTCGATCTCAAACAGCTTGATGAACCGCGTGATGCCCAGGATGTTGAGCATCGCCAGCGTCCCGAGGAACAGCCCCGAAAAGAGCAGAAACACCCCCTCGCGACGGGCGTGCAGCCGGGCCTCCGTCAGGCGGGGAAGCCCGTCGTAACCGTGCTGGGACGAGGGGAGGAGTGCAGCCGGGAAGGGCATGGCGGGGAGGATACGGGGTACAACGGACGCGGGGGCGGACGGCGGGTGTACAGTGGCACGATGACGACGGCGACCGATACCGACACCGACCCGCGCCAGCACGCCCCGGACCGGCACTCCATCGGCGATCCGGCCCCGCTGGATGCGGCTGTCGAAGCCTTGCTCTTCAGTTCCGATCGTCCCACGCCCACAGCCCGCCTCGCGGAGGCCCTGGCCTCCGCCGGCGTCCTGGAGGGCGAGGACACGGGCGGCGCGGTCGAGGCCGCGATCGCGCGACTGAATGCGGAGTACACCGGGCGCGGGCGTGCCTTCCGCATCGAGCAGGTCGCGGGCGGATACCGGGTGATGACCCTCCCCGAGCACGCCAAGGTCCTCGCTGCGTACCACAAGGGGCGCGGCGCCTCGAAGCTCACCCGCGCCGCCCTCGAGACCCTGGCCATCATCGCCTACAAGCAGCCCCTCACGCGGGCCCGGCTCGAGGCGATCCGGGGCGTCGGCTGCGGGGAGGTGCTCCGGAGCCTGCTCGAGCGCCGCCTGATCGCGGTCGTGGGCCGGGCGGAGGAGCTGGGACGCCCCATGCTCTACGGAACGACGAAGGCCTTCCTCGACGCCTTCGGGCTGAAGAACCTCAAGGACCTGCCCACTGCGGGCGAACTCGCGGGCCTCGGGATCGGAATGATGCCCGCCCGACCCGCCAAGGCCCGGTCCCAGGAGCCATCGGACGAGAAGGAGCCGGCCCGGGAAACGCCCGAGCCCGACCGCGACGAGGGGGCGGACCCACCGGAACCCGGGAACGACGGGTGACGAACCGGGGTCGAAGGCGGGGGCGGAGGGCCACCCCGCAAATGCCGGGAGCACGGACGGTGATGCGTGGCGCGTAAAGCACGGAGCAGCACAGTTCGGGCGAGCGATGAACCGGTGCAACGCCGGTACGACTTCGGCGCGACCACGGGACTCTTCATCATGACTGCGGTCTTCCTCGCGGTCGGCGCCATCAACAGCCAGAACAACCTGCTCTTCTGGGCCTTCGGCATCGCGGTGGGGGGGCTGGTCGTCAGCGGCTTCACCAGCGGGTCGGGCCTCATGGGCGTCCGCCTTGAACGCGTGCCCCCCGCAACGGGCCGGGTGGGCCGCCCGGTCGAGATCCGCTACCGCGTCCGCAGCACCTCGCGGTGGATGCCCGCCTTTGGCCTCATCATCCGCGAGCGAGCCACCTTCGCGGGCGCCGATCGCGAGCGAGCATCACTCGTCGAGACCGGCCTCACGCACGTCCCGGCCCGCGGGATCGCGACCGCGGTCGCTCGCTACAACCCCAGCGAGCGGGGCGTCCTCGAGCTGGGCCGGGTCGAGGTCACGAGCACCGCCCCCTTCGGCCTGCTTCGCAAGACGCTGGTCTTCAATCTGCCCGCCTCGGTCGAGATCGGCCCGAGGCCCATGCGGCTCCGCGCCGCGGTGTCGGCCCCCTCCGGGCAGTCGATGTCCTCCCACCGCCCAGTCGCGGCCCGCGTGGGGTCCGGGGACGAGTTCTACGGGCTTCGGTCCTATGTGCCGGGCGACAGCCCCCGCCTCATCGCGTGGCGTGCCTCCGCCCGCCAAGGCAACCTCGTCATCCGCCAGATGATCCCTCCCGTCCCGCCCCGGTGCGTGGTCCGCCTCGCGGAGTTCGGCCCCTCGACGCCAAGGCACCTCCGTGAGCGGGCGATGGCCCTCGCGGCTGCGGTCGTGGAGCGCGCCGCTGAAGCGGGCATGTCCGTGGGCCTCGAGGCCTCCTGGGCCGGCGTCCGCGTGCCCCGCGCCACGGGGCGCCAAGTCGCCGAGTCCGCGATCCGCGCCCTGGCGCGGGTCGGGACCGCGTCCGCGGACCGCCCGCTCCCCGGGATCGACGAACCCCGGGGCGTGGGCATCGTGCTGGTGAGCGCCGAAGCGTCACCGGACCAGAGCCCCGACCGCAGCGTCGTGACCCTTTCTGCGGACCGCCCCGGGGAGTGGCTGGTGGGCGACGGGCTCGGTCCCGACCTCAGCGAGCCCGGGCCGGCGGGTGCCGGCGACCGACGCGTCTGGCGGCGCATCGGGACCTGGGCGACCCGCGCCGGAGACGCCATCGGGTTTGCCGGAAGGGGGGCGACCTCGTGAACCCCTCCAGGCTGCTGCAGCCCTCGCTCCTCGCGGTCGCCCTCGTCGCGATCGCGGGTTACGCCACCGCGGACGCCAACCTGGCGCTCCTCGTGCTCGCGGCCCCGGGCGCGATCGGCGCCTGGTGGCTCACCCAGGGCAGGCCTCCCCGGGCGATGCCCCGCACCCTCATCAATGCTCTCCTCGTCGGCGCGGTGGGGTACGCGGTCCTCCGCGTCACCAGGGGCCAGTTCGAGGTCGAAGCCTTCAGCGAGTTCGTGACGCTTCTGCTCGTCATCAAGCTCCTCGACCGGCGGGCCCCGCGGGACGATGCGCAGGTGCTCACGCTGTCGTCCTTCCTCGCGGTCGGCGCCATGCTTACCAGCAACGCGCTCGCGGTCGGCGCCTTGCTCGTGCTCTTCGTCCCGGTGCTCATGACCGCGGTCGTGCTGCAGCAGCTCGACGCGGTGGCCCGTCGCGCCCCGGGGGACCGTTTCCGCGATCTTGCGAACGGAAAGGCCCAGCGCCTGGGCAAGGACGCTCGCCGCCTCGTGGCGGGGTCGTGGCTCGCTGCGATGCTGCTCTCCCTCCTCGCCTTCATCCTGATGCCAAGGGGCGTCGGAACCAGTGCGTTCGGCCAGTGGGGCAACGCGGCGGTCGGCAGCGTCGTGGGCTTCAACGACGAGATCAATCTGGGCACCGGGGGCCTGATCAGCCAGAGCCCCGAGCCCGTCATGGACGTCCGCATCCTCGACCCCGACGGGCGGAATGTCGGCGCGCCCCTCCGCACCTTCTACCTCCGCGGCGCGGTCCTTGATTCCTACGAAAACGGACGATGGGTCCGCGATGTCCCGCTCCGCCGATCCGGGAACGAGAGCGGTCCCCTGCCCTTCGGGGGCGGGAACCCCATGATCATCGGCGGCACGCCCATGGACTGGACGTACGAGATCCGAATCACCCTCCGCCAGGGCGCCCGCAACGGAACCCATCTCTTCACCGTCTGGCGCCCCGAGAGGCTGCTCCTTGGAACCTCGGTGCAGGCCCTCTACCACGACCTCCGCGACGGCACCCTCCTCGTCACGGGCCAGGACGGCAAGATCGAGTACACCGTCTGGTGCGACGACCGGGACAACACCCCGCGCGAGGAAACGGGCGCCCTCAGCCTCGCCCAGCCCATCGCTTCCGAGCCCATCGCGGAACTCGCCCGCCGGGTCCTCGCCGACGCCGGCATCCCTGTGGACCCCGCAGAACGCGACCCCACGGTCTCCAACGAGGCGGCGCGGCTCATCGAGGGCTACTTCACCCGCGAGCGGTTCCAGTACGACCTCGATGAGCCCTCGGTCCCGCGCGGGCGCGATCCGACCGAGTATTTCCTCTTCACCACCCGCCGGGGGCACTGCGAGTACTACGCCTCCGCGATGACCGCGATGTGCCGGGCTGTGGGCGTCCCCGCTCGCGTTGTCACGGGGTATGTCGCCAGTGAGTTCAACGACACCACCGGGCACTACCTCGTCCGCGCGAGCAACGCCCATGCCTGGGTCGAGGCGGAGGTCTCCCCGGGCGTCTGGCGACCCTTCGACCCCACGCCCCGCGAGGACTTCGGGCGACTCCACGAGACCCGCGCCGACGGGGTCATCGCCTGGGCGCGCCGCACGATCGAGACCATCGAGTTCGCCTGGATCCGGGGCGTCGTGGGCTTCGACGACGACACCCGGGCCCGGCTCCTCGGGGAGCGTGTCCCGGGGGGACTCGCGGTCCGCGACGGGCTCATGGATGTGCTCGATCGCGTCCAGATCGGGGGCTACGCCCTCGTGCGCCGCGCCCTGGGGAATGCCGCGATCACCTTCGCCCTTGTGCTGCTCCTCGGGACGATCCTGAACGCCCTGCTCGCGGGGGACCGTCCCCTCGCCCGCTGGGTCCGGCGCCTGGCCCGCCGCCTCTTCGCCGCGCTCGGGAGCCGCCGCGCGGCGCAGGGGCTGGACGACGCGCCCCTCCTTCGCCTCGCCCGGCGCGACCTGGCCCGCTCCTTCCGGCGCCTCGGGATCCCCCGGCCCGCCTGGCGACCCCTCCTGGAGCACGCCTCCGACCACCGCGTCTCATCCGCAGCGGGCGCCGAATCCGCATCGGTTATCGAACGTGTCGCCCGGCTGGTGTATCGTGTTCGGTTCGGTGGCGGGGGTCTGGCCGAGGCCGACCGCGACCGGCTGCGTTCCGACCTGAAGGCGCTACGAGGTGTCGGCCGATCCTGACAGACAGCCGCCCAGGCGGCGAGGAAGGGGAACCCCGTGCCCGCAAACAGGTCGAGAACCGAACGGTGGCGTGACACCCTCCGCCAGATCTACGAGCGCGGGGGCGGGCTCGAACTGGCGGTCGACCGGCGCAGCCGCGACGAGGGCCCGCTCCGCGACGAGGTCCTCGAGCCTCCGAAGGACCTGCTGTGGCGCGTCCGCCTGCTGGCGATGACCGATTCAGAACTCAAGGTCGAGTCCCCGGGCACGATGGGCGCCACGGTCGCCCTCGACGCCGGCACCCGGCTCATCGGCGTCATGGCGGTCGGGTCGAACCGCTGGATGTTCCACACCAGCGTCCTCGCCCTCGACCCCGGCCCAGACCGTCGCCCGGGCTCCCTCCGCATCGAGATGCCCGACCGGGTCGAGCGTTGCACGCGTCGCTGGCAGCAGCGCATCTCGACCGCTGAGCTCAACCTGCCGAGCGTGCGCTGCTGGCCCCTGCTTGACCCCGCGTCCGCGGTCGCGGCGGAGGTCGCGGGCCGGACCCGCATCCTCGAGCTCATCGACAAGGGAAGGCTCGACGAATCGGGCGACGAGGCCCTCGACGCGCCCCCTGGCCCGGGTATCGATGCGGGCGTGGGCTTCCGCGCCGTGCTCTCCAACATCGGCGGGGGCGGTTTAGGGATCCGCGTCGCCAAGGAAGAGCGGTCCGCGGTCGAGAGCTCCAAGCTCTATTGGACGAGGCTCGACCTGCGCCCCATCATCCCCGCCCCGCTCGAGCTCACCTGCCGCCTCGCGCACACGCACATGGACCACGAGCAGAACGTCTACTGCGGCATGGCCTTCGAGTTCGACCTCAACCCGTCGCACAAGGTCTTCGTCGTCGACCAGATCTCGCGCTACATGAACCACATGGTCGACGCTCAGAAGCGGGTGTGAGGACCGGGCCGGGCCTCAGTCCGTCCACACGTCGTTACGGCTCTCGCTGATCGTGAAACCCTCGGGACGGGGGTGCACGATCACGCGGACGCGCCCCGCGCCCGTCTGCAGCGTCACCGGAACGGTCCCCCCGTTCCACACGCCCCGGTACCGCCCGGGCTCGGGCTTCACGTCCCGCACCGTCCCGTAGGCGGTCCGGAATTGGGCATCGCCATCGCCGGTCAAGAGGTCAAACTCCGCCGCCCCTCTGGGCTGGGTCACCAGCGTGATCGGCCCCCGGGCTGTCGTGATCGCGATCGGGTCGGCGATGGCCCCCCCGGTGCGCACCTCGACTCGCCCCGCGCCCGCGTCGCCCGCAGATCCCAGGGCGAGCCCGTTCTGGATCGTGATCGCCCCCTGCACGCCCACCACCTGAACAGGGCCTCCCCCGTTTCGGATCCGCAGCCCATGGCACTGCGGCACCGAGATCACCAGGTCGATCGCCGACCGCTCCGGAGCGGGTTCGACGAGCCCCGCCCGAACCGTCAGCACCCCGCGTCCGGCCTCCGCAGGCTCGAAGACCGCGACCACGTTCGAGGGCGGGATCTCGTCGGTCCACACCGCCGGGTCCGAGGCCTTCCAGCGCGTCCGCGCCTCGACCACGGGCTCCGTGAGGTGAGGCTCAACGGTTACCCGGACTGATCCCCCCACATTCTCGATGTCGAGGGCCAGAATCGTCCCCGCCTCGAACGCGGGCCCGTCGACCAGCACCGCGCGCTCGACATCGGAATGCACGAGCGCCCGGAAGTCACCCGCTCGGCACCCGCCAAGCAGGACAAGAAGGGCGGCGAGTGCGAAGGTCGTCAACGAAACACGGATCATCGGGCTCCCCTTGGCTTTCCTCGGTCACGGGCCACAGCCCGATCCCCTTACGGGCGATGACTCTATCGGCGCGGCAGGGGCGGGGGCTTCCCTCACCTCGCGGAGACTCGGGAAACGGATCCGCCCGGGCGGGGCTATCATGAGGGCGACGCAACATACCGTGCGGGATGTGTCCGGAAACCGGGCGGTCCCGCACATCCAGAATACCTCCGCGGGCACCGGCGTGCCGGGCTCGCACGATCGGCGCTCAACCATCCCGCGGTCCGCCCCAGGGCGCCGCGGGTCACCCACCGCCTCGCGGCATGCTCCCAGGGGGAGCGGGGCTCGTCGCGTGGCTCGCAGGCCGGGGCGCGTCCCCTTTCCCGGTGATCCCGCCGATTCGTGCGATCCGTGCCAGACTGATGCCCGCGTCCTCGAAGGGCGGCGGTGATGGCCGGTCCACTGTTGATGCTCGCTCAGGACGGCGTGTCCTCGGGCGTTTCTCCCTTTGCGACGGTCATCGTCGCGGTGCTCATGCTCCTGTTCGGTGTCGCTCTGGGCTACTTGGCCAACCGACTCCTGACGGGCCAGACGCTGGCTGCTGCCAAGGTGCAGGCGCAGCAGGTCCTCGACCAGGCCCGCTCCGAAGCGGCGACCCAGGCGGAGAAGATCCGCCTCGAGGTCGAGCGTGAGGCTCTCCGGCGCAAGGAGAAGTTGGACAAGGAGGTCGAGGCGGTCCGCGAGGAACTCCGCGAGACCGAACGGCGCCTCGGCAAGCGCTCCGACCAGCTCGACCGCAAGGAAGAGTCCGTCGCCCGCAAGGAACAGCAGCTCGAGGACCGGCTGGCCGAAGCCGAGAAGACCCGGGAAGAACTCCGGGCCGACCGGGCCAAGGCCTCGGAGATCGTCGCGCGCCAGGAGTCCAAACTCAGGGAGATGTCCGGGCTCACCGCGGAGGCGGCCCGCGAGCTCCTCCTCGAACGCGTCGCGGAATCGAGCCGCCAGGAAGCGGCCAAGGCCGCCCGGCGAATCATCGAGGAGGCGGAGGAGGGCGCCAAGGACAAGGCCCGCGAGATCACGCTCATGGCGGTCCAGCGGTACGCCACCGAGCACACCAGCGAGAGCACGGTCCGCACGGTCGCCATCCCCTCCGACGACATGAAGGGCCGGATCATCGGGCGTGAGGGGCGGAACATCCGCGCCATCGAGAAGGCAACCGGCGTCGACATCATCGTCGACGACACCCCGGGCGTCATCGTCGTCTCCTGCTTCGACAAGGTCCGCCAGGCGGTCGCGGTCGAGAGCCTCGAACGCCTCATTGCCGACGGACGCATGCACCCCACCCGCATCGAAGAGGTCGTCGAGAAGGTCCGCGAGGAGGTCCAGCAGACCATCGTCCGCGCCGGCAAGGACGCGGCGGTCGAGGCCAACCTGGGCGGCCTGCACCCCAAGGTCATCGAGGCCATGGGCAAGCTCCACTACCGCACCAGCTACGGGCAGAACGTGCTCCGGCACTCCATCGAGGTCGCCTACCTCTGCCAGATCATCGCCGACCAGTTGGGCCTCGACGGCAAACTCGCCCGTCGTTGCGGCTTCCTCCACGACATCGGCAAGGCGATGGACCACGAGATGGAGGGGGGCCACCCCAAAATCGGCATGGACTTCGCCAAGGCCCACGGGGAGAAGGACGAGGCGGTCCTCAACGCCATCGGGGGCCACCACGCCGATATCCCCGCCACCACCTTCTACACCCCCATCGTCATGGCGGCCGACGCGGTCAGCTCCGCCCGCCCGGGCGCCCGGCGCGAGAGCCTCGAGCGGTATGTCCAGCGCCTCAACGAACTGCAGGACATCGCCCTCAGCCAGCCCGGCGTCGTCGAGGCCCACGCCATCCAGGCCGGCCGCGAGGTCCGCGTCATGGTCGACGCCAACAGCGTCAGCGACGACGAGGCGTTCCTGATCGCCCACGACATCGCCAGACGCGTCTCCGACGAGATGACCTTCCCGGGCGAGATCCGCGTGACCGTGCTGCGGGAGACGCGGGCGATCGAGGTCGCACGCTGACCGATCGTCACCCGGGCTGCTGCCCGGTCTCCGCCGAGCCTCCCGCGTCGTCGCACGCGAAGACCGCCGGCATCGGCACACCCAGGCTCGCCGCCACGGCGCGGAACAGCTCGATCTCCGAAGGCGTCGCCACCCGGTCGTGCAGGATGGTTCGGCAGCACGCCTCCACAAGGTCCCGCTTCACGCGCCCCGAGGTCTTGTCCAGTTCATCGAGCGCCGGGCCCAGCGCATCGAGCCCCGCCTCAGGCCTGAAGGTCAGCGCCACCCGCGCCAGCCCGTCCCTTCCCGCGTCGAACGCCTCGCTCGCCCGGGCCATGTCCCGCGTCCCCGCCCTCGCGATCAGGCTCAGCAGCACCGAGCACGCCTCGCTTAGCTGCCCCAGCGCGTAGTACTGCACCCGCCCGGTCGACACCCGCCCGGTCGCGGCCCGGAGCCTCAGCGAGACGAGGCGTTGCACGACCCACTCGAAGAGGCTCGTCACCTCGTCGATCCGCACGAAGCGGTGCACGATCCGCTCGAACGCCTGCGCCTGGGGCCCGCTCAGGCCCGCCAGGGGCTGCATCGCCCGCTCCAGCACGGGCAGACGCAGCTCCGCGGGCAGTTCCATCACCACGCGGGCCAGCCCGCCCACCGCCTGGCCCAGGCGCGGGTCCTCCGCGTACAGGAGCGCCGCCTGACGCTTGCGCCCCTCCACGGTTCGGTCGAGCAGCAACGCCAGGATCACCGCCCGCGCCCCGCAGGGGTCGTCGGTCGAAGACCGCACCAGGGGCGGGATCCGCTCGATCAGAGACTTCGCCCGCCCGATCGTCTCGTGCTGCATGCTCCCCGCCGCCGCGACGGCCCGGCCGGGGTCGAGCGAAGCCGCGAGGGCCATGCCCAGCGCCGTCGGAGCCCCCGCGCCGCGCCGCGTGTCGGGCTGGCGTCGCGCGGGGGCGGCGTCCTTCGCTGCCCGTCGTGGCGTGGGGAACTTCCCGTTCCACGATGGATCGAGCCGGCGGATGCGCTCCTCGAGGGGCGGGTGCGTCGCGAAGAGCCCCGCGCCGAGTGCGCTGCCGAAGTACATGTGGCTCGCCTCGGGCGCGTTGGGCGAGTTCAGCCTCGCCCGGCCGGTCGTCCCGCCGATCGCTTTCAGCGCCCCCGCGATGCCCTCGGGGTTGCGCGTGAACTGCACCGCGGAAGCGTCCGCGAGGAACTCCCGCTGGCGGCTCACCGCCGCCTTGATCCAATTGCCGAAGAAAACGCCGACGTAGCCGATCGCCGCGAGCGCCGCCCCGATCGCCATGATCGCGACGACCGCCCCGCCGCCCCCCCCGTCGCGTGACGACCGCCGGCCCGCGCCCGCGAAGCTCGCGTAGTAGAACCCCCGCAGGATCGCCGCCCCGGTCAGCCCGAGCAGCAGGATCCCGTGCAGCACCGCGATCAGGCGCATGTTGAGGCGCATGTCGCCCGACAGGATGTGGCTGAACTCGTGCGCCATCACGCCCTGCAGCTCGTCGCGGCTGAGCTGCTCCACAGCGCCCCGGGTCACGCCGATCACCGCGTCCTCCGGGCGGAAGCCCGCGGCGAAGGCGTTGATGTTCTTCTCCTTCTCCAGCAGGAAGACCGGGGGGACGGGCGTGCCCGACGCGATCGCCATCTCCTCAACAACGTTGAGCACCTTCTGCCCGTCCGCGTCCGCCCGGTCGCGCGTGAGCAGCGTGCCCCCGAGTTCCTCCGCGATGACCCGCCCCCCTCCCGCGAGCTGGGACGCCTTGTACGCGCTCCCGCCCCCGATGAGCAGCCCGCCCACGCCGAAGGCGAAGATCAGGGCCAGGGGGCTCCACCACGAGAAGGCGAAGTCGATCGGCCCGGGCTCCCCGCTGGGCGACTGCGACCGCGCGACCCCCACGATCAGCGGCATCGCGAAAAGCCCGAGGAAATACAGCGCCACGACGATGCACACGATCGCCGCCGCGAAGAGGGCGACGAGCCGCCCGCTGCGTTTGCGTGCCAGGTCCTGGTGCTCGAAGAAGTCCATGGCGAGCGAGGTGCCCCGGCAGGAGGTTTAGAAGGACACCTTGGGGGCGTTGGCGATCTCCGCGTCGTCGAAGTCGAGCAGGGCGGCGTCTTTCCCGTGCCCGAAGACGCCCGCGAACAGCACGGGCGGGAAGGTCTGCTTGTAGGTGTTGTACGCGGTCGCCCCGTCGTTGTACGCCTGGCGGGCGAAGGCGACCTTGTTCTCGGTGGTGGTCAATTCCTCGGTGAGCTGCTGCATGTTCTGCGTCGCCTTCAGGTCGGGGTACGCCTCCGCGACGACCATGAGCCGCCCGAGCGCCCCGGTCAGTTGCCCCTCCGCCCCCGACAGCTGGCCCATGGCGCCCGCGTTCGTCGGGTCGGCGGAGGCGGCGGAGAGCCCGCTGACCGCCGCCGCCCGGGCCTGGATGACCGCCTCGAGGGTCTCACGCTCGTGGCCCATGTAGCCCTTGACGGTCTCGACGAGGTTGGGGATGAGGTCGTGGCGGCGCTTGAGCTGCACCTCGATCTGGCTGAACGAGTTCTCGAAGCGATTCTTCAGCTTGACGAGGGTGTTGTACACCGCGATCGCGTAGAGCGCGAGCGCGATGACCACCGCGACGATGATGCCCAGGACGATCAGCACGATCTCCATCGAGTCTCCCTTCGGTCGAAGCCCCCAGAGTGTATTGGGAAGCGGGGCCCCGCGGTTCGCCCCGGGGAGGCACGCCGGGCATCAGCCCAGCTCGCGGATGACCCGGGCCGGGTTGCCGCCCGCGAAGACGCGGGGCGGGAGGTCCTTTGTCACCACCGCGCCCGAGCCGACGGCCGTCCCCGCGCCGATCGTGACCCCGGGGTTCACGATGACCCCCCCGCCCAGCCAGACATCCTCGCCGATGGTGATGGGCCGGCCCGCCTCGAGCCCCCCGGCCCGTTCGGCGGGGTCGATCGGGTGCGTGGGCGTGAGCAGTTGCACGAGCGGGCCGAACATGCTGCGGCTTCCGATGCGGATGGGGCAGACATCGAGCAGCACGCACCCGTAGTTCATGAAGACTTGGTCACCCAGCTCGACATTGAACCCGTACTCGCATCGGAACCCCGACTGCAGCAGGCACCCGGTGCCGACCCGCCCGAGCAGACCCAGCAGCGTCGCGTCCCGCTCGGTCTGGTCCTCGTCGTCCAGTTCGCTGTAGCGCCGGATCGCCCGCTGCACGCTCGCCCGGAGGGCGACGAGTTCCGCGTCGGACGCGTCGTAGAGCTCGCCCCGGATCATCTTCTCGCGCTCGGTCATCGGGGGTTCCTTGCTAGGCTCGGCCCATGCTCGAGCCCCCCTCGTCAACCCGGCCCTCCAGGACGCGCCGCTGGCTGCGTGCCGTCGCCTGGCGGGTCGCTATTCTCGGGTCGTGCTTCGCGGTCGTGGTTGCTGTTGCACAGGGGTGCGCCGTGCTGGAGAGTAAAGCGTTCTACTTCCCGGAGCGCTCGGCCTTCGCCACGCCACCGGGCGTCGAGGATGTCGTCTTCCCGGGCCCCGAGGGTTCGGAGTTGCACGCGTGGTGGATCCCCGCTCGCAACACCGACCCGGCGACCGCCCCGACCGTCCTGCACACCCACGGAAACGCGGGGCACCTCGCCTACCACATCGCCTTCGTCGAGTGGCTCACGGACGCGGGGTTCAATGTCCTCCTCTTCGACTACCGGGGGTACGGGCGCAGCACCGACGCCGGCCGGCTCGTCCGCTCCATGCTGCTCGCCGATGCGCACGCCGCTCTCGACTACCTGCTCACCCGGCCGGATGTCGACCCAGCCCGCGTCGGGCTCTTCGGCTTCAGCATGGGGGGCGTCGTGGGGCTGAACCTCGCGGCGGAGCGCCCGGAACTCAGGGCCATCGTCGCCGCGGCTCCGTTCAGCACCTGGCGGGGCGTCGCGAGCGACTACGCCGGCCCGCTCGGGCCCCTGCTGATCCCCGCGGGGCTCGACGCAAAGGACGCAGCGACCAGGCTGGGCGACCGCCCTCTCCTGATCGTGCACGGGTCGCACGACGGGGTCGTGAGCGTGCGTCACGCGGAGATCGTCGCGGAAGCTGCCTCAAGGGCGGGCGTGCCGACGCGGGCGATGTACCAGCCCGGCGCCGACCACGAGCGTCTGCTCACCGATCACCCGGAAGTGCAAAGGGCAATCGAGGCGTTCCTTTCGGAACACCTCGACGCCTCGAACACACCATGACTGCTTTCGACGCCGGGGCGGTCAGACGCGGAACCGGCTGACGAGGGACTGCATCCGCTCCGCCTGGCGGCTCAGTTCCGCCGCAGCGACCGAGGCCTGGCCCGCAGCGTCGCTCGCTTCCGTCGCGACCTCGGTCACGCGCTGGATATTCCCGCCGATCTGGGTCGCAGTCGCCGCCTGCTCCTCGGTCGCCGCGGCGATCGACTGCACCCGGCTGAGCAGGGCGTCGGAGCTGGCGACGATCGCCTGCAGCGCGTCCCCCGCCTGGCGTGCGGTCTCGACGCCCCCGTTCATGCGGGTGGAACTCGCCTCGATCCGCTCGACCGCCTTCTCAGTCTCGTGCTGGATCTCGCGGATCGACTCGGTGACCTCGTCGGTCGCCCGTGTCGTCCGTTCCGCGAGCTTGCGCACCTCGTCCGCGACGACCGCGAACCCGCGTCCGTGCTAG
>DAIQNV010000054.1:6299-21182 GCA_036788215.1 Phycisphaerales bacterium | reverse complement strand
AATGCCGGAGGGGGGAGTCGAACCCCCACGGGCGTTACCCCGGCGGATTTTGAATTCGCTGCGTCTGCCATTCCGCCACTCCGGCGTGGGGTCGTGATGGTATCGCCCCGGTTGCGGGCTGTGGTGCCGGTCGACCGGCTCGGGGGCGGGCCTTTGGGTTCCGATCCAGAGGTCGTCGATCAGCAAGGACATGTCGGCGGGGGCCGGCGTTTTGCCCCCGTAGTAGACATCGACCCAGAAGGACTCGACGCGCAGGCTGTCGGTGTCGCGCAGGTGCAGAGCGCGACGGTCGAAGACCGGCTCGCCATCGACCCAGGCCCGGAGCCATCCGTCGGCGCCGCCTCCCTCTTCGTCGACGGTGTCGAGCCGGATCTCCTGCTCGATGGTGTACCAGCGTCCACGCTGCAGGCGGATGTCCCACCAGACGCCGGTTCCGTAGCGCTGGTTGGTCGCGGTCATGTCCGCGTGGTAGATGTAGGAGCCGACGGGGGTCCGGCCTTCGGTATCGAGGGGGCCGAACATGCCGCGGGCGGACCAGCCGTTGATCCCGTCGGAGGGCTTGCCGCCCCAGCCGGCCCGGTTGTAGGTGCCGCTGAAGCCGGGGAGTTTGCCGCTGGTGTGCGGGGCCCAATCGGTTCCGAGGCGGAGCCGGTAGCGTGCGTAGAGGCGGGTCGGTTGGTCATCGATGTGGTCGGCGGTGCGGAGGTGGAACGACGCTCCGTAGTGACCATCCTCGACGATCCGGACTCGGAGGGCTCGGTTGTCGGCATGGTCGGGGTCGGGGACGAGGGCGAGGCGCGGGCGGTGGGCGCCCGGCGCGAGCCTTTCGAGGGCGAGCGGGTCCTCGAAGTCCAGCGCCGCCAGCGGGTCTGCCGGGGGTGGCGGGGCCCATGAGGCTGATGCGGTGAGGGCGCAGAGCAGCGCTGTGAGGCGAAGGGCTCGGTGCATAGGGGTGCTCCCGTGGGCGCCCGGGTGGCGCGGGTGACGCGAGACCCGGGGCGTCAAGGCGACGCCCCGCGACGGTCGGTGATCCGGCCCTGCGGGTCGGCGATGGTGATCGTATCGGGGCCCGGCCTCGGGCCCCGGCAGGGGGCGGAGACGGGGGCCCGGCCCGGGCCGAGTGTGCTCGCGGGGCACCAGCGCGCCGTGACGGCGACCACCGCCGAAGGAGAGGCTCGACCCCTCCGCGGGTGATCGAGACGGTGCGTGCACCGCAGACCTCGATCGTCGGTGCTGGTTACTGGACACCGTCATCGCACCGTACCCAAGAATGCGCTGCCGAAAGGCGGGGGTCCGAAGTACACTGCGCGCGGAGGTAACCATGACCCGATACCTGATGGCCGCTCTCTTGCTTGTCATCTTCATTGGCCCGAACGCGCAATCCCAGAGCCCGACGGAGTTCACCTACCAGGGCGAACTCCGTACCGGCGAACAGCCTGCGAACGGCGTCTTCGACATCCGCGTGCTGCTGTTCGCCCAGGCGACGGGCGGGTCTCCGATCGCGACCCGATGCCTGAACGACGTCGCCGTGGAAGGCGGAAAGCTGGTCATCGGACTGGACTTCGGGTCCCCTTTGGCGACCTTCGGGCAGCACCTCGAGATCCAGATCCGCGAGGGGGCGCTCGGTGCGTGCGCGGACCTGACGGGGTTTGAGACGCTCACCCCGCGTCAGAAGATCACGCCCGCGCCGCAGTCCGGGCTCGCCGCGGACGCGCTCAGGCTGGGCGGCCAGAGCGCATCCTTTTACACCAACGCGTCCAACCTCAACTCCGGCATCATCAACGACGCCCGGCTGCCCGCGAACCTCGCCCGGCTGGATGCGGCTTCGAACACCTTCGAGGGGGGGGTGGCAGTGGAAGGCAATCTTTCGATCCTTGCGGACGGGGAGATCAGCATCCCGGGCCCGGCCGGATCATTCAAGTTCCTCAGGATGAACTTTCTCAACGGCAACGCCAATGTCTCCGCGACAGGAAACAGCTCCGCCCTGACGCTCTCCGGCGGGAGCTTCATCGGCGCGTTCTACCTCGATTCCATCGGACGCATCGCGATGGCCAGGACACTCAGCATTGGCTCGGGCGAGGCCACCAACGACGCGCTCCGCGTCCGGGGCAATGGCTCGATCGTCAAGGTCGCGCTCGAGTCCGGCGGAACGGACCAGGTCGCCGAGCTGGCGTTCTATGAGAACCTGAGCAACACCAACGGCGTTATCCTTCGCGAAGACGGGCGCAACACTTCCAACGCGCTCCTCGTGATCGACCTGACCAACGGCGCCGAGACCGTGATGGCCACCTTCGCCCGCGATACGAACAGCTTCTCCGCACCGATCAAGGCCTTCCGCATCGACCACCCCCTCGACCCGTACAACAAGGAGCTCTGGCACAGCTGCGTCGAGAGCCCGGAGATGCTCAACGTCTACTCGGGAACGGTGACAACGGACGAGGGCGGCTACGCGCAGGTCCTCCTCCCGGCGTACTTCGGCGAACTGAACATCGATCCGCGCTATCACCTGACCGTCGTCGGCGACGAGCCCCTCGGCGGCCCGGCGGACGAAGACGTGTGGGTGCTCGTCAAGGTAGCGCGTCCCATCGGACGCGACGGTCCGGACCGATTCACGATCCGGACGAGCGAGCCGTACACCGTGGTGTCGTGGCAGGTCTCGGGCGTTCGAAACGACGCCGTTGCCCGCCGGTTCCGAATCGTACCCGAGCAGGACAAGCCCCTCGACCGCCGGGGCGTGCTCCTCGTCCCCGAGGCGTTCGAGCGGTCGTTAGCCCGGGACTGACCTCCGGGCCCACCGAACTCGGTCGGACCAAAGTGCCGGAGGGGGGAGTCGAACCCCCACGGGCTGTACCCCGGCGCGTGTTGAATCGCTCGGATACTCCTTCGAACCGCATCGAGTGGCACAACAGCGGCGGCTTTGGTACGGTCGTCCGCAGAGTTCAGGGGATACGAGCAGCCGCCGACGCAGGCAACGCCGCGTCGGTCGGCGTCCACCTTATGCGGTTACAGCCACCTTTGGCGAAAGGACCTTCGAACCGATGCCCCGTGCAGCCGTGACCGTTGTGTTGACTCTCTGCTCTTTGTTCTTGGCGTTGCCGAGCCATGCTCGCGCGTCGGCACCGTCTGGCGATGCGGACCCGACCGAGACCCACACGCGATATCTCTCCGGTGAGGGCCCCTCGGACGCTGTGCCGTGGGACTTCTTCTGCCTGGAAGGGAGAAAGGCGGGGTCGTGGTCGACAATCCCCGTTCCTTCGCATTGGGAACAGCACGGCTTCGGCACCTACACCTACGGCAACGACAGGGCGCGAAGCGGCGAGCAGGCCCGGTACCGCACCCGTTTCCGCGTGCCGGAGGCATGGCGCGATCGGCGGGTCTGGATCGTGTTCGAGGGCGTCATGACCGATACCACGGTCCGCGTCAACGACACGCTGGCCGGACCGATCCACCAAGGCGGCTTCTACCGGTTCCGCTACGACATCACCGATTTGGTTGATGCAGAGGGCGAGAACACCCTCGAGGTGGATGTGAACGAGGTGTCAGCCGACCCGTCGGTCGAACTCGCCGAAAGGCGGGCCGATTACTGGATTCTGGGCGGCATCTACCGCCCGGTGTTCCTGATGTCGAAACCCTCGCAACACATCGATCACATCGCCGTCGATCCTCGGGCCGACGGCTCGCTCGCCGTGCGTGCGAGGCTCGGCGGCCTCGCCGACGCCGACAGGGTCGTCGGCCGAGTGTACGGCCCCGACGGTCGGCAGATCGGGCGTGCGTTCGGCGTCGATGCCGATGCCCCGGAGGTCGAACTCGCGACGCGACTGGACGGGATCGAGCCCTGGAGCCACGAGACACCGAACCTCTATGAGCTCCGCGTGACGCTGGAGCGTCGTGGCGAGCCGATCCATGTCGTCACCGAGACCATCGGGTTCCGGACATTTGAGGTGCGCGAGAACGACGGGCTGTATCTGAACGGTCGGCGGATCATGCTCAAGGGCGTGAACCGGCATTGCTTCAGGCCGGAGACCGGCCGAGCGCTCGACCGGGCGGACAGCTACGAGGACGCCCGGCTGATCAAGTCCATGAACATGAACGCCGTCCGCGCCGCTCACTATCCGCCGGACAAGCACTTCTTGGAGGCATGCGACGAACTCGGGCTGCTGGTCATCAACGAGCTGGCGACCTGGCAGAAGCCGCCCCTGGAGACCCGCGTCGGTAGACCGCTCGTCCGCTCGCTGGTCGAACGGGATGTCAACCATCCGTCCGTCATCCTCTGGGCCAACGGCAACGAGGGTGGCTGGAACACCGAACTCGATGATGACTTCTGGATACACGACCCGCAGCGTCGTGTCGTGATCCATCCGTGGGATAACTTCGGCGGGCTTGAGACCGATCACTACGAGTCGTTCGAGTCGATGCGAAACCTCCTGAAGGGGCCCACGGTCGTCCTTCCGACGGAGTTTCTGCACGGGCTCTACGACGGCGGGCACGGCGCCTCGCTCGACGACTACTGGCGACTCATGCAAGAGTCGCCCTTCGGCGCGGGCGGGTTCCTCTGGGTGATGGCCGACGAGGGCATCGTTCGGACCGACCGGGAGGGCCGGATCGATGTCGCCGGCAACCGGGCGCCCGACGGCATCGTCGGGCCGCACCACGAGAAAGAGGGCAGCTATTTCACGATCCGAGAGATCTGGTCGCCGATTCAAATCACCGCCGGCTTCGGCGAGGACTTTCGCGGCTCCATTGAGGTCGAAAACCTCTACGACTTCACCAATCTGGACGCCTGCCGCTTCGAATGGGACTTGCTGAGCTTCGGTTCGATGCCGAACGGCGAACGGGTGATCGCGAACGGAACACTAAGCGATGTCTCCGCCGCCCCGGGCGAACGCGCCCGGCTTGATCTCGGTCTCCCCGAGATCCCGGAGGACGCCCAGGCGTTGAGACTCAGGGCGTTCGGGCCCTCGGGGGAGCTTGTCTGTGTGTGGTCCTCCCCCATCCGTCCAAGCGAGAGGATCGCGGAGGCAATCGTCCCACCTCCCACAACGGGCGAGGTTCGGCTGCAAGAGAGAGACGACGCGGTCGTGCTCTCCGCCGGCAACCTATCGGTCGAGATCGACGCCGCCAGCGGGCGCGTGAGGACGCTCCGTCACATCGATAGCGACGTGACGCGGACGCTGCCATTGAGCAACGGTCCGCGCCGGGTACCGGGTGCCGCGGGAGACGAACGCTCGACGGCGCTCGCGCCGGTCGAGCGGGCCGACGGGAGCATCACCCTCGCGTGGCAGAACACCCCGGACGGGCTTTCAACGATCGAGTGGACGCTCCGCCCGAACGGCGTGCTGGAACTCCGGACCGCGTACACGCTGTCCGGCAGCCACGACTTCTTCGGGGTGACATTCGACCTGCCGTCGAGTGTGGTCAGCTCGCGCGACTGGATAGGCCGCGGCCCCTACCGCGTCTGGAAGAACCGGACGCGCGGCCCCACCTTCGGCTTCTGGACAAACGCGTACAACGACTCGACGCCGGGAGAGTCCTGGATCTACCCGGAGTTCAAGGGCTACTTCGATGATCCGGTCTGGACCAGGCTCCAGACCGATGCGGGCGCACTCAACATCGCCCTCACCACGCCCGACGTGTCATTGCGCCTGTTCACCCCGCCGTCCGGGAAACAACCGATAGAAACCCGCGTCGACTGGCCCGAAGGCGACATTTCCTTTCTCCACGCCATCGCCCCGATCGGCACAAAGTTCCACCCCCCGGAGCGGCTCGGGCCGACCGGCCAGCCCACACAGGCCTCCGGCGACTACACGGTCTCCCTCATGCTTTGGTTCGATTAATGCCGGCATGCCGCTCGTGCAACCGCGGTCGTTCGGCGTGCTCGCCGGGCGATCGCTGCTGTAGATGTGGTGCACGACGGGACCCGACTCGTCCTTATTGGTCGAATCAATACCTTGCCATCCGACTTGGGTAGAGGGTTTGGCGACAGCCGGTACAGACAAGAAGGGTCGGGACTGACGCATTCGCGGCGTTCTTTGGCAGTCTCAGAAGTGGTGCACGGTGGCCGCTGGGCACGGTCCGATATTTCGCAGATTGTCCGCAGGTCTGTTGAATCATCGGGATGTGTCGGCTAAGTTGATGGGAATTCGATGGAGGGTGAAGCTGTGAAGTGTGGACTTTCCTCATGTCTCATGATCCTGCTCGCGTCCGCCATCGGCGCGCCCGCGCACGCACAGGGGCCCGTCGGCTGCTCATCTGAGTATCTCTATTCCGGGTTCCGCCCGGGGTCGCAGATCACCTCGCAGGTTGTTTCACAGCCGCGTCAGATCGTTGCGGGGGATTTCAACGCCGACGGGGTGATCGACCTCGCGGTTCTCCCTGAGGAAGGGGGCAACAGGACATTCTCCATCCTGCTCGGTCAGGGCGACGGCTCGTTCGGCGCGCCGCAGACCTACGACCCGCCCGGGAACAACACGTTCGATGTGCTGGTGGCCGACTTTAACGGAGACGGTCGGTCGGATGTCGTTGTGTCGATCCCGCCCAGCGCCTCCGGCAATGTGCTCGTGTATCTGGCCAACGCGGACGGCTCGCTGCAGGCACCGAGCCCGACGCCGGCGGTGTTCTGGTTCAAACTGAGCGCGATCGATCTTGATCGGGACGGCCATCTGGACCTCGTCGGCGGCATCTCAGGCGGCACCCTCGGTCTCAAGGTTCTCTATGGCAACGGCGATGGCACATTCCAGAGCGAGCAGACCCTGGTCCCGGGCGTAGGCGTGTACGACATCGCGTTCGGCGATTTCGACGCCGACGGCCTGGTCGACTTCGCGTTGTCGCAAAGGCTCGGGCCGGCTTCGATCGAGATCTTTCTCCAAGAGCCCGGCGCCTCATTCGTCCTCGCAAACACCCTCGTGCCCCCGGACAACGACGATCCCTTTGTCGCGGCGGCCGACCTCAACGGCGACGGGCTCGACGACCTCGTGAGTCGTAGGGGTGGGGGCGGCCCAATCCGGGTCTGGCTCGCGACGGGCGACGGCAACTTCGCGGCCCAGGTTCAGCTGCCGGACTCCGCCGGGCCCGGGTTGGTGCGGAGCTTTGTTCTCGCCGACCTCGATGGTGATGGCGACATCGACATCGCCGCGGGCTCACGCCTGCCCGAGAGCGTTCAATACCACGCCAACAACGGCGACGGCACATTCGCCCCGCCCGTCCGCGGGTCGGTCGAGGGCAACATCCAGGATGTCATCGTCGCCGACCTTGATAACCGCGGGACGCCCGACCTGATCGCGGCGATCGATCTGCCGAACACCGCCGACGACCGGATCCAGGCCTATCTCAACTCGTGTTTCTTCTTCCCGGTCGTCACGCAGCAGCCCGAAGCGACGCTGGCAACCGCCGGGGGGCAGGCGGTGCTCACCGTCGGGGCGGGCGGCGCGGGCCCACTGTCCTACCAGTGGCGTCGCAACGGCCGCCCGGTCCTCGATTCCGGCACCATATCCGGGGCGCGGTCGGCGACGCTGACGCTCGATCAGATCACGCGGGAGCAGGCGGGGGAGTACGACATCCTGATCACCAACGCCCTCGGTGAAGCGCGGAGCCTTCCCGCCATCGTCGCGGTCACCCCGACGATCGATCCCTGCCCCGCCGACCTGAACGGCGATGGCGACCCGAACACATTCGACCTGCTCGACCTGCTGCGTGACATCGACGCCGGCTGCCCCTGAGATCCCCGAACGCACCCGAGGGAGCGCCACACTCATGAGAGTTCATGCCATGCGATTCAGTCTCGTTGCCGCTTACGCCCTCGCCGCCGTGTCCGCGAGCGCACAGACCGCCTGCCCGCCGGGCGATGTCTTCGTCGCCGGGGCTACCTTCGACGCCGGCCCGCAGCCGGCACGCGTCTTCCCGGCCGACACCAACGCCGACGGCAACACCGATCTGATCGTCGTCAACGGTTCGCCCGGTTCGTACACGGTCGGCGTCCTTCTCGGCGCGGGCGACGGCACCTTCGGCCCGCTGGTCGAACCGGTGGGGGCCACGACATTCTCATCGGCGGACAATATCGCTGTCGGCGACCTCAACGACGATGGCCGGGACGATGTCGCGGTCGTGGCCTCCATCGGGGGCAACGGCAATGTCCGCGTGTACTTCAGCAATCCCGACGGCTCGCTCCAGCCGCCGGTGTTGCTCACCGCGACAACCCCGCGGTCGATCGCGCTCGCCGACTGGAACGGCGACGGGCTCACCGACATTCTCAACGCGTCCTTTTTCACGAGCACCGGGCTCGGCGTCCTGCTGTCCAACGGGGACGGGACCTTCCAGCCGCAGGTCGGATTCCCGGTGGGGCAGGCGATCGACAGCCTGATCCCCGCCGATTTCAACAACGACGGCCGCCTCGACTTCGCGACGGCGATCGGACTCGAGATATTCGTCTACGTCACCCGGCCCGATGGCTCCTTCGAGCTTCCCGCGACGAGCCCCGCCGTCAACGCTGCCGGCTTGGAGCTCAGGGCCGCGGACCTGAACCAGGACGGGCTGCTCGATCTCATCGGGTTCACCGGGAGCAGCATCGTCGTCTATCTCGCGACGGGTATCGGCACCTTCGGGCCTGAGCAGGCCCCCCTCGCGGGCGCGACCTCCGTCGTGGCCTTCGATATCGCGGACCTCGATGGCGACACGGTCCCCGATGTCGCGGTGGCCCTCTCGACCGGCGTCCTCCGGTTCTACAAGGGCAACGGCGATGGGACATTCCAGCCCCCCGTCGACGATGCCCTGACCGGGACGCCGACCGATCTCGCGATCGGAGCGTTCGACGGATCCGGCACGCTGAGCGCCGCGGTCGTGGGCTCCGCGGGCCTGACGCTGTACGACAGCGCGTGCCTGCTCGCGCCGACGCTCGCGACGCAGCCGATGTCGATGCAGGTCAACGCCGGTTCCACCGCGACCCTCGCGGCGGAGCTCGCGCTCGGGACGCCCCCCCTCACCTTCCAGTGGCGTCGCGATGGCGTGCCGGTGTCCGACGGGCCCGACATCGCGGGATCACAGACACCCGAGCTCGCCTTCGGCCAACTCTCGCCCGGCGACATCGGTATCTACGACCTGCTCGTCACGAACGCGTTCGGCTCGACGACCTCGCGGCCGGTGGTCGTGTCCGTGGTCCCCCCGCCGCCCGGCTGCCCGGGCGACTTCAACCGGGACGGCGTCGTCGACAACCTCGACATCCTGGACTACCTGGCCGAGGCCGCCGCGGGGTGCCCCTGACGCGTCAGAAGCCGCGTCGGGCGATCGCCCTGGACGAATGCCGGAGGGGGGAGTCGAACCCCCACGGGTGTTACCCCGGCGGATTTTGAATCCGCTGCGTCTGCCATTCCGCCACTCCGGCGTGGGGTCGTGATGGTATCGCCCCGGTTGCGGGCGGGGAGGCCCCCCGGCCCGGCCGGTGCCCCGGGGGTCCGGCCCTTCTAGACTTGCGACCCATCCGCGGCGGGTCGGCGTGCGCGTGCCGGCGTCGCGGTCAACACCACGCGCGAGGATCTCGACGATGGCTGATACCGCAACGGCGCCCGCTGGCGAACTGAACCCGACCGTGACAATCGAGGACGCGGGCCCGAGTCTGAAGAAGATCTCGATCGAGGTCTCCGCCCAGGTGGTGGATGAGAAGCTGGGCAGTTCGCTCGACACCGTCATGGTCGAGGCCGAGGTCCCGGGCTTCCGCAAGGGTCGGGCGCCGCGCCGGCTGATCGAGAAGAAGTTCGGCACCGTGATCCAGCGCGAGGCCAAGCAGCAGATCGTCGCCATGGCCTACCAGGAGGCCATCGAGCAGCACAAGCTCAAGGTGATCGGTGAGCCCCGGGCCGATGAGCTCGAGAAGGCCGAGCTGTCGCAGGGCAAGCCGCTCTCCTTCACCGTCGAGGTGGAGGTGCAGCCGGAGTTCAAGACGCCGGACCTCGAGGGCATCACCGTCCTCAAGCCCGCCGTCGATGTCACGGACGAGCTGGTGAACGGCGAGATCGAGAAGATCCGCATCAACGAGGGCGACCTCGAGGAGCAGGACGCCCCGCAGGCGGGCGACTACCTGACCGGCCACGGCATCATGACCGGCCCCGATGGCGAGGAGTTCTACAACATCCAGGGCGCCGTGGTCCGCGTGCCCATGGCGGAGGACGAGGGCAAGGGCATGATCCTGGGCGTCTTGGTCGACGACTTCGCCAAGCAGCTGGGGATGCCCAAGCCCGGCGAGACCGCCACCATCGAGACCACCGGGCCCGAGGGCCACGAGCGCGAGGAGCTGCGGGGCAAAAAGCTCAAGGTCACCTTCGCGGTCAGCCGCGTCGACCGGATCATCCCGGCGGAGCTCGCGGACGTGGTCGCCCGCACCGGCTTCGAGAGCGAGGAGCAGCTCCGCGAGGCTGTCAAGACCCGCCTCACGCAGCGCGGGCTCGTGCAGCAGCAGTCGGCGATGCGCCAGCAGGTCGCCAAGGCCCTGATCGACGGCACCGAGATGGCCCTGCCCGAGCGCCTCACCGCCGGCCAGGCGGAGCGGACGCTCGAGCGTCGCCGGATGGAGCTGATGTACCGGGGCGTCGACCCGGCGGAAATCGAGCGCCACATGGCCGAGCTGCGGTCGTCGTCCGCGGACGTGGCCCAGAACGAGCTCAAGCTCTTCTTCATCCTGAACCAGGCCGCCGAGGAGCTCGATGTCCGCGTCGAGGAGGCGGAGATCAACGGGCGCATCGCGCAGATGGCGGCGGAGCAGGGCGTCCGCCCCGAGCAGCTGCGGCGCGACCTCATCGAGAGCCGCCGGGTGACGCAGGTCTTCCAGCAGCTCCGCGAGCACAAGACGATGGACGCCATCCTCCAGAAGGCCAAGGTCGAAGAGGTCTCGGGCGAGGAGTTCAACAAGAAGATGGAAGCCGCGGGCTGAGCCCGGCGGGTTCAACGCAATCTTGAACGAGGACGCCCGCTTCGGCGGGCGTCTTTGTTTTTCTCAGGAGGAGTGGGGGGTGTGGTGGGGCGGGGCAGCCAGCAGCGCGACCGGGCCCTCGATCAGGCAACGCGGTGGTCGGCGGGGCGGCTCGGGTCGTTCAGCGCACCGCACGCTTCGCAGACGACCCCGTACGGGCCGCTCTTGAGGACGCGGTCGCCCTCGGTTGCGCCCGGGAGCTTCTCGCCGCAGGTGGTGCAGACCGGCGCGGCCAGGCGGGCGGTCGCGGAGTTCACCGCCGCAGCCACGGTGATGATCGCGACACCGAGCACCGGCACGATGGGCCACGCGGCAAAGGAGACGACGCCCACGACCGCGAGCACAACGCCCACGACGATGGCGAGGACGCGAAGGCGGATATGGGCGAGCATCGGCTTGACGGACCCCTCGGGCAGCATGGCCGGAGTGTAGGCGATCTGGTGCCCGTCAAGGCAAGCCGGTGGTGGGGGGGAGGGGCAAGGTGAAGGGCGGGCGAGGGTCCGTTCACCCAAGGGACGGCGTGGGCCGCCCTTAACCCAGGGGGCGATAAAGATCGATCGTCCTCGCGAGATCGTGCGGGCGTGGAACGCCCCTCATGATGATCTCCTCATCGTCGGTGCCGCTGGAGGCGATGGAGATCCGCCCGACATTCCAGACGCGTTCCCAGAAGCTCTGGTCGATCTTGACGTTCCGGATGTTGTCGTGGAGGACCTCGGTCGTCTGCTTGCTCAAGAGGCCGGTGGCCATCACGCTCCGCTTGTTGGTCACACGCAGGCGCGTGGCGAGGGTCAGGACCCTCCACACAATCAGCCCGACCAGGCAGGCGAGCCCCGCGACCCCCACGAGGGCGGCCCAGTAGGGCCGGTCCTTCAACAGCAGCCAGATCCCCCCGATCAGCGACGCCAGCACGCCCGTGTTCAGCAGCAGGAAGCGCAAGGGGGCCATGCGGAGCATCGCCTGGCGCACGCGCGTGACCTCCTGCTCGGGTCCGGAGTCCGGGGGCAGGCCCGCCGCGACCGCGCGGTCGTGCGGCGCTGCGCCCGGGGCGGGCTTGGGCGTGGTCTCGGCTTGGCGGTCAGCGTCGTCGGGCATGGGGTCACCGGGCGGGGGATGCTACCCGGCCCGTCACCATACTTGGAGATCGGCCCGGGCGGTTTCGCCCCGCAGGGTCTCGGGGCCTTCGCGGGCCCGCGATCAGCCCTCGCCCCACTGGCGCAGGGCCGGGCCCTGGTAGTCCGCGAGCGGGCGGATCAGCCGGTTGTTCTGGTGCTGCTCCATGATGTGGGCCGCCCAGCCCGAGACGCGGGCCGCGACGAAGATGGGCGTGTACTGGGGCACCGGGATGCCCATGGTGAAGTAGGTGAGCCCGCAGGGGAAGTCGACATTGGGGTGGATCGACTTGTGCTCCAGCATGATCCGCTGCACCTCCTCGCCGATGTCGAACCACTTCACCGCGTCCGGCCCCTTCTCCTCCGCGAGCTGGCGGCCCAGCTCGTGCAGGATCGGTGCCCGGTGGTCGCCATTCTTATAGACGCGGTGCCCGAAGCCCATGAGCTTCCGCTTCTCCTCGAAGGCCCGGTGCATCCACGCTTCGACTTCGCCCCCCCCGTCGACATGCTCGCGAATCTCCTTGAGCATCTCCATCGCCGCCTCGTTCGCCCCCCCGTGCAGGGGGCCCTTCAGGGCCGCGATCGCCCCCGTCACCGCACCGTGCATGTCCGACAGCGTCGCCGCGATCACGCGGCTCGTGAAGGTGCTCGCGTTGAAGTCGTGCTCCGCGTAGAGCGTCAGGCTCACATCCAGCGTCTTCTCAAAGATCGCGCTGGGCCTCTCCCCGGTGATCATGTACAGCAGGTTCGCCGCATGGCCCAGCTCGGGGTCGCCCCCGGTGTCCAGCCCGATGATCTCCCGCCCGTCGATCACATTCTGCATGTGCCCGACGATCGTCGGGATCTTCGCCAGCAGCCGCTTCGCCTTGCGCAGCTCGCTCGCGGGCTCGATGCTCTGGCTCTCGGGATCGACATTGCCCAGGAGGCTCACCGCGGTGCGCACCACATCCATGGGCACCGCCGACCCAGCAGCGATCGCCGGCCCCACCGCCCGCAGATACTCGACCACCGGCGCCGGCAGCGCCCGCTCCCCCTTCAGCTCATCGGTGAACGCCCTGAGCTCCGACCCCGTGGGCTTCTCCCCCTCGAGCAGGAGGTACGCCACCTCCTCAAAGGTCGCGTTCTTCGCGAGGTCGTCCACGGAATAGCCGCGGTAGATCAGGTCGTCCTGCTCGACCTTGCAGATGGACGTAGTTCCGGCGACAAGGCCCTCGAGGCCGGCGGATTTGGTGGACATGCAAAGACTCCTCGAAAATCAGTGCTCAGTGCTCGTGTTCATTCACGCGGGGAAGGTCCAGGGCTCGCCCGGCGTATACCCGAGCGCCGCGTACAGCTCCTGCCGCGTCTGCATCCCGTCGAGGAACCCTTGGGCGCTCCCCGTCTCCCGCAGCTCCGCCAGCGCCCGGCTCACCGCGCCGAGCGCCACCCGCAGCGTCGTGACGGGATAGATCACCAGGTCGTACCCCATCTCCCCGAAACGCGCGAGCGGGATGATCGGCGTCTTGCCGAACTCGGTCATATTCGCCAGCAGGTACACTCGCCCCGCGACGCGCTCGCGCAGCATCGCAGCAAACCGGGCGAAGTCGTCCTCCGACTTCAGCCCCTCGGGGAAGATCATCGACGCCCCCGCGCCGACGTACGCCTTCGCCCGTTCCACCGCCGCGTCCAGCCCCTCCACCCCCGCCGCGTCGGTCCGGGCACAGACGACGAAATGGGGGTCAGGCGTCTGGCTCGCCGCCTCCGTGGCCCACGCCACCTTGCTCACCATCTGCTCGGTCGGGATCAGCGCTTTGCCATCAAGGTGCCCGCACCGCTTCGGAAAGACCTGGTCCTCCAGGTGCAGCCCCGCCGCCCCCGCCCGCTGATACTCGATGACCGTCCGCCGGACCATCTCCTCCTCGCCAAAGCCCGTGTCCGCATCGGCGAGCACCGGCAAGTAGCCGTCCTCGCCCCGCGCCCCCATCGCCACCTCCCGCACCGTCGCCGCAAAGCGGTCGAGCGTGAGCACCCCGATATCCGGGACGCCCGCCGCCGCGGAGGTCGCTCCGCCCGACACATACGCCGCCCGGAACCCCGCCCGCGCCACCTCCCGGGCGACCAGCCCGTTGAAGGCGCCGGGCGCAGCGACGACACCGGCGTCCATCTCGGCCCGCAGGCGGGCGCCGGGGGTGCCGGGGGTGCCGGTGGGGCCGGCGGGGCCGGTGGGGACGGGTGGTGGGGCGGTGCGATCGGCCATGGGGGGGAGTCTACGACGCTGTGCTACCCCACGCCATCATCCTGTATCCTCCGGGCCATGCAGCGAATCGCCCTGATCCTCGGCCTGTCGTGCGCCCTCGCGCTCCTCCCCGCCTGCCAGACCGCGGGGCCCGTCGCCCAGGCGGAGCCCAAGCCCCCGCGCCTCTCCGAGTGGGACGATTTCCGCCCCGAGAGCGACCGGGAGCGGGCCTACATCGGCGCCCAGCCCAGCCCAGCCGCCCTCGCGGAGTTCAAGGAGCGGGGCGGCCAAGTCGTCATCAACATGCGCACCGAGCCCGAGATGGCCATGCTCCCGTACTACGAGGAACTCGTCGCCTCCCTGGGCCTCACCTATGTCCATGTGCCCAGCCCGGGCTCCGAGATGGGGCCCGAGCAGTACGAGGCGATCCGCGCCGCCCTCGACGGGGCCGACGGGCCCGTCATGCTCCACTGCGGCAGCGGCACGCGGGCGACCTACATGTGGGGCGCGCACCTGACCCAGGCGGAGGGCAAGAGCCCCGCCGAGGCCAAGGCCTGGTGCTCCACCTTCCGCGAGGGCAAGGTCTGGGAGGGCGGCGAGGCGGC
>DAIQNV010000054.1:3199-6199 GCA_036788215.1 Phycisphaerales bacterium | reverse complement strand
ACTCGAAGGGCCCGCGGTCCACGATCTCGAAGTCGTGGATCGCCGCGATGTCCGCCGCCGACTTGGTCGCGAGGTCGCGGAAGCGGGCGATGAGCCCGACCGCGTCCGCGCTGGCGAGCGCCCCCAGCTTCTGCCACTTGTTCTCGAGCAAAGCGTCGAGGTCCGCGGTCGTGTTCCGCGCGTGTCCTGCGGGGTACATCACCATGCCCGAGTCGTGCGTCGAGCCGTCGGCCCCCTCGACCTTCAGGCCGGTCGGGATGCCATCGGGGTAGCGGTCGTCGTACGCCTTGCCCCCATGCGCGAAGTCGATCTTGTCCATCAGCGCCCGCGTCAGCGGGTGGTTGATCGCCTCAGCCGAGTAGTCCTCGGGCAGCAGGATCAGGTTGGGCCAGGTCGGCGCGACGCCCGCCCGCTTCGCCTCGAGCGCCTTCCGCAGCAGCGTCGAGACGATGTACACCATCGAGTGGTCCGCCGACTGCCGCGTCGTCGGGTTCCGCTTCGCCGGGTCGCCGATGATGCCGAACGCCGGCTCGTACGCGGTGATCGTGATCTTCTTGAACGCGCCGCCCTGCGCATCCTCGAGCAGCGCCGGGGCCTTCTCGAAGAGGTCGATCATCGCCTGCAGCGCCCCCGCCGACTGGTGCTCATACAGCCCCAGCTTGAAGTGCATCCCCATCACCGCGAAGTCATCCCCCGAGGTCGAGAGCCGCAGATCAAACGGCGACGCATCCTTCTTCTCCGTGTTGGCATCGCCAGCGTTCACCGCCTTGAACATCTGCCCCGGACCCTCGAAGATGCGGAAGACCGCCTCGGGGTTGCGGAAGATGTCGCGCGGGCCAAGGAACCCCGCCATCGACCGCTTCACCGCCAGGATCGCCGCCTCGGTGCTGATCGCCGCCGAGGCGCCCTTCGAGTCGCTGAGCTGCTTGCCCGCCCGGATCGCCCGGAAAGGCACGAAGTGCGCGACCACCATGCCGATCGCGCTCTCGATCTGCTCAGCCGTCGCGCCCACCATCGCCCCGAACACCGCCGCCGACGCGATCGCCCCGTGCAGCACATGGTCGATCTTGTAGGTCTTCAGGCTGAAGACCTCCGCCAGCCGCCCCCGGATCTCGTCGTGGCACACCATCGCCCGGAGCGCGTAGGCCCCATCGCCCGCCGGCCCCGCGCCGGGCTTCTCGCCCAGCATCTGCGCCGCCGCGATGCACACCCCGTAGAAGTCGTTGTGCCCGAACTCGCCCGCGGTGTTCCCCAGCTCCGGGCGATACCCAAAGTTCGTCCCGTTGGAGTCCCACTCCCGCACCGCGGCACAGTTCGCGACGATCGCCTTCTCCGCCTTCACCCGCGCCCGGGTCCCGAAACAGGTGGCCCCGTGGGTCGAGCTCCGCCCGAGCCCGGGCCCGGAGTGCCCCGCAGGCACCGCGTACTCCTGGGCCTCTTTCCGGAGAATGGTCGGGGCGTTGGTCCCGAGGGCCAGGGCCGAGACGCCGCACAGGCACGCATCGGTAAAGAACCGGTTCGTGTGGTCAAGGACCGCCCTCGAAGGCTCGCCCTTGGCCAGGAAATCGATGGCGTAGCGGGCGATGCCCAAAGCCTGGTTGCTGTCCGCGGGGAGGTCGACGAAGGTCTGAGCCATGGGGGGGGGTCTCCGGGGGAATTCTGATTCGGGGAGCGCAGGGTAGGTCGGTGTGTTGGCCCAGCGACGGCGCGTCGATATGGGCCCTTTGGCCTATTCACTTTTGCGATGCGTTTGGTACCATCTGCCCATGACAACAGCCGCCGCCAAGCCCGAAAATGCCTCCAACCCCCTCACCGTGGTCGCGTCCACCCTCGGGGCGGTCTCGATCGCGATGGCCCTGTTCTTCAGCGGCTACGCGGCGATCGCTCTCGGGCTGGTCGCGTTCGCCGGCGGGGTGTACGTGAGGCGGGGGGCGCCGGTGGTGCTCGGGCTCTTCGGGCTGGTGCTCGGGCTGAGTGCGCAGCTCATGAAGATGGCGGTCATGAGCCGCTGAGTCAGCGCAGAACACCGGCCCGCATCGTTCGACACGGGCCGGTGTGGGTCGCGCTACAACAATACTGATTCGGATTACCGACGCCGACGCATCCCAACAAGCCCCGCGAGCGCCAGCACGCCGGTGCCCGCCGGAGCGGGGATCACGGTGACATCAAAGTCGGTCACGATCGCCCCGCTGCCCCCGCCCACGAACAGGCTCCCGGGCTCGCCACCGGCGAAGAGGAACGCGACATTGATCGTGCTCGTCGAGTCGGCCACGAACGGCCCCCCCGACCAGTCATCGTCCTGCTCGAAGGTCAGGTCGCCCGATCCCGCGTCGTAGCTCATCCGCAGGCGGAAACTCACAGAGCCCGGCACCGCCAGCGGGTTCGGCTGGAACACCGGCCCGGGGCCGACCTCAAAGGTGAACAGCGTCGTCACCCCGAGCCCCTGCTCGACCCACACCGTGTTCGCCACATCCCAGTCGGGCGTGCCGAAGGTCCCCACATTCCCCCCGCCCAGCCCAAAGAAGACCCGCCCGCCCTGCGACAGGTCGGCGGTCATCTCCGCGACAAACGGCACATTGTCGAAGTCCATCGCCGTCGTGCGGATGTAGTTGCGCCCCTCGTTGCCGGGAGCGGCCGATCCGAACTGGGCCCCCGCCGCACTGAACGCAACCGCCCGGTTGGCGTCACCGGTGTCCGCGATCTCGAGGTTCGGGGCGAGGCCCGCCTCGCTGGTCAGGTCATTGGAAAAGCTGGTCGCCGCAAACACCGCGCCCGAAAGGGCCGCGACCGCGCCGAGACACATCACTGCCTGCATGGGGTACTCCTCTCTCTTCGCCCGTCCGTGAACCGGGACGGAGGCTCTTGCTCGTCTGAAATTGTAACTGTTGCAAGCAAAGGTGAAAGGGCTTTCTGCACGAATTCCAAACGGAAACAGCCTGAAACACGCCCACAACCCGCTCGACCGGAGCATGGCCCGAGAAACTTGGGCCTATCCGCCCA
>DAIQNV010000054.1:0-3099 GCA_036788215.1 Phycisphaerales bacterium | reverse complement strand
CCGGTAGCGGTGGAAGAAGAACGCCCGGTGCGTGATCTCCTGCGGATAGCAACTGAACCAGGGGTAGCCGATCGCGATGAACACCAGCACCCACGGCGCGTTCATGGGCAGCCACAGAAACGCCGACACCCCGTCCGCACGCCTCAGGTAGGGCGTCCACCCATCCAGCACGAACGCCAGCCCGAAGAGCAGCACCGCGCCGAGCGCGAAGAGCCCCAGGATCCGCCGCATCTCCGCCCGCGTCTCCCGCCCGTTCCACAGGTTCCGCCTCGGAAACGAGCGATCCCGGAGCAGACACAAAAGGATGATCAGCGTGAAGATCGCCAGCGCCGGCATCAGCACCCGCGCCCGGGGCATCCCGAGGTCGAGGATGCCCCCGAGCCCGATCGCCTCGAACCACCGGTCAAACCGGCGGGCGGGGTCGACATAGGCCGCGATCACCGCCGGCACGCCAAAGAAGAGCCCGACCATCTCCGCCCAACGGGCCATCGCGCCCGCTGCGGACAGCCGCGCGGGCTCGGGCAGCGGGGCGTTTGTGGGGGCGCTCGTGGGGGCGGTGAGCGGCGCGCTGGTCACGCCCGGGGTTCTCCGTCGTGCGCCGCCTCGGATTCACCGGGGCCACCGAGATTGATCTGCCGCTCGCGGGGCAGCCACTCGGGGTGCTCCCGCCGCAGCCACCCGATCGCCGCCTCGCGCACCTCGCACCGCAGATTCCAGGCGGTGGGGGAGTCGCCCGCGGTCATCAGGGCCCGCAGCTTGATCGTCCGCTCGCTCGTGTCGATCACCTGCAGCACCTTCGCACGCTTGTCCCAGTGCTCGCTCGCCTCGATCAGTTCCAGCACCTTCTCCCGCACCACCGGCACATCGCACGTGTAATCGACGAAGAGCTCGACCGAGCCCAGGATGTCCGCGCTGTTCCGCGTCCAGTTCTGAAAGGGCTCCTCGATAATCGTGCTGAACGGCACGATCAGGCGACGCTGGTCCCAGATCCGCACCACCACGTACGTCGTCGTGATCTCCTCGATCCAGCCCCACTCGCCCGAGATCACCACCGCGTCGTCCAGCCGGATCGGCTGCGTCAGCGCGATCTGCATTCCCGCGATGATGTTCCCGAGGACCGGCCTCGCCGCGAACCCCACCGCGATCCCCACGATGCCCGCCGACGCCAGCAGGCTCGTCCCGATCTGCTCCACCTGGTCAAACGTCGCGAGCGCAATCGCGACCCCCACGATCGCGATCAGGATCCGGACCGTCCGGCTCAGGATCGCCACCTGCGTGTGCATCCGCCGGGCCTTGAGGTTGTCGCGGACATCCAGCTTGTACTTCGCGAGCAGCATGTCATCCACGCCCGCGATCAGGCCCACGATGATCCAGGTCACGCTCAGGACCGTGAGCACCGTCGAAACATCGGGCCACAACCCCTCGAGCCAGCCCGCCAGCAGCCCGCGCTCCTCGCAGATCGCGAGCCCAACAGCCGCCCCGATGATCATCGCGAGGACCCGCGTGCGATGCCTCGTCCGCTCGATCAGGTTTCGGGCCAGCTCATGCCGGGCCCCGCGGAAGGTCTGGCGCAGCAGGAAATACACCACCCACTGGATCGCCATCGCGATCAGGAGCGCCACGCCCGTGATGATCAGCGCCCGCCCCCACACCGGCACCCCCGCCAAGAGCTCGCTCAGCCAGTCGCTCGCCCGGGAGATGGGCGCCAGCCGCGCCAGCTCATCCACCGCCCCCAGCCGCTCATCCGCCGGCGCGCCCGCATCGGGCGCAGGCACATCCGTCACCGCCGCATCGGCCGGTCGTTCTTCCTGAAGCATGCCCCATGCTACCGCCCCAACCCCAGCCACCCCCGCCCATCTGTGGTGACATAGCATGAATCGCCGGTCACAGTCCGCATCCCGGGCCCGGCCCACGCTCATCTGATGGAACCCCCCCCATGCTCAACCAGTCGAACCAGCCCGTGATCGTCGCCGCCAAGCGCACCCCCATCGGCAAGTTCTTCGGCGGGCTCTCCACCACCCCCGCGACGAAGCTCGGGGCCTACGCCATCGAGGCCGTCCTGAACGATGTCCCAGAGGCCAAGGACCACATCGACGAGTGCATCATGGGCTGCGTCCTCCAGGCCGGCCTGGGCCAGAACCCCGCCCGCCAGGCCGGCCTCGCCGCCGGACTCCCCGACACCCTGAGCGCCAAGACCATCAACAAGGTCTGCGGCTCCGGCCTCGAGTCCGTCATGATGGCCGCCCAGTCCATCAAGGCCGGCGACAACCACTGCGTCATCGCCGGTGGCCTCGAGAACATGACCCTCGCCCCGCACTTCGCCCACATCCGCGCCGGCGCCAAGTTCGGCCCGACCCCCTTCGAGGACCACATGCAGTTCGACGGCCTCCGCTGCGCCTTCGAGTGCTGGGCCATGGGCAACGCCGCCGACCACATCGCCGAGAAGCACAGCATCTCCCGCGAAGAGCAGGACCGCTACGCCGCCCAGAGCCACAACCGCGCCGACGACGCCTGGACCAAGGGCCACTTCGACGCCGAGACCATCAAGCTCACCGGCGAGCAGGTCGGCAACAAAAAGGCCCCCGGCCCCGAGGGCGGCGTCACCCGCGACGAAGGCATCCGCCCCGGCACCACCCAGGACGCCCTCGCCAAGCTCCGCCCCGCCTTCACCAAGGAAGGCACCGTCACCGCCGGCAACGCCAGCCAGATCAACGACGGCGCCGCCGCCACCATCGTCATGAGCGCCACCAAGGCCGAAGAACTCGGCGTCAAGCCCATCGCCAAGATCGTCAGCTACGCCACCGGAGGCGTCGCCCCCAAGGACATCTTCGCCGCCCCCATCATCGGCATCCCCGCCGCCCTCGAGCGAGCCAGCTGGTCCATCGAGGACGTCGAACTCTGGGAAATCAACGAAGCCTTCGCCGCCCAGCTCCTCTGCAACATCAAGGAACTCGGCATCAAGGAAGACCGCCTCAACATCTGCGGAGGAGGCATCGCCCTGGGCCACCCCATCGGCGCCAGCGGAACCCGCGTCCTCACCACCCTCCTCCACCAGATGCAGCGCACCGGCGCCAAAAAGGGCGTCGCCGCCCTCTGCCT
>DAIQNV010000053.1:11616-21312 GCA_036788215.1 Phycisphaerales bacterium | reverse complement strand
CTCCCCACCTACCGCCTCACCCTCCACCGCCACTGGTCCACCACCCCCACCACCCGCTCCCCCCGCGCCTGCTGGATCCTCCTCAACCCCTCCACCGCCGAAGCACACCCCGAAGGCAAAAACGACCCCACCATCCGCCGCTGCATCAACCTCGCCACCCACCATGGCTTCGCCTCCATGGTCCTCGTCAACATCTTCAGCGCCCGAGCCACCCGACCCGCCGACCTCAAACGCTTCGCCGACCCGATAGGCCCCAACAACAACGCCGCCATCCGCCGCGCCGCCCGCTCCGCCGACCGCGTCATCCTGGGCTGGGGCAACCATGGCGCCCACCTCGCCCGCGCCGACGCCGTCCGCGCCCTGCTCGCCAAGGCCAAGATCGACTGCTGGTGCCTGGGCACCACCCAGACCGGCGAGCCCCGCCACCCCCTCTACCTTCCCCGCACCGCCCCCCTCATCCCCTACCCGCTCCGCCCGTCGCTCGTCACAGCCTGAGCATCGAAGGCCACCGCTCCAAAACCAGCTCCGCCGCCCCCGCCACATCGTGCAGCCCGTGCGGATCAAACACCGGGTGCGCCACCCGCCCCCCGACCGCCAGCGCCGCCGCGTACGCGTCCAAATCCAGCTTCCCCTCCCGCTCCCCGGGGATCGACGCCCCCCGCGCCGACAGATCCATCACGCGGGCCGACGCCAGCCGCTCCCCAAGAGCCCCCGCCGCCCCCACCGGGTCCCCGCCCGCCAGCAGCACCGCCGCCGGATTCAGCCCCACGCGCAGCCCCGCCTCCCCCGCCCCCTCTTTGGCCTCATCCCGCACCGGCCATGCATGATCCGCCAGCACCGCCCCCTGCGACAGCGCTGCCCCGTCCAGCGCCCCCCGCACCCCATCGCCTAAATCCTTGGGCAGCTCCACGCACACGACGGGCGTCGAGCCCTCCACCAGCCCCGCCAGCTCCGCCGCCAGCTCCAGCGCCCCCACCACCGCCCCGATCGCCCGGTCCGCGTGCTTCGTGTCGATGAAGTGATGCCCCGGGATCCAAAGGTCCAGCCCCGAGAGCGCCAGCTCAGCCCGCCGCAGCGTCGCCGCCAGGTCCCGCCGCGCCGAGCGATCCAGCTCCCGCGCCCGCACGCCCGGCGCCGCCGCATCCAGCTGCACCGCCCGGTACCCGATCGACCCCACCCACTCGATCGCCCGCCTGGGCCCCTGCGCCCAGGGCCCCTCGTCCCCCCGTGCATGCAAACCCGCGATGGAAAGGCTCAAACTCATCGCCCAAGTCTACGGACCCACGAACACCTAGCATCGCGCATGCACCAGCCTCCACCACCCCCACCGCTGGCCAGACGCATCCTCGAGACCATCCACCTCTCCGCCCTGGGCGTCTGGCTCGGCGCCGTCGTCGCGACGGGCGTCTTCGCCGCGGTCGTCTTCGGCGCCGTGCGCGAGCTCGACCCCTCCCTCCCCGCCTTCGCCGCCTACGAGGGCTCGCACGCCGACCTCCTCGCGGGCTTCGTCCAGAACCAGGTCTTCGCCGCGGTTGACATCGCCCAGTTCGCCTGCGCCTTTCTCGCCCTCGCCAGCATGATCGGCCTCCTGACCCTCGGCAAACTCCCCCTCAACCGCTGGTCCACCGGCCTCCGCATGCTGGGCCTCTCCCTCGCGATGGGCCTTGTCAGCTTCTACCTCCTCGTCCTCATGCCGAGAATGGCCGAGAATGTCCGCGCCTACTGGTCCGCCGCCGAGCAGGGCCAGACCGAGCAGGCCGCAACATCCAAAGCCGCCTTCGACGCCGACCACCCCACCGCCTCCAACACGCTCCAGGGCGTCGCCGCCTCCGTCGCCCTCGCCCTCATCGCCGGCGCCTTCAGCGCCTCCTCCGGTGGCATCGCCACCAAGGACGAAGAGTCCCGCACCACAAGGAAATCCGCTCCCGTCCGCGAAGAACCCGCCCTCCTCAAGAGCCGCCGAGCATGACCAGGCCCGTCCTCACCCCCGACAACCCAAGGGGCCTCCGCGACATCCCCTTCCCCCTCCCCCAGGTCTCGCCCGCCGAGAAGCGCCGCGCCCGCCGTCTCGCCAAAGACCTCGCCGAGCACTACCCGGACGCGATCTGCGAGCTCGACTTCACCAGCCCGCACGAACTCCTCGTCGCGACCATCCTCAGCGCCCAGGCCACCGACGTCGGCGTCAACAAGTGCACCCCCGCCCTCTTCAAAGCCTTCCCCACCCCCGCCGACTACGCCAGAGCCACACCCGCCAAGATCGAGCCCTATATCAAGTCGATCGGCCTCTTCCGCAACAAGGCCAAGGCCGTCCACGCCGCCATGACCACGCTCGTCGAAGAGTTCGGGGGGGAAGTCCCTCAGACCATCGAAGAACTGCTCACGCTGAGAGGCGTCGCCCGCAAAACCGCCAACGTCGTCCTGGGCAACTGCTTCCACATCAACGATGGCTTCGTCGTCGACACCCACATCCAGCGCCTCGCCACCCGCTTCGCCCTCGTCGACGAGGGCGCTACCGTCGCCATGATCGAACGCCGCCTCATGGCCCTCTTCCCAAGAGACCAATGGTGCGACCTCAGCCACCAGATCATCTGGCACGGCCGCCGAGCCTGCCCCGCCCGAGGCGGCCAGTGCAACGACCACCCCATCTGCACCCGCTACGGCACGAACTGCGAAAAACGCCACGCCTGAGACCTGAGACCTGAGATCCGAGACCCGCGATCAATCACCCGGTGCCACTATCCGCGCAGCGGGTAGTGCAAATCTCCTCCCCCGTCGCGTGGTGGGGCGACGGGGGAGGCGGCCCGCAGGGCCGGAGGGGGTAAAGAACAACCGCGCAGCGTCCTCCCCTCCCTCTCCCCCACGCGGAAAGAATGTCGCGCACCGACAGAAGAGGGTCTACGTCACAACACCAAGGCGCAGCCCAACCCAACGCCCCCAACCCTCGCCGCACCCCAACCTTTGGCTATTTGGCTATTTGCGATTTGGCCATTTGACACGTACCGATCTGCTCCTCAGGGCCCCTCACCCTCATCCTCCCCCACCGGCATAAAATTCTCATCCAGCTTCGGATACTCCGGCAGATCCGCCGGAGGACCCCAGTTGAACTCCTCGCCCGTGTTCACCCGCACCCGGCTGAACGCGAACACGTTCGAACCCGTCTCCCCGCGGAACTGCTGCACCATCCGCGTCGGGTACAGGACGCCCCCGTAGTCCTTGTAGTTCTCGAGCCGCACATCGAGGGGCCGCATGTCCCCGTCCGCGTGCAACACCGCGGTACGGCTCCCGATGAACAGCCCGGTCTGGATGCTGAACATCAACAGGTGCATCTTCCCCGACCGACGGATCCCGCGGACCACATACACCGTCGTCCCGTAGAAGTCCGCCGTCCCCGCGAGCGTCAGTTCCTTGTACCGCTCCTCGTAGTTCGATTCGCCGTAGAAGTCGGCCGTCTCCATCAGGTCCACGAGCGAGGGCCCGATCACCCACTCCGTCACCGACTGCGTCGCGCCCGCCTGGTACTCGCGCCAGCCGAGCTCCCCGTTGTAGACGATCTTGATCCCGAGCCCCGCCGGCTCCGACGCCTCCCAGATCATCTTGTTCGGCGCCGCCGTCACGATCCGCAGCCGCGCCGGAAACTTGAAGGGCTCGCCCTCGAAGGTCCCGTTGATCACCCGGTCCTTGATCTCGAATACTTTCTCCCGCCCGCCGATCGCCTCGATGTGCCGCTCGAAGATCTCCTCCACCGTCGGCGCGTTCGCCGGCGCCTGCGCCGGCGCCGTCCCGGGCTGACCCATTCCCTGCGCCGCCGCCGGGAGGGCCACGCCCACCGCCGACACCACCGCTGCCACAGGCAGCCACCGCCGGGACGCACGGAGCAACTCGGTCAGCATCGACGACACCTCTCGCAAGCGGATTCTCGGGAACCATCCACCCCCCGAAGCACCGACATCGGGCCCGAGGGTCGGGAACGCACTCGAATGAGGCGGATCGGGAATCAAGCCGCCCCGCTTCAGGGCCACTCAGGCGTTGGCCCCACTTCCGGCCCACCCCGCACCAAGTCCAACCCGTCCCGTCAATACGCCCGTCGCGATTCGAACGCGAAACCTTCGGCTTCGGAGGCCGACGCTCTATCCAGTTGAGCTACGGGCGCTCATGCCCCGGGGCCGGTGCCCGCGGGACCGACCACTCTACGATCGCCCCGCTCATATGGCAACGCCACCCCATTCATCCACAGCCGCTTCCCCGCCCGGCCCCCCCGCCCCGGGTCCCGATCCCTCGAGCCAGGCCCGCCCCGGCCCGGCCAGATCCGGCCCACCCCAACGAAGCCCCCTGGGCTCGGTCCTCGCCTTCACCTTCCTGAACTCGCTGGGCACCGGCGCCGTCACCACCGGGCTCTTCTTCCTCACCAAAGCCGCCTTCGACTTCGGCCCCATCAAGAACTTTCTCCTCGCCGCCCTCATGGGCGCCGCCTACATCGCGGGCGCCGCCGGCGCTGCGCCGGGCCTCCGCCTCCTGGCCCGTCGCTCCAGCCGCGTCAGCACCCGGGGCGTCGTCGCGACCCTCATGCTCGCCCTCGCCGCTCTCTGCGCCCTCCCGCTCGCCGCAGGCGTGGTCACCGGCATCAAACCCGCCCCCGAGTGGTCCGCCTGGGTCTTCGGCCTCGTCTACCTCCCCCTCACAGGCATCCTCTGGCCCATCGTCGAGAGCTACCTCTCAGGCGGACGCCGGGGCCAGGGCCTCCGCAAAGCCACCGGCGCCTTCAACATCTGCTGGTCCGGCGCCCTCGTCGTCGCCTACTGGGCCATGGCGCCCCTCCTCGAGGGCCGCGCCCTGCTCGTCATCCTCGGACTGGGCGTCATCCACCTCATCTGCCTCCCCATCGGGTGGCGCATGGGCCAGGAGCCGGGCAGACACCTCGAGGAAGACCACGAGCCCCACCCGGGCAACTACCCCGCCCTGCTCCGCGTCTTCCGCATCCTCCTGCCCATGAGCTACGTCGTCCTCGCCTCCCTCGCCCCCTACCTCCCCGACGCCCTCGACCGCCTGGGCGTCGCCCCACTCTGGGCCCCCGTCGTCGCCTCCATCTGGCTCCTCACACGCGTCCTCACCTTCTGGGGCCTCGAACGCTGGCAAGGCTGGCACGGGCGCTGGTCCATCCCCGTCGTCGCCACGACCCTCCTCCTGCTGGGGTTTGCCCTCGCAGTCCTCTCCCCCCTCTTCGGGCCCATGACCGAGTCGGGCCTTGGCCTGGGCCTCCCCGCCATGGTCCTGGGGCTCATCGTCTTCGGGATCGCCCACGCCACGATCTACTGCGGAGCCCTCTACTACGGCCTCGAAGTCGGACAGGCCCAGGTCGACGCGGGGGGATGGCACGAAGCCCTGATCGGGGTGGGCTACACCGCCGGCCCCCTCCTGGGCCTAGGGGTAGCCCTCATCCTGGGCCCCAACCACCCCACCTTCCAACCCGCCCTCCTGGGAATCGTCGCCGGGGTAGCCCTAGTGCTTTCCCTGGCCGCCGCCACCCAAGCCCACGCCGAGCATCGCCGAATGTTCCGCGCGGAACACGGGGACCGGTAGGGGGCACGCCTGTTTCGGGTAGTCGCATGAATCTTGCCCTATCCGCATCGGCAGCGGGGTTGGGCCGAGAAATGGCATGCGAGTCCGGCGGGTCCGACCGATACCGCGAAATCGGTGACGGCTCGGGCCCAACGGATACTCCGCGAGCGGGGGCCGGTCCGATTCGATCCCCGGAGCCGGTGGGAAGCGTTGTCGACACGCTCTGGGAGCGGGCGGTCGGCGGCGTCGGAACACCGGGTAGGCTGCGACGGTTGTGCGTGTCTCCGGTCCGGGACGATCCTGACCCGACCCTGATGCGTACACCGTGGGTCGCCGAGAGGCGGCGCTTTCTGAACTGAGGTGCTCATGATCCGTCCGTCCGCCCGCCTGAACCTCTTCCCCCGCGCCCTGCTGTTCCTCCTCGGGATGGCGGGCGTGGCGGTGCCCCTGCCTGTGCTGGCGGCGGCTTCTTCCGTTGCGGCGCCCACGACTTCCTGGCGCGACGCGACGACGCCCAAGGAGGACGAACTCACGCAGATCCTGTCGACGCTGCACGGCGCGGAAGCGCCCGAGCAGGCGCGGCTGCGGGCCGGCGCGGAGCGGATCGGGGAGAACCTGACCAAGCGCGAGGCGGACCGCCAGACGCAGATCGACGAGGCGGAGAAGGAGCTCCAGGAGCACCTCGACAAGGCTGACGAGCCCGGTCTGAGCGTGCAGAAGCGGGACGCGGAGCTGGCGCACGCGCTGCGCCTCCTGGTGCGTCTGCAGACGCTGAGCCGAGAGCCGGACCGGTTCACGGAGCAGGCCCGGGTGGGGCGGATCATCCGCAGCGCGGAGGCGGCGGCGCGGGCTGCTGAGGAGCGGGCGGATTGGCTGATGGCCAACGAGCTGTTCTTCCGGCTGAACGTGCTGCTGGACAGCCAGCGTGCGTACGAGGAGGACGTCAACCGCCTGAACGAGCGTCTGTCGATGATCCGGCTGTACAACCCGGAGCGTTTCTGGGAGCTGCGGAACGAGCGTCGTCTGCTGGACGGCGAGGATGCGCTGCCCCGCTACAACCCGACGGGCGACTCGTACGAGGACAAGATCCGGCCGATCAGCCGACGCATGGTGGAGCGTGCGGTGCAGCTCGCGGCCTTCCGGCACGTTGAGGGGACGGGGCTTCGCGAGATGCTGATCTCCGGGCTGGAGTCGGTCGAGACCTTCGCGACGACGACGGACCTCCAGAAGACTTTTTCGGGTTTGAGCGACGACGAGGCGCGGGAGAATTTCCTGAACGCGATCCGCTCCCGGAAGGACCGGCTGGCAAAGAGCCCCCGCGAGCCCGAGATGCGCGAGCTGGACACGACGCTGGCTGAGGTGCTGGACACGAACCGGTACACGATCCGCGTGGCTCCGCAGGCGCTGCTGCACGAGTTCGGCAACGGGGCGATGAGCGCCCTGGACCAGTTCAGCAGCATCATCTGGCCCGACGAGGTGAAGCGGTTCGAGCGGTCGACGCGGGGCTCGTTCGTGGGCGTGGGCATCCAGATCGAGCTGGACGAGCTGCAGAACATCCGCGTGGTGACGCCCCTCGAGGGGACGCCCGCGCAGCGCCAGGGCATCCGCGCCGGCGACCTGATCAAGAAGGTGGACGGGGAGCCCACCGTGGGCTTCACGCTGGACCAGGCGGTCGAGGTGATCACCGGGACGCAGGGCTCGAAGGTGACCTTGACGGTCGAGCGGGGCGAGGGCGACGAGAAGCGGGACATCGACTTCACGATCGTGCGGCAGACGATCGACCTGCCAACGGTCAAGGGCTGGCGGAAGACGGGCCCGGCGGACGAGGACTGGGACTGGTTCGTCGATCCCGAGTCGGGGATCGGGTACATCCGCATCTCGAGCTTCGCTGAGAACACGACGGACATGTTCGACAAGGCGGTCGCGGACATGCGCAAGACCGGGCTGAAGGGGCTGATCCTCGACCTTAGGTTCAACCCGGGCGGGCTGCTCGACCAGGCGGTGAGCATCTCGAACCGGTTCGTGGCCGAGGGGCTGATCGTGAAGACCGAGGACGCCCGGGGTCGGGTGAACAGCCGGGAGTGGGCGCGGGCGCTTCCGGCGTCGCGCCGGATCGATGACATCCCGGTCATGGTGCTGATCAACGAGGGCTCGGCGTCGGCGTCGGAGATCGTGTCGGGGGCGATCCAGGCACACGCGCACGAGGGCGAGATCCGGGCGCTCGTGATCGGCCAGCGGACCTACGGCAAGGGCAGTGTGCAGAACGTGAGCTCGCTCTCGGCGACCGGCTCCGCGGCGATGCGGCTGACGACGCAGTACTACAGCCTGGAGTCGAACCGGATCATCCACCGCAAGCCCGGCTCGACGGAGTGGGGTGTGGACCCCGATATCACCGTCGAGATGCTGCCTGACCAGATCGTGGAGGCGGCGCGGATCCGCCGGGACGCGGACGTCCGGGAGCTCGACGAGAACGGGAAGCTGGTGAGCCGTGAGGATGCGCCCGATCCCGATGAGTTGATCGCGAAGGGCGTGGACCTGCAGCTGGAGGCGGCGCTGATCGTCCTTCAGAACGAGATCGCGGGCGGAAAGCTGACCGCGATGACGCCTGACAAGCCCTGATCGGGGTTGATGATCGAGGACAGTCGGCCCGTCCGGGAGTCCGGGCGGGCCGGCTTTGTTTTGGGGGTTAGGCGTTCGTGGGAAAATCGCTTTGCGATGTTCCCACGGCACCCGGGTCTCTTGTTGTTCGGCCCGGAGCGCCCTGCGGGCGGTTCGGGGCACCGGCTCGGAGTGGACAGGCGGACGGAGCGCTTCGCTTTCGCTGTCCTTTACCCCCTCCGTCATCGCTGCGCGATGCCACCTCCCCCGTCGGCGACGGGGGAGGAAAGGCGTCGGCGGGGCTTGCGCCCGTTGGTGGTTCGGGTTCCTACACTTGCGCGAAGCGGGGCCTTGCCCGAGCGGAGTCCGTACGCCGCGTCCGGGAGATGGGGCCTGCCGAAGTGACTCGGGCCCGGGGTGGCGAAACTCCGTTTGGAGGGAAGCGCGGATGACGCAGGCGACGACCGATGCTCAGCAGACGACGGGGACGCGGCCGAGCGACGGTCTGCCGGACGAGACGGTGATCAAGTGGCTGCACGACATGCAGCTGATCCGCGAGTTCGAGAGCCGGACGATGCAGGCGTACCAGCAGGCGAAGATCGGCGGGTTCTGCCACATCTACTCGGGGCAGGAGGCGTGCGCCGTCGGCACCATCGGCTCCGTCGAGCACGATGACCCCGTCGTCACCGCCTACCGCGACCACGGGCACGCGCTGGCCCGGGGGATGCACCCCGCGGCGTGCATGGCGGAGATGTTCGGCAAGCTGGGCGGGTGCGCGAAGGGCAAGGGCGGGTCGATGCACATGTTCGACCGGCCCAACAACCTGTTCGGCGGGCACGGGATCGTGGGTGCGCAGACGCCCCTCGGGGCGGGGCTGGCGTTCGCGGAGCGGTACAAGTGGGAGGTGATGGGGACGGGCAAGAAGCGCGTGTGCCTGTGCTACCTGGGGGACGGGGCGGTCGATCAGGGCGCGTTCCACGAGGCGCAGAACCTGGCGAGCCTCTGGGGCCTGCCGGTCATCTACATCGTCGAGAACAACGGCTACTCGATGGGCACCGCCTTCCACCGGCACACCGCGAACCACGACAAGCTGACGCTGCGTGCGGAGGGGTACGGGATCAAGGCGATCGAGTTCGACGGGCTGGATGTCCTGAAGGTCTACGACCACATGAAGCCCCTCGTCGATGAGTGCCGTGATTTGCAGCGTCCGGGGTTCGTCGACCTGAAGACCTACCGGTACCAGGGCCACTCGATGTCGGACCCGCAGAAGTACCGGACGAAGGACGAGGTCGAGGAATTCAAGGGCCAGGACTCGATCGCGAAGCTGGCGAGCCACCTGATGACGCCCAAGGACGACGGCGGGCGGGGCTGCATGACGGAGGACGACTGGAAGGAGATGCAGTCGGTCATCAAGCAGGCGGTGAAGGAGGCGATGGACTACGCGGAGAGCGCCGCGGCCCCGGACGTGGAGAGCGAGCTGTTCACCGATGTGTACGCGCTGCCGGTGAAGAACCTGAGCCCGTCGGCGGTGTACCACCACGG
>DAIQNV010000053.1:0-11516 GCA_036788215.1 Phycisphaerales bacterium | reverse complement strand
ATGTGTACGCGCTGCCGGTGAAGAACCTGAGCCCGTCGGCGGTGTACCACCACGGTTCGAAGAACCCTCTCCTGTGATGGCGGAGGGGTCGGCGGGGCTCCGATGCTGATCATCTGCTGCGGCATGAGCCGGTCGGGATCGACGGTGCAGTACCAGGCGTGCTGCTCGCTCGTCGAGCGGTACGGGCTGGGGGAGCGTTCGCTCGAGGGCGGGTACGCGTGGCTGACCGAGGACATGCTGACGCGGGCAAGGCCTGTGGCGGTGTGCAAGGCGCACGAGCCGATCGAGGATGTGGAGTCGCGGTGCGGGGCGGGGATGGTGCGGTGGGTGTACGCCCACCGGGATGTGCGGGATGTGGTGGTGAGCCTGCAGCAGAAGACGGGCGTGCGGCTGGCGGGCGAGGAGCTCCGCACGCTGGTGCGGGACCGGCTGGTGGGGCCCGGGCGGCACTGGGAGGCGAAGCCCGGGGTGGTGGTGAGCCGCTACGAGGACCTGCGGGATGGGCTGGTGGGCGAGCTGGAGAAGATCGCGGGTGCGGTGCTGGGGGCGTTCGGGATCGGGGCGGACCGGGGGACGCTCTCGGAGATCGCGGCGGAGCTGAGCCTCGAGAAGGCGAAGGCGGTGATGGCGACGGTGGACGCGGGGGGCGGGAAGGGGTGGGACGAAAGGACGAGGCTGCACCACAACCATGTGGCGGACGCCCGGAGCGGGAAGTGGCGGGAGGCCCTGGACGGGGGGCAGCTCGCGATCATCGAGGAGGAGGCGGGGGCCTGGCTTTGCGAGCACGGCTACCCTGTTTCGGTTCGGGACTGAGTGGGGCGCGGGGGCGGCGGATGAGCCGGCCCGGGCCCCTGCTTTCGGAGTGGATACGAACGATGACGACAGCGCCGATGCCGTACGCCCCGGACCTGAGCCCGATTACCAGTCGGGTGCCCTCGGTGGTGGGCCAGGTGACGTTCCCGGAATTCCTGCCGGAGGACCAGTTGCCGAGCCGCGTGGGGGACCGGGTGATCCAGTACCGCGAGGCGCTGCGCGAGGCGATGAGCGAGGAGATGCGCAAGGACCTGCGCATCATGCTCATGGGCGAAGAGGTGGCGGAGTACAACGGCGCGTACAAGGTGAGCCAGGGGATGCTCGACGAGTTCGGGCCCAAGCGGATCATCGACACGCCGATCAGCGAGAACGGGTTCGCGGGGCTGGCGATCGCGGCGGCGATGCACGGGCTGCGCCCGATCGTGGAGTTCATGAGCTGGTCGTTCAGCCTGGTGGCTGCGGACCCGATCCTGAACAACGCCCCGAAGATGCTGTACATGTCGGGCGGGCAGTGGGGTTGCCCGATCGTCTTCCGCGGGAACGACGGCGCGGGCGGGCAGCTCGGGTCGACACATTCGTGGTGCGTGGAGGGGATGTTCAGCAACATCCCCGGTCTGAAGATGGCGATCCCGAGCAACCCCTACGACGCGAAGGGCCTGCTCAAGACCGCGATCCTCGACCCCGACCCGGTCTTCTTCCTCGAGAGCGAGCGGATGCTGGGGGACAAGGCGCACGTGCCGGAGGAGGAGTACTACATCCCCTTCGGGCGGGCGCGGGTGGTGCGCGAGGGCGACGCGGTGACGCTCCTGAGCTGGGGGCGGCCGGTGCACTTCTGCTCGGAGGCCGCGGAGCGGCTGAGCGAGGAGGGCATCGAGTGCGATGTGCTGGACATGCGAACGATCCGGCCCCTGGACATCGACACGGTGATCGAGCGGCTGAAGGTGACGCACCGTGTGTGCGTGGTGGACCAGTGCTGGCCCTTCGGCTCGGTGGCGAGCGAGGTGATCACGCAGATCTGCGAGAAGGCGTTCGACTGGCTGGATTCGCCCCCGGCGCGGGTGAACACGGCGGATGTGCCGACGCCTTACGCGAAGAATCTGGAGGCGGCGTATTTGCCCAACGCTGATCGGATTGTGGAGCAAGTCCGACGGATCGTCGGCAAATAGCCAAATCGCAAATGGCCAAAGGGCCGAAGGTGGAGCGTGCCGACGGAGGCGCAGCGAGAGCCCGGGTCCCGGTTGCGTGCCGAGCTGATCGCGCGGGTGGATGCGTTCTGTCACCCGTGCCTCGATCTCGCGGAGACGCTGCCTGCTGATCGGGTGTCGAGGAGGGTGACGGACCAGATGGTGGGTTCGGGGACGTCTGTGGGCGCGAATCTTGCGGAGGCGGCCGAGCCCGTCAGCCGGAAGGACTTCTGCAAGCACATCGCGATCGCGCTGAAGGAGTTGAGCGAGGTCCGCTTCTGGCTGCGGCTGGCGAGTCATCGCGGATGGGCGGAGCCCGCCCGCGCGGAGCATGTTGAAGCAGAAGCGGTCGAATTGAAGCTGATTCTCGGATCCATCCTGACCCGTACCCGCCGCCGGGGTCTCTCGGACAAGCAATAATCCCCGGTCGGCACCTGCTGCGTGATTTGGCCCTTTGGACATTTGCGATTTTCCCTTTGACCGTTCCCCGTTTGGCCCTTTGGACATTTGCGATTTGGCCCTTTGCTTTGGCCCTTTGCTAGGACACCCCCATGCCTGTGACCGTCACGATGCCCCGTCTGTCCGACACCATGGAGCAAGGGACCGTCGTCAGTTGGCACATCAAGGAGGGGGACAAGGTCTCCTCGGGTGATGTGGTCGCGGACATCGAGACGGACAAAGCGACCATGGAGTTGCAGGCGTTCGACGACGGGACGGTCGCGAAGCTGGCGGTGGGCGAGGGGCAGACGGTCGCTGTCGGCACGACGATCATGGTGATCGCGGAGGAGGGCGAGGACGTCGCGGAAGCGGCGAAATCGGCGGGTGAGTCGGCGGGGGCGGAGAAGACATCTGAGCCGAAGCCCGACAAGAAGTCGGAGCAGAAGCAGGACGACGAACCGGCGGAGCGGGAGAAGGCGTCGGACGCCAAGCAGGAGGCGGCGCAGGCCTCGGGGGCAGGGGGCTCGGGCAGCGGTGGCTCCGCGACCACGACGGTCATGCCGACCTCGGCAGCGTCGAGCAACGGCGCCCACGGGGGCTCGCACGGGAACGGGGATGGCGGGCGGGTCTTTGCGAGCCCGCTGGCGCGGAAGGTCGCAGCGGAGAAGGGCGTGGACCTGTCGGGGGTGAAGGGGTCGGGGCCTTCCGGGCGGATCGTGCGGAAGGATGTGGAGGACTTTGTGGCGCAGGGCGGGGCGAAGGCCGGGCCGGGGGCGGCGCGGTCCGGGGCGGCGTCGTCGGCGCCGGCTCCTGCGCCCTTGCCGGCGCTCGGCGCGACGCTCGAGGACAAGACGGTGCCCCTGTCGAACATGCGGGGCACGATCGCGAAGCGGCTGGTCGAGAGCAAGCAGTCGATCCCGCACTACCAGGTGACGGTCTCGGCGAGGCTGGACAACCTGACGGGGCTGCGGACGCAGCTCAACGCGCAGCTTTCGTCGCAGGGCGTGAAGCTGAGCGTGAACGACTTCCTGGTGCGGGCGTGCGCCCTGGCGATGCACCAGCACCCCTTTGTGAACAGCTCGTGGAAGGGGGAGGGCCCGGCGATCCAGCTGCACGGGCGGGTGAACGTGGGCGTGGCGGTGGCGCTGCCCGAGGAGCGGGGCGGGGGGCTGGTGGTGGCGACGATCCGCGACGCGGACCGACGGGGGCTCCGCGATATCTCGGCGGAGACCAAGCGGCTCGCGAAGAAGGCCCGCGAGAAGGGGCTGAGCGTGGAGGAGATGAGCGACAGCACCTTCACGATCTCGAACCTGGGGATGTTCGGCGTGGATCACTTCACCGCGATCATCAACCCTCCGAACGCGGCGATCCTGGCGGTCGGGCGGTCGGTCGAGAAGCCCTTCATCGTGCGGGATGATGAGGGCGAGGTGCAGATCGAGGTGGGCGAGGAGATGTCGATGACGATGTCGAGCGACCACCGCATCATCGACGGCGCCATGGCGGCGCAGTACCTGAACACGGTGAAGGAACTGCTCGAGAACCCCGCGGCGTTGCTCGTCTGAGGCCTTTCTGATTGTGTTGAAGCCCGTTCGCATCACGGTTGTGGCGGTCCTGGTCGTGGCGGCTTTCGTCGCCCGGGTGACGCTCTGGCCCGGACAGATGTTCACCGAGCTCGGGTCGTACACGGCGCCGGGCGAGCTGACCGTGACGCCGGAGCGGGACGGGAACCTCGTGATCATCGTGGACGGACCGGAGCGGCACCCGCAGATCACCGACCGGGCGGAGCTGCTCGACGGGCTCACCATGACCGTGACCGCGGGGGACGAGCCTTTGGAGCTGCAGGACGGGCAGCACGCGGGGTACGACACGGGCGAGGGGCGGCGGGTGGTGGCGTTCAACTTCCGGGCGGAGGCGGGCGTGCCCCTGACGCTCGATATCGGGGGCATGGAGCCCGCGGCCCGGGTGGCGATCGCGCGGTCGCACCTGGCGCCGGCGGCGTTCGCGACGCTGATCATCGCGGGGTGCGTGACGCTGGCGATGATGCTGCTGACGACGCTGATCCCGACCGCCCGGCCCCGTGAAGCGGCTTCGGCCCCTGTCGCTCCGACGCCGGGCTGAGCCTCTACCCTCCGTGCATGGCGCGGGATGACGATGACCTCAGGCCGATCCCCTTCGACCCCGACCGGGGACCGAGGCCCATGGACGATGCGCCGGACGAGCTCTTGGAGCAGGCGCGGCGGCGGGTGCGGGGGCGGCGGGCGGAAGAGGAGTACGACGAGCAGGGCAAGCGGCTCGCCCGTCGGATCGTCGTGGCGTTCGTGCTCGTCGCGATCAGTGCCGCGGTCTTTTTCGTGGTGCTGCCCAGCATGGGGCTGTGGCTGCCGCCTGTGGTGCCCCTGGCGAGTTTCGCGGTGATCGTGATCGGCGCGGTGTTGACGCACACTGCGGAGGCACCCGCGGCGAACGACGACAGCGGGCCGATCGACATCCAGGCGACCGAGCGGGATCGCTCCCTCCCTCCCGGATCAGGGTAAATCCCATTGGTACTTACCCGAAATGGGTTGCACGCCACGAGCCCGTGATGCATCTTCATCCCTTGGGGCTTATCTACAGCCTCCCAGGAGCCCCTGCTCATGATCCGTTCGGCCTTTGCACTCATCGTTTGTCCGGCCGTCGCCACCGCGGGCGTCAACCTCATCGCCAACGGGTCGTTCGAGCAGCCACAGTTCACCGCGCAGACGACCGACGGGCTCCCGTACTACTTCTACGGGCTCGTGGGCGAGAACGCGATCGACCATTGGACGCACCCCGGTAACTTCGTCGTCCTCCGCAACAGAGCGCCCTTCTGGGTCGCGTCCGACGGTGAGCAGTACATCGAGCTCCAGTCCGGGTTCAATCCGTTCATCGAGCAGACCGTCAGCACGGTCGTGGGCCAGCAATACATCCTCAGCTTCGATTACGCCTCCCAAGCCGGCAGCAACGGCGCCGACGATGCACTCAGGGTTGTCTGGGACGGCGAAATGGTCAGCACGGTCGACCTCGACGACGACAATGTCAACCAGATCGAATGGCGGCGTTATTCCTTCAGCGTCACCGCGTCCGCCGAGCTGACCACGCTCCGCTTCGAGGACGCCTTTGCTGGCCTGGGGTTCATTGGCCCCCTCCTCGATAATGTCGAGCTGGTCGTCATCCCCGCGCCGACCGCGACGCTTGCCCTCTTTCTCGCCGCCGTTCCGCTGCGCCGTCGGCGCTGACCGGTCCGAGATACCCTTGGGCTCATGGTCGATCTTGTCATCGCCGTCGACTGGTCCGCCCGCTCCGTCCCCAGTCCCAAGAAACCGAGCCCCGACTCCTGCTGGATCGCGTGGGCGTGGGCTGGTGACCTACTCGGCAAGCGACCCCCGCCAGAGTACTACCGCACGAGGCGTGCGTGCGAAGCCAGGCTTCTCGAACTGCTGGATGCGTGCGCCGGGGCGGCGCTGGTCGGCTTTGACTTCCCCCTCGGATACCCCCTCGCGGAGGACGGCTCGGAGGTGCTTCCCGTCGGGCGGGGGCTCTTCGCGAAGCTCGATGATCTCATCGAGGACAACGAGGCCAACGCGAACAATCGGTTCAGCGTCGCGGAGCAGCTGAACGCGGAGATCGCGGCGCGGTTCGCCTCACCCCACGGGCCTTTCTGGGGGTGCCCGGCAAGCCATGACTGCTCGAATGGTCGGCTGTCGCCGAAGCGCCGCCCGGTGGAGGGCGTGCCCGAGTTCCGCGCCGTCGAGCACCGCGTGCGCGAGACGCGTCGGCTCGCGATCCAGTCCGCGTGGAAGCTCTACACGACCGGCTCGGTCGGCTCGCAGGCGCTGCTGGGCCTGCCCGTCGTGCACCGGCTGCTGGGGCGGTACGGGGCGCGGGCGCGGGCCTGGCCCTTTGAGCCTGTCGACCGGTCCGACGCGATCGTGCTGGCGGAGATCTGGCCCTCGCTCTTCGACTGCTCGGGCGTCGAGCACCCGATCAAGGACGCCCGCCAGGTCGTGGCGACGCGGGATGCGATGATGGACGGTGCGGGCGTGGAAGCCACGCTCCGCGTGTCCCACCGGGCCGCGGCGCGGGAAGGCTGGATACTCGGCGTGCCGGATCGCGGAGAGGATCAGTCCTCGCGCAGGTCCCCCAGCCAGACCGTCTGACGCGTCAGCATCTGACCCTGATCGCCGTACCCCTCGAGGTGGATCCGCGTGCGCTCGATCGAGTCGGCCCACTCGATGTTGATGATCCCGAAGTTGGTCTCGCGCAGGACGGGGCCGACGCGGAACGAGTTCGGGTCGCCCACCGGGCGGGGCCGCTCGTTCAGCCCGCTCGAGGTGAAGTCCCACATGGGGTAGGGGGCCCTGCGCCCGGCGACGTCGCCCGGCTCGCGGCTGATCTCCATCAGGTGCCGGTCGCCGGTGACAAAGAGCACGCCCGAGGCGTCGGTCTCATCGATCAGGTCGTACAGGCGCTGGCGCTCGTGCGGGAAGTTGCCCCAGGTTTCCCAGCCGTGTTCGTCGGCGACGACCTGGATGCTGCTCGCGATGATGCGGACGTGTGCGGGCTGGCGGAGCTGCTCCTCAAGCCACTCCCACTGGGCCTCGCCCAGGATCGTCTTGCCAGTGTCGCGCGTGGGCACATAGGGCCCGCCCCGGCGCTCGCCGGGCGAGGCCCGCTCCAGGGGATCGCGGTGGTAGCGCGTGTCGAGCATGATGACCTGCACGCGCTGCCCGGGCTCGCCGAATGTGCGGGCGTGGTAGATCCCCTCCTGCTCGCGGATCGGGTCGTTCTCGCGGAAGCCATAGAAGTCGAGGAAGGCCTGCTGGCTCTCGGCCCGCAGGGAGAAGTCATTCCCGGCGTCGTTGGCCCCGTAGTCGTGGTCGTCCCAGGTCGCCATGATCGGGCAGTGGCGCTGCATGCGCCGGTAGCCCGGCTGGTTGCCCAGGTCGCGGTAGGCCTCCAGCAGGCGTTCGATGTTGGGGATGGGCTTCATGACCCGCTTGCCGTCCTCGTACCAGACGTCCGCGTACTGGTTGTCGCCGATGAACAGGAAGAGGTCGGGGTCCTTCGCGATGATCTCGGTCCAGACCGGCTGGGGCTCGCGCTCCCGGGCGCAGGAGCCGAAGGCGATGGTGTCGATGGCCTGGGCGAGGGCGGGCGTGGCGAGCGAGGCAGCGAGGCCCGCCCCGAGCAGGAAGGTGGTGCGCATGACGATCCTCCGCGAGCGAGCCTCGGGCCCGGACATTCCCTGATGCCCCCCCGGCCCGACGGTCGAAGAATCTAGCGTCCGTCGCCCCGGCCCACGCCCCCGGTCCGCAATCATGACAACATCTTCAACAAAGCCCCGCACGGGCCCGCCCTTCGCCGAGTTCGCCCTGGTCTGCGCGGGACGCCTGGCGCTCGCGGTCATCGCGGGTTTCGTCAATGTCGCGGTCATCGCGATCGGGGGCCTGCCGGTCACGCACATCACGGGCACCGTCTCGCGCCTCTCGGAGGACCTGGGGCGGAACCTGACCGAGGACGCCCTGCGCGTCGCCGCCCTGATCGGGGCGTTCATCGCGGGGGCCGCCCTCTCGGGCGCAATCATCGGGACCGCCACCCTCCGCTTTGGCAGGCGGTACGGCGTCGCGATCCTGCTGGAGGCGCTCCTGCTCGCGAGCGCCGCGGCGCTGGGCGACCGCTGGCTCGACGCCTGCGTCGTGCTGGCAGCCGCGAGCGCCGGGCTGCAGAACGGCATGGCGTCGAGCTACCGCTCGCTGATCGTGCGCACGACGCACATGACGGGCGTCGCGACCGACCTGGGCTTCCACCTGGGCCGGCTGGCGACGGGCCACCGCACGGAGCCCTGGAGGCTGGTGCTGCTGCTGGCGCTCCTGGGCTCGTTCATCGCGGGGGGCGTGGGCGGGGCGATCGCCGCGGACGGGCTGGGGGCGGAGGCGCTGTGGCTGCCCACGGTGGTGCTGGCGGTGATGGGCGGGGGATACTTCGCGGTCCGGCAGATCACGCAGTCACGCCGGCACCCCGGGCCCCGCTGAGGGCGTCAGCCCCGCTCTTCGCGCCGGCGCTTGAGTTCCGCGTCGATGAACGCGTGCAGGTCGCCCCGATCGAGCACGTTCGTCGGGTTGCCCTCGTGGCCCGTGCGGTGGTCCTTGACGCGGTTGTCGTAGAGCACGTAGCTCCTGATCTGCGCGCCCCAGCCCCGGTGCTCGAGCTTGCCGCCCGCGGCCTCGTTGATCTCCGCCTGACGCCGGTCCTCCTCGATCTGCTCGAGCTTGGCCTGCAGGATCGCCATCGCCTGGCGCTTGTTCTGCCCCTGGTCGCGGTGGGTCGAGGCGAGGATCTGGATGCCGGTGGGCTTGTGCACCAGGCGGATCGCGGAGGCGACCTTGTTCACGTTCTGCCCGCCCGGCCCGCTCGAGCGTGCGAAGGCCTGGATCTCGAGGTCCTTCTCCGGGATGTCGACGGTCGTCTCCTCGAACTCCGGGATGACGTCGACCGTCGCGAAGCTCGTCTGGCGCTTGCCCTGCGAGTTGAAGGGGCTCACGCGGGCGAGGCGGTGCGTGCCCCGCTCGCAGGAGAGATGGCCGAAGGCAAAGGGGCCCTTCACGTGCAGCGTCACGGAGTCGAGACCGACCTCGCTCCCGTAGCTCTTCTCGACCTCCTCGATCTTCCACTCCATCTGCTCGAAGTAGAAGAGGTACATGCGGAGGAGCATCTCGCACCAGTCGTTGGCCTCGGTGCCCCCGTCACCGGCGGAGATCGTGAAGAAGCACTCGCGGTGGTCGTGCTTGCCCGACAGCAGGCTCTGGGTCTCGATCTTGTCCATGCGCTCGAGCAGGGCGGCGAGCGCGCCGTCCGCCTCCTCGAGGAGGTCGTTGTCCCCCGCTTCGCGGCTCATCTCGAAAGCGAGGCACGCGTCCTCGAAGTCACCCACGACGATGCGGACGGGCTCGATCTGGGCCTTGATGAGCTTGAGCTCCCCCACCACCTTCTTCGCGGCCTCGGGATCGTCCCAGAAATCGGTCTCGCTCATCATCGCCTCGAGCTCGGCGAGGCGGGCGGTCTTCTGGTCGAACCGGAGCGAGGTGCGGATGGTCGAGATCCGCTCCTCCAGCTCGTCGATCACTTTCTGATGGGCTTCCAGTTGCATCGGGTCTCCACGGAACGGGCCCAGAGTCTACGCCCGCCGCCCCGACTCCCCGCGTGCCCCCGCGTGCCCGCGCGTGCCCCCGCCCGTCGCGTACCCTCAGGCATGGCGGTTTGGCACGCTTTCATCGCCCAGGCGGACCCGAGCGCCCTCTCGCGGGGGTGGACGCTGCTCCTGCTCCTTGCCCTGACGGGCGTGGGCGTGGTCGCGGCCCTGGCGCTCGCGGTCGCCATTCGCAGGGCCCGAAGGCTGCGGGCGGAGGCCCGGAAGCGCCGACGCACCGAGGCGAGCGACGCCTGGGCGGAGAGCGCCCGGCGACTGCGGCCCGAAGACCTTTCCGAGGAACCGGCGGAAGAGGGCGGAGACGACCTCAGGGATTGAGCCGCTCGAGCAGGCCCCGCCCCCGCTCTTCGCCCCCCGCGACCGCGGTGCGGGCCATCTCGCGTGCCCGTTCGGTCTCGCCAGCGCGCTCGAACCAGAGGGCGGCTTCATACGCCAGGTCCCCCCGCGCAGGATCGGCCCGCCACGCCTCCGCGTACTCCCGGGCAGCGTCGGCGGGGCGATCGAGCAGGCCATAGCTCTGGCCCAGGGTCGTCAGGACGCCCCCGGTGTGCCGTTCCCTGGGCGCGAGAGCGGCAAGGACCGCCAGCGCCGCTTCGGGCTCGCCTTGGCGGTTCAGGGCCCGGGCCTCGATGACCCGCCAGACCGCGACGTCCGGCTCGAGCTCCCGGGCCCGACGGGCGAGATCCCGGGCGAGCCCGGGGGCGTTCTCCTGCAGGTGGATCTCCGCGAGGGAGCCCCAGACCAGGGCGATCGAAGCATCGAGCGACCCGGCGCGGACGAGGTCGGCCTTGGCCCCGCCGACATCGCCCAGCGCGAGGCGTGCCTGACCGAGGGCGACCGCGTAGGCGGCGCTGCCGGGCTCGCGCTGGACCGCCTCCGCGAGCAGCGTGACCGCCCGGTCGGCCCGGCCCGCAACGCGGGCGACCGACCCCGCCGCGTGCCACAATTCCGCCGGCTGGTCGTGGCCCGAAGCGAGGACCGCCTCGTACTGCTCGAGCGCGCCCGCAGCGTCGCCCGTCCGCAGGAGCAACTCCGCGAGGGCGAGGCGGAGTTCCTCGTCCGACGGGTGCTCCGCGATGGATTGCTTCAGAATCGCGACCGCCCGCTCGGGCGCGCCCGCCCGCACCGCGTCCTGGGCCGCCCCGAGCAGGGCATCGGCCTGCACGGCGCTGGCGACCATCGCGTCGCGGGCCCGGGTCGCCTCTCGTTCGGCCTTGTTCTTCGCGAGGAGGGAAAGGGCGATCACCACCGCGACGACGACCACGCCCACGCCCATCGCTGCTGCTGTCCAGACCCGTCGTGCCCGCATGGCGGATTATCCCCCTCCGGGTCCGCCCCGGTGGACGGGGGGGTGGGGCGGTAGGATGCCCGGTCGCGCACCTCGCCTTCCGGGAACCGTACCGCCATGACCGCAGCTGAACTGCCCAAGACCTACGCCCCCGCCGAGCACGAGCCCCGCATCTGGCAGCGCTGGATCGAGTCGGGCGCCTTCCGCGCCGACCCCGCCCGCGTCCTCTCCGGCGAGAAGCCCCCCTACTGCATCCTCATCCCCCCGCCCAATGTCACCGCCGCCCTCCACCTCGGCCACGCCCTCAACAACACCCTCCAGGATGTCCTCATCCGCGCCCACCGCATGAAGGGCTTCGAGGCCCTCTGGATGCCCGGCACCGACCACGCCGGAATCGCCACCCAGACCGTCGTGGACCGCAAGCTCAAGGAAGCCGGCCAGCCCGCCCTCGCCGACTACAAGAAGATGCAGGCCGCCGGCGAGCCCGGGCGCGACAAGTTCATCGAGAAGGTCCAGAGCTGGAAGGACGAGTTCGAGGCCCGCATCGTCGACCAGCTCAAGCAGATGG
>DAIQNV010000052.1:0-21994 GCA_036788215.1 Phycisphaerales bacterium | reverse complement strand
GTCGCGTAATGCCCCCGGTGTACGCGCGTCGCTCGTGCGTGAGCGGCGCCGAATGGCTCGACTTGGATCGATCGGAAAGGACTCGTCATGAAACTTCGTTCACGCACATTCGCGCTTTCCGCCGGCACCGGCGCGGCGCTCCTCGCCGGGGCCGCGATGGTGGGCTTCGGGCAGCCGCAGCGGGACACCGGTGAGATGCCGACTCAGGACCGCGACGACGAGAAGAAGAGCGTGGTCGGCGTCTACGACGCCCAGGCCGTCTTCCAGCAGTCGGAGATCATGGCCAATCTCCGGTCCGAGATGGCGGAGATCGAGGCGGAGATCGTCGAGGCCCAGCAGTCGGGCGACCAGCAGCGGATGATGACGCTGCAGCAGCGGGCCCAGCAGGTCCAGCAGGAACAGGTTCAGGCGTTCCTGCAGGCGGTGGAGTCGAAGCTCCCCGAGGTCGCCGAGGAGGCCGGCGTGCAGGTGGTGGCCCAGGAGTTCGCCTACGTGCATGAGTCCTTCGGAGAGCCGCAGGACCTGACCGAGAAGCTGGTCAAGGAAATCGACTGATCATCGGGTCCCGCCCTCTCACGAGGGCGCGGCCCTTTCCTCACGCGCGGCGAGTCCGGGCGATGCGCGACGCGTGCCGTCGGGGCTCAGATAAACCCATCCACTTTCTTCGCCAAGTCGAAGTCCTTGTCCGTGATCCCGCCCGCGTCGTGCGTGCTCACCGTCAGCGTCACCTTGTTGTAGCGGATCAGGATGTCCGGGTGGTGCTGCGCCGCCTCAGCCGCGTCGGCGACCTTGGTCACGAACGCCATCGAAGCCACGAAGTCGCTGAACTGATAGGTCCGCTGGATCTCGCCGTTCAGCTCGCTCCAGTCGGGAATCGCCTTCAGGGCGTCCTTAATCTCGGGCTCTGACATCTTCGCCGGCATCGTGTGCTCCGGGGACACCCCGCGGACCCGCCCAGAACGACCGGCGAGCGGCGGGGGCCGCGACAGTTCTCCTCAGCCAGCCCGGGCATGGTGGCCCCGCGGGTCCGGCTCTCTTCCGGCGCGAGTGTACCGTGCCCGGATGGACAGCGAAGCTGAAGCCAGGACCGGGTTTGGGGGTGGGGCTGCGGGCACAACAAGGCTGGCGCCCTCCCCGACGGGGGCGCTGCACCTCGGGAATGTGCGGACTTTCATCGTCAACTGGGCCATGGCCCGCTCCCTCGGGTGGCGGATCGTCCTCCGGATCGAGGACCTCGACACGCCCCGCGTCAAGCCCGGTGCCATCGAGGAGACGGTCGACACCCTCCGCTGGCTCGGGATGGACTGGGACGAGGGGCCGACCGTGCAGTCGCACGACCTCGCCCCGTACCGCGACGCGATGGCCCGCCTCGCAGCCCGGGGGCTCGTCTACCCCTGCGAACTGACGCGCGGGGAGATCGAAGCCGCGATGAGCGCGCCGCACCGGGGCGAGGGCGAGAGCCGCTTCCCCGCGGAGTTGCGCCCCGCGACGGGGCCGACCCCGTTCGATCGCGAGGATGTCAACTGGCGGTTCGTCGTCGAGCCTGGCGAGATCGCGTTCGAGGATGGAGTCCGGCGTGAGCAACGCGTCGACGTCGCGTCGGGCGTCGGCGACTTCGTCGTCTGGACCAAGCGCAGGCAGCCCGCCTACCAGCTCGCGGTCGTGGTCGACGATGCGCGGGCCCGCGTCGACCGCGTCGTGCGCGGGGATGACCTCGTCGACTCGACCGGACGCCAGTTGCTGCTCTACCGGGCCCTCGGGCTCGCGCCGGAGCCCGGGTACTGGCACCTGCCCTTGGTGGTGGGGGAGGACGGGCGCCGGCTCGCCAAGCGCCACGGGGACACCCGCGTCTCGAGCTACCGGGCGGCGGGCGTCCGCGCCGAACGCGTCGTGGGGCTTATGGCGTACTGGTCGGGGGTGGCGCAGGAACGCGATGAGATGACCGCGACGGAGTTTCGGGACCGGTTCGAGGTGGGTGGGCTCCCCCGGCGCGATATGGTGTGCACGGAGGCGGATGACCTATGGCTGCGATCGAGCTGAGTCGGATGGCGGTGATGGCGTGGGCGGTCCTGTGCGGGCTCGGGCTGGGCCTGCCTGGCTGCGGCGAGACCGCCGTCCCCCCCGGGTACGAGCGGGTGAGGATCGAGGGCCGGGCCTTCGACCTCGAGATCGCCGCGGACGACGCTAAGCGGACCCAGGGGTTGAGCGGGCGAGAAAGCATTCCCGAGAACGGGGGGATGATCTTCATCTTCCCGAGATCCGACCGCCGCTTCTTCGTCATGCGGGATTGCCTCGTCCCGATCGACATCATGTTCCTCGATGGCTCCGGCCGCGTCGTCGCGACCCACGCGATGGAGGTGGACGAGCCCCGTCGCCCCGATGAGTCCGAGATGGCCTACGAACTCCGCCTGAAGCGGTACGGGAGCCGCTACGGGGCCCAGTTCGCGATCGAGCTGCGTGGGGGGATGATCGCCGAGTTGGGGGTGGAGGAGGGCGACCAGATCGCCCTTGATCTGGAACGCCTTAAGGCGATGGCTCGATAGGTCGATTCCCCCACGATGACCGGCGGTCGATCCCCCTCGGGGGCGGTGCGCCGGTCGCGTGCGGGAGTCCCGTGTGACCGAGCGTCGATCCACAGCCGAGCCGGTCGACGCGGGCGCGGGGGTTGGGTCCCGGCTCGTCTTTGTTCGCGCAGGCGGGGCCGAGCGTGGCGACGCCGCGGTCTGGTCCGATCTGTTCGAGCGTGCCTGCGCCACCGTCGTCGGCGCCGCAGGGGCCCGGGTGGAGCGGATGTCCGCCGAGGCGCTCTCCGCGGCACTGGCGGGCGACGAGGCGTCCACGATCCAAGGCGTGATGGTCTGCGCCTCCGACGGCGCCGAGGGCGTCGTGCGTCTGGCGCACCAGCTCGACGAGGCACGCATCCCCGCGGTCTTCGTCGCGGAGCACGAGGCCTGTGTTGACGCCCTCGATCGCGCCGCGGAACTCACCGAGCTCGGGTTCGGCATCGTCGCGGGCCACGACCCGACCCGCGCCGCCGCCACCCTGCTCGGCGCCATGGGCCGCCAGCCCCTGATCGACCGGCTCGTGAAGGAAGCGGGCCAGGGCCACCGCGCCCAGGGACGCGTGCAGGCGGAGCTCGACGCTCTTGAAACCGAGCTGCGTGAAGCCGCCCGGGTGCAGCAGAACTTCGCGCACCGCCCCGTCCCGGAGATCCCCGGGCTCGAGGTGGGCGTCATCTACCGGCCCGCCGGCTATGTCAGCGGAGATGTCTTCGATGTCGAGGAACTCGATGAGGACCGCGTGGGCATCTTCCTGGCCGACGCCGCGGGGCATGGCGTGCCCGCCGCGATGCTGACCCTGTTCATCAGCCGGGCGCTGCCCAAGGTGGAACGGATCGGCTCGCGTCTTCGGGTCATCCCCCCGGGCGAGGCGCTGGCCAGGCTCAACCACGACATGTCGACCCGCCCCGGCGCGAGCGACCGCTTCGCGACCGCGGTCTACGCGGTCTACGACCGGCGCGACCGCACGGTGACCATCGCGGGCGCGGGCCACCCCCCGCCGATCCTCGCGGGCGATTCGGGCGAGGCGGAGCGGATCGAGACCGACGGGCCCCTGCTGGGCGTCTTCCCCGATGCCCAGTTCGGCGAGGTGGTCATCAGGCTCGAAGCCGGGCGGTCGCTGGTCCTCTTCAGCGACGGGTGGGAGGTCGCCTTCCCCAAGAAGGATGCCGACGCCCACGGCCTCCGCGTCCCCACGCGGACCTATGTCGACCGCCTCACGGGCCTCGCCCGCGCCTGCCTGCGCGACGGCTCCGGCCCCGCGGTCGATGCCATCGTCCGCTCGCTCGACGAGCAGGCCGGTTCGCTGCACCAGCCCGACGATGTCACCGCGCTGGTGCTCACCGGCGTCGCGATCGCCGGGGCGAAGGCGGCGTAAAGACACCGGCTGGCGAGCAGCCTGCGGCAGCCCCGTTGCGGCTCAGGTCACATCGATCGCCACATCCAGCTCGAAGGTCTGGGGCTCAAGGCACTCCGTCTCCGTGCACGCTTGCACCGTGATGCCCAGGATCGGGTTGCCGGGCGTCGGACCGACGCCATCGGCTTTCTCCAGCGCGACCCGCAGCTCGATCGTGTCGGTGTGCACCCGCAGGTCATCCTCCCCGATCAGCTCCTTCCCGTAGGGCTCGCCCTCCGGGTAGTCGGCGTACACCGCCACGCCCTGCCCCGAGACGAGGCCCACGCGCAGCGGGATCAGGTTCTTCACCGCGTCCAGGGGCATCGCCTTCGCGAGCGCGGGCTCCGCAGCGAAGATGTGGTACCCCTCCGCCACGCGGATGACGAGGTTGACCTCCCCCGGCTGGTCGCTGGTGACGGTGACACGCTCGGTATCCGCGTACACCTCGACGGGCTGGGCCTGTCGGCGCTTGTCGGGCATGACTTCGGCCTCCCTCGCGTTCTCCGCGAGTTTCTGAGCGAGCTTCGGGTCGATCTGCAGCAGCCTCAGCAGCGCCCGCGTTGCGTTGATCGCGCTGACCGGCTGATCCGCGATCGGTGCCGAGAGGGCGCGCGTCAGGGCGACGGCGCGGTCCAGCCACGGGCCCTGCGCGTCCGCCCGGGCAAAGGAGACCAGCGCGTTCAGCATCGTGCTCGCGCCCGAGGGCGTCGCCCCGTCGTAGAAGGTGCGCGGGCGGACGAACGTGTCTGCACCGGCCTCCGTCGTGTCGTGGTACACGCCTTCCGCATCCGCAAAGTGCCCGTGCGTCACCTCGGCAAGCTCGCGGGCCGCCTCGCGGTACTTCCCGTCGCCCAGCCCCGCGGTGTGCAGCGCGAGCAGCGCCCGCAGCACGCACGCGTGGTCCTCGAGGACGCCCGGGCCCGAGCTCTTCCCGTCGCGCCACGCGCGAACGAGGAGCCCCCCCTCGGCCCGCATGTGCGCGAGCACGAAGTCGCCCGCCTTCTGCGCCGCATCCGCGTACCGCTCCTCACCCAGCAGGGCGTACCCATCCAGCAGGGCGACGATCATCATCCCGGTCCACGCCGCGAGGGTCTTGTCGTCCGTGTGAGGCTGCACACGGTCCCGGCGAGCCGCGAGCAACGCGTCGTTGATCGCCCCCAGTCGCGTCACGAACTCCGCCTCCGAGAGCCTGTGCTTCTGTGCGAGTTTGTCCGGCCGGTCGGCGAGCCTCAGCACCGCCTTCGGCGCATCCCCCGGGTGGTGGGGGTCCTGGAAGTTCGGGTGGTCGAGATCGTAGAGCTCCTTGGCGAGTACATAGAGCTCATCATCAAGCAGCGAATCCACCTCGGCCTTCGTCCACAGGTAGTTCAGCCCCTCGTGCCCCGCGACCTCCGCGTCCTGCGCGCTGAAGAAGCGCCCCGTGTCGTCCGTCATCTCCCGCAGCACGTAGTCCAGCGTCCGCCGCGCGATCCGAGCGTAGAAGGGGTCGTTGTACACCGCCGCCGCACGGCAGTACACGCTCGCGAGCTGCGCGTTGTCGTACAGCATCTTCTCGAAGTGGGGCACGGTCCAGGTCTTGTCGACGCAGTAGCGGTGGAACCCGCCCCCCGCCTGGTCGAAGAGCCCGCCGATCGCCATGCGGTCGAGCGTCCGCGTCAGCGCGGTGTCGATCGCGTTCCGCGTCGTCTCGTCCGCCGCGTCGGCGACCTCGAGCAGGAAGTCGAGATACACCGGCTGCGGAAACTTCGGCGCCCCGCCGAAGCCCCCGTCCGTCGTGTCGTGCATCTGCAGGAGGGCGCCCACCGCCTGCCCGATTTGCCGCTCGCCCACCGCCACGGGCTCCCGCTCCGCAGCGAGATACGCCGACACCTCCCCCGCGAGCTTCTCCGCCTGCTGCAGCACCTCCCCCCGCCGGTCATTCCACGCCCCGGACAGCCCCTGCAGCACCTGCGGGAAGCTGGGGATCCCGTGCCTGGGCTCGGGCGGGAAGTACGTCCCGGTGTAGAAGGGCTTCAGCGTCTCGGGCTCGAGGAAAACGCTCATGGGCCAGCCCCCCCGCCCCGTCATGATCTGCGTCGCCGCCATGTAGATGTCGTCGATGTCGGGCCGCTCCTCGCGGTCGACCTTGATCGGGATGAAGCGATCGTTCATGAGCCGCGCGATGTCCTCGGACTCGAACGACTCCCGCTCCATCACATGGCACCAGTAGCAGGTCGAGTACCCGATCGACAGGAAAATCGGGAGCCCGCGCTCCCGCGCCACCGCGAACGCCTGCGGCCCCCATTCCCGCCAGTCCACCGGGTTGTGCGCGTGCTGCAGGAGGTAGGGCGAGGTCGCGTGGGCGAGGGCATTCGGCATGGAGCGGGCCTTCCGGCGTGCGGGTCTTGATGCTGTCCCCGAATGGTAGAGATCCCGGTGTCGGCGATCCGGGCCCCGCTATCCTGCGATCCGATGCCGAGGTGGTTCCGACGATCAAAGAGCCCGCCGCGAGGCCTGTACCCGCCTCTGTGCAGCGGGTGCGGCTACGACCTCGACGGGGCCGACCTGCGTCAGCGTCCGGTCAAATGTCCGGAGTGCGCCCTGAGCAACCCGATCGTGGCGATCCGTGGCGAGTACTTCAGCTACCGCCCCGTCCCGCGCCGCCGGCGCCGAGGCGTGATCCGGCGAGCCGGCGGGTGGTACATGACCGCGTGGAACAGGCTCACGGGGTGGGACGAGCCGCTCCTCAACATCGTGGTGCGCGTTCTGATCGTCGCGGTGCTGCTCTCCGCCTGCTGCTGCTCGGGACCCGGCGTGAGCATCATCCGAGACTTCCGAGACGCCATCGCCGGGCCGACGACGCCGGCGCCCTGAGGTTCGCGCGCCTACTGCGCGCGACGTGATCGACGCCATGACCCGCAACACTCACGCCGTCATGAGCCCCGCTAGCTCCGCCCCAGCACCTTAATGATCAGCGCCGTGCAAGGCAGCGCCGCCACCGTCGGCGCATCCGGGATCGACGCCCGCGCGTCCGGGCTCGTCAGCATCGCCGCTGCGGAGACCGAACTCGTGAACACCGCGTCCGGGGGCAGGTCCACCACCGAGAGCGCGATCGTCCCCTCCACCGGGCGCACCTCATCGAGGTCGTCCCGGGGCCCGGGCGGCGCCAGCAGATCCTCCCGCTCCAGGCTGAACGCCTCCGCGTACCGCTCCGCCGCCCGAGAGAGGTCCGCCGAGGCCCCCTCGCTCGCCGCCAGGTCCGCCAGCCCCTCCCGCAGCGGGACCAGCGCATCATCCAGGAGCGCCCGGGCGAGCAGCAGCCGTTCCGCGGACGCCTGCACAAGGGCCGGCAGCACCACCGACGCCCGCCGGCGCGCGAGCCTCGCCTCCGCCTTCTGCACCACGGACGAGGGCGCCCCCCGCGCCACCATCAGCGCATGACGCGCCGCGAACGCGTCCAGCCCCGCCGCCAAAGGGATCGACAGCGCCGGGTCCGGCCCGCCCTTCAGGACATCCCGCGCCACCGCGGCCAGGTAGGTCCGGTCATCATCAAAGAGCTCCGGGCGCACCAGGGGACGCAGCCCCGCCAGCCAGGGCTCGTCCTCGATCCGGTCGCAGGCGTGCCGCGCATCGTCCGCCGCGTCCTCCCCCGCGAAGGCCGAGCCCAGGACGCCCTCCCGAAAGAGCGGCGCCGACCACGCCCACGAGTCCATCAGCTCCGCGTACCGCGGCGCCTCGACCGCAGCCAGGGTGGTCCGGTCCGCATCGACCGTCGCACCCGCCCTCCCGTGCATCGGCGCGGGCAGGAGCGTGACGACGAAATCCGCCAGCTGCAGCGCCGCGAGCGCCGGCGCCTCACGGCTGGTCAGGTGATACGGGCTCACGACGGCGCCAAAGAGTCGATCCGTCACGGGGCGTCCCCGCCCGCCCGGTCCACCCTGTCGAGCCAGTCGACGAGCCGGGGCGTCCACATCCACAGCCCGAGGAACAGTGCCCCGTGGTCCAGGGGCGTCAGCCACCGCTCCGGACGCCCGAGCGCCTCCCACAGCCGGTCGCCCTGCTCGGAAGGCACGGCCCGATCATTCGTGCCCTGCAGCATCAGCAAAGGCCGGTCCCGCAGCGTCGCGGTCAGGTGCAGGGGGTCGAGCGTCGACGCCTTGAGGTAGTGCTCCGAAGCCGCGTCGAGCGACTCGGCAAAGGGGACGCCGTAGCGATCATGGTTGAGGAACCCCCACTCGAGCTTCACCGCATCGACCATGGGGGTGTACGAGCTCGTCGCGGTGATCGTGAGGATGTCCCCACCACCCGCGATCAGCGCCACGGGACCAAAGAGCTCCGGGGCCCGCGCCACGATCGCGGGCGCCGACATCGCGCCGGCGCTCATCGCCACGAGCGCCGCGGGCGAGCCCGCAAGCTCCGGGTGCCGCTCCCGAGCCCACCCGACCAGCCCCTCGACCGCGTAGGCATATTCCGCGACCCGCGTGTCGGAGACCCGGGCAAACTCGCCCGCCGGGCCCTCGAGGCGGAGCTCGTACTCCGTCTCCGTCCCCTCGACGCGCCGGAACTCGTACATCAGCAGCGCCGTCCGCTCCGTGAACCCGGACGGAGGGGCCGACACCCGCAGCACGCTCCACCCCGCGTTGCGAAACGCCCGGACCACCGAGCCGATCACCGGCTCGGGCACGCCGAAAAGACCGGGCGCGACGACGACCAGCCCCCGTGTCTCCGCGTCGTCCCCGGGCCCGTGGTGCAGCGTCGCCCAGGTCCGCTGGATGCGCACCCGCTCCTCCGGCTCGCCGGGCGTCGACTCCGCCTCATCGACCACGCTCCCCGAGACGAACACCGCCGCGTGCTCATCGGGCGCGATCGCGTCGCGTCTCGCCGGGTCGGGGACGAAGATGTACCCCCCGGGCCCCTCCATCCGGAAGCGATACCCCCCCGGGCCCACGCGATTCTCAGCCAGCCTCGCGAGCACCTGCCGGTCCACGTCGTCCGGGCGCAAATCATGAAACCGCCCGAGCCGCACGCCCCGCCAGGCATCGTGCGTCCCCGGGAGCTCGACGACCACCCCCTTGGGGTTCCGGTCGTCCGCCCACCGCGAGGGCCACATCGCGACCGCATCGCCCGCCCCACCCGCCCCACCTGCCGGCTCAAGATCCGCAGGCGCCGACGCGTCGGGCGTTGCCCCTTGCATCCCGCTCCGGGGCACATCCAGCCCCGGAGGCTGCACCGTCAGGCAGGCCGGCAGCCACAGCGCCAGCCCCGCCAGGGCCCCTGCGCTGACACCACGCCCCGCGCCCGTGCGCATCAGGTGGCCGCGCTGTCGCTGTACCCGTTGGGATGAGCCTGGTACCAGTTCCATGCGGACTCGATGATCTCCCGGAGGTCGGTGATCTGTGCCTTCCAGCCCAGCTCCGCCTGGATGCGGGCGGGATCCGCGTACAGCATCGGGGGATCCCCCGGGCGACGCTCGCCCTTCGTGACCGGGATATCGCGCCCGGTGACGGAACGGGCCGCGTCGATCACTTCTTTCACAGAATAGCCCCGACCGATGCCCAGGTTGTAGAACCGCTCATCCCCCGGACTGAGGTGCCCCAGCACCAGCGCGTGCGCCGCCACGAGATCCTCGACATGCACGTAGTCGCGGACGCAGGTCCCGTCCGGGGTGTCGTAATCCTCCCCGAAGACCGTGATGCTCTCCCGCCTGCCCATCGCCGCGAAGAGCACGAGCGGGATCAGGTGCGTCTCGGGCTCGTGCCACTCGCCCAGCAGCCCCGTCCGGTCCGCGCCCGCGACGTTGAAGTACCGCAGCGCCACGTAGGCAAAGGGCTTACCGTTCACCCGGCACGCGTTCCCGTAATCCCTCAGCACGTGCTCCACGTGCAGCTTCGACCACCCGTACGGGTTGATCGGGCGCTGCTTCTCCGTCTCCCGGATCGGCACCTCCTCCGGCTCCCCGTAGGTCGCGCAGGTGGAGCTGAAGACGAACTTCTGCACGCCCACCTCGTCCACCGCCCGGAGCAGCGAGATCGCCGCCGCGGTGTTGCTGTGGTGATACCGCAGGGGCTCCGTGACGCTCTCGCCTACATACGCCAGCGCCGCGAAGTGCATCACCGCCTCGATCCCGTGCCCCGCCAGCACCGACACCATCTGGTCCTTGTCGTCCGTGTCCGCCTCCACGAAGTGCATCCGGCGCGATTCCCCCTCGGGCAGCGACGCCTTCAGCCGGTCGACCGCGGGCCGGTGACCCCGGCGCAGGTTGTCCACCACCACCACCTTGTGCCCCGCGTTCAGGAGGTGCTGGGCCGCGTGCGAGCCGATGTAGCCGGCGCCGCCGGTGACGAGGATGTTCATGAGTGCCTCCTGCCGGTGTGAGTACGGATCTACCCTGCGGGCTCGATGATACGGGTGGCCCGCTCCGGGCCGCCGGACAGGGCCGTCGGAGCAGGTCGGACCAGAGGGGGCAGGCGATGAAGAGCACGCGCAACGACGCAGCACCGGGCGAATCGGCACAAACCGATGCGGAAGGGCGGGATACCCCCGCCGGGCCCGCCAGGGAGCCCCTCCGGCCCGCCATCCTGGCCCGCTGCGCCGTCGGGGGGGGGCTCATGGGCCTCGCCAACCTCGTCCCGGGCATCTCCGGGGGCACCATGCTCGTCGCCGCGGGCGTCTACGAGCGGTTCATCGACGCCATCGGGGACATCACCCGCCTCCGTCTCAACGTCGCCTCCATCACCGTCCTCGGGGTCGTCGTGCTCGCCGCGGTCATCGCGATCGGCGGGCTCGCGGGCGCCGTCAGCGTCGGGCTCGCGGAGGCCCGCTGGGCGATGTACAGCCTCTTCATCGGGCTCACCCTCGGGGGCGTCCCGATCATGCTCCGCCTCGTCCGCCCCATGACGGGCGCCGCCTACGCCGGAATGGTCGCGGGCCTCCTCGTCATGCTCGGGCTCGTCGTGCTCCAGTCCACCCAGCCCGCCGGGGGCCCCGCCGGATCGAGCAACGCCATCATGCTCTTTCTCGGTGGCGTCGCCGGCGCCAGCGCCATGATCCTCCCGGGCGTCAGCGGCGCCTACCTCCTGCTCCTGCTGGGCCAGTACGAGACCATCATCGCCGCCATCAAGGACTTCGTCTCCGCTGCACGGGACGCGGATGTCGCGGGCGCCCTCGCGACCCTGGGTGTCGTCGTCCCCGTCGGGATCGGCGTCGTGGTGGGCGTGGTCGTCGTCAGCAACGCCCTCAAGTTCGTCCTCCACCGCTACGAGAAGGCCACGCTGGGCGTCCTCCTGGGCCTCCTCATCGCCGCCCCCGCAGGGCTCTACCCCTTCAAGCGGGGCGTCGAGCCCAAACCCGGCGACACCCTGGGAGGCATCGTCATCACCGAAGACAACCTCGCGGAGTTCGACGACCCCAAGGACTGGGAAGAACGCCTCTTCACCCCCGGTCCCCTCGAGATCGGCGGCGCCCTCGGGCTCATCGCCCTGGGCTTCATCGCCACCTGGGGCCTGGGCTTCGTCAGCCGCGAAAAAGGCGAGAAATGACCCCCGCCAGCCCCGAGCGCCAGCGCCGGCCCAGACTACCAAAGACGCCGGGTGCCGTGGTCAACCTCGCGCCAGCGAGGTAGGCCACGAACCGAAGACCTCAAGGCTGCGCACACAGCCGAGCACGCGCGCCGCGTCACTCCTCACGCCGCCCGCCGCGCCGTCCCCCCCCCCCCCCCCCCCCCCCCCCCCCCCCCCCCGCCCACCCCCCCAGCCGCTCCCGCCCCGACCGCACCGCGTACAGCAAAAGCCCCGCCCCCAGCACGATCATCAGCGCACTCAGCCACTGCCCACGGCTCAACCCCAGCACGCGCGCACTGGCCAGATGCGCGTCCGGCAGGCGGTAGAACTCCGTCGCGATCCGCAGCACACCATACGTCATCAGAAACCACGCGCTCACCACCCCGGGCCTCCTGGGCTCCCGGAAGACCCCCCACACGACCGCGCCCACCACCAGCCCCTCCGCCACCGCCTGGTAGAGCTGCGAAGGGTGCCGGGCGCTCAGCAGGGGCTCCAGGCGAGCGATCGTCTCCGCGTCGCCCGCCCACACCCGCTCCATCACCCGCCGGTACCCCTCCTCGAAGGTCGCCGCGGTCGGGGCGGTCTCGCTCACCAGGCGATCCAGCGCCCACCCCTGCTCATCACTCAGCGCCGGCGCATGCCCCGCGTCGACGACCTCTTGCGGGTACCGCACCGCCCACCACGGCGCCGCTTGCCCCGGCGCCGCCACGATCTTCCCAAGGAGCTCGCCGTTGATGAAGTTCGCCACGCGCCCGAAAAAGACCCCGATCGGCGCGACCAGCGCCAGCGCATCCATCACATGCAGCATCGGGCACCGGCCCACGCGCTCGCCGGATCCTCCCTCGCCGCCCTCCACCTTGAACCCACGGCTCACCCACCACGCCGCCGCCGTCACCCCGATCATCCCCCCGTGCGAAGCCATCCCCCCCTCGTGGATCTTGAGGACGCCCCAGAACGGGAACGACCCGTCGAAATCGACGAACAGCCCGGGCTGGTAGAAGAGGCAGTAGCCGAGCCGCCCCCCGATCAGGACGCCCATGATCACCGTCACGATCGCCTCACCCACGCGCTCCGCCGGGATCAGCACGAGCCCGCGCTGCGCGAGCTGCTTGAGCACCCACCACCCGAGCACGAACCCGAGAATGTAACTCAGCCCGTACCACCGCACCCCGAACCCGCCCGAGATCCGAAGGGCAAAGGGCGACAGCGTGTGCAGCCACCCCCCGAGGTCCGCCGTCGCGCTCTGCGCAAGCAGCGAGCTCACTTCCGAGCCCCCGAGAACCCCGGCCCATCCGGAATCTCGATGCCGAAGAACCGGCGCGTGTTCTCGTCGATCAGCCGCTCGAAGGTCTTGGGGTCCACCCCCCGGATCTCCGCCAGCCGCCGCGCCGTGTGCGCCGCGTACGCGGGCTCGCAGGGCCGCTTGCCCCGCACCGGCTCCGGGCTCAGGAACGGCGCATCCGTCTCGACCATGATCCGGTCGTCCGGCACCAGCGTCGCCGCCTCCGCGACCTCCTGCGCGTTCCGATACGTCACCACACCGGTGAAGCTGATGCACGCCCCGAAGTCCAGCACCCGCCTCGCATCATCAGGTGACTCCGTGAAGCAGTGAAACACGAACCGCTCCGCCGGAAGCCGGCTCGCCCGCAGGATCGGCAGGAGATCACCGACCGCCTTACGGCAGTGCACCACCACAGGCTTGTCCAGCCCCGCCGCGCTCCAGGCCTCGATCTGCGCGAGCTGCTCCGCCAGCACCGCCCGCTGGATCTCCCGCGCGGGCTCGTCGTAGTGGTTGTCGAGCCCCAGTTCGCCCCACGCCACGCACCTCGGGCTCTCCGCGACCCGCCTCAGGTTCGCCCACGCGTGAGGCCCCTCGTGGCTGTGCAGGGGGTGGATCCCCGCGGTGCACCACACGTTCGCGTGCGCCTCCGCCACCGCGAGCGCATCCAGGCAGTCCATCGTCGTCGTCGAGATCGAGATCGCGCCCACGACGCCCGCAGCCCGGGCCCGCGCCAGCACCCCGGGCACATCGCCCGCGAAGTCGCGGAAGGTCAGGTGGCAGTGCGTATCGATCACGGAAAGACTGTACCCGCCCCCGACGCACCCCACCCCATGCCCATCCCACCCTACCCCACCCCCACCCCACCCGCGTCGGTGCCGGCCCGCCCGTACACTCGCCGCATGACGACCCACCGCGCCCGCGTCGCGCCCCTCTCCGCGATCCTCCTCCTCCTCAGCCTCGTCGCCCCCGCGCTCGCCCTGGGCCAGATCGCCGGCGTCGCCCCGCTCGACCGCTGGTACACCCTCGAGATGATGGGCCAGCCCGCCGGGTGGATGCACTCCACCCGCACCGTCGACGACGACACCGTCACCACCACCAGCCAGATGGAACTCCGCGTCCGCAGGGGTGACCTCGAGCTCAGCTTCCGCATCGACACCCGCTTCGAGGAGACCCTCGAGGGCGAGCCCATCGAGATGGCCGCCACGACCACCCTCGGAGGAGCCCCCAGCACCCAGACCTACCGCTTCACCGACGAGGGCATCGTCCAGACCGTCGGCAGCGCCGGGAACGAGCGGTCCTCCACACTCGACCGCCCCGAGGGCACCTGGCTCACACCCGCCGCCGCCTCGCGGTTCCTCGCCGCCAGGCTCAACGCCGGCGCCAAGGAGATCACCCTCCGCTCCATCGACCCCCTCTCCGGCCTCCGCGTCACCAGCGCCATCCGCAGCGACATCGAGAAGACCATCCTCGACATCGCCGGACGCGAGGTCGAGGCCTTCCGCTGCACGTCCATCGCCGACTCCCAGCCCGGCATCACCACCACCGAGTGGCTCGACGCCAAAGGCGACCCCCTCAAGATGGAGACCGCCTTCGGGGGCTTCGACCTCACCGTCACCGCCTCCGACCGCGAAACCGCGACGGGCACCCCCGCCGCCGCCGCTCCGGAGATGATGGCGAGCCTCTTCATCACCCCCTCCCGCCCCATCCGAAACGCCCACCGCACCCGCTTCGCCGAGTTCATCGTCCGCTCCACCGAGGGCGACCTCCCCCCTCTCCCCTCCACGGGCTACCAGCGCGCCGAGCGCCTCGACGCAGGCTCCGCCCGCGTCACCATCGACATGAACAGCCCGCCCGAGCCGGCGGGCGACGAGACCGACGTCGCCTTCTACACCGCCTCCACCGCCTATCTCGCCCACGACGACCCCGCTGTCTCCGCCCTGGCGCGCCGAGCAGTGGGGGACATGGGCCGGCTCCCGCCCGACCGCATCGCGGAGCAGCTCCGACGCTTCGTCCACGGCCACATCGTCAGCAAGGACCTCTCCGTGGGCTTCGCCACCGCCAGCGAGACCGCCCGCTCGGGCGAGGGCGACTGCACCGAGCACGCGGTCCTCCTCGCCGCTCTCCTCCGAGCCCGGGGCATCCCGAGCCGCGTCGTCAGCGGGCTCATCTACGCCGACGCCTTCGCCGGGGGCCGCGACATCTTCGGCTACCACATGTGGACCCAGGCCCTGCTCCAGGACGAACAGGGCGTCTCGCGCTGGTACGACCTCGACGCCACCCTCCCGGGCCCCCGGGGCTACAACGCTGTCCACATCGCCCTCGCGGTCAGCGCCCTCGAGGACGCCGGCCCCGTCGGGGGCCTCGCCGAGCTCGCCCCGCTCCTGGGCCGCCTCGCGATCGAGGTCGGGGAGACCCGCTGATGGACGCAGGGGCCGGCGCCTGGCCAAAGCTCCCCGCCCGCGACCCAAGGGGACACAAGGGCACCTTCGGCACCGTCCTCGTCATCGGGGGCTGCGCCACCCCCGCCCGGCGCATGCTGGGTGCCCCCGCGCTCACCGCCCGCGCCGCCCTCCGCACCGGCGCCGGCCTCGCCCGGGTCCTTGCGCCAAGGCCCATCGTCGACGCCATCCTCAGCCTCTGCCCCTCCGCGACCGGCCTCTGCCTCCCCGTCGAGCCCGATGGCTCGCTGGTCCGCCACGAAGCCGCCTCCGCCTTCGACGCCGCAGCGGAGAACGCCACCGTCATCGCCCTGGGCCCGGGCCTGGGCGACGCTGAGGGCGTCAGCGACCTCGTCCTCCGCGTCCTCGCGCAGACCGAAACCCCCGTCGTCGCCGACGCGGATGCCTTGAACGCCCTCGCGTCCATCCCCGATTTCGCCCCCGATGTCCGCGCCCCCCTCGTCCTCACGCCCCACCCGGGCGAGTTCCGCCGCCTCGCAGTCCCCCTGGGCATCAAGGCCGACCCGACGAGCGATGCAGAGCGCGGAACCGCTGCCGAGCAACTCGCCCAGCGTCTGGGCTGCATCGTCGTCCTGAAGGGCCGGGGCACCGTCGTCAGCGACGGGCACCGCACCTGGACCTGCGAAGGGGGCCACCCCTGCCTCGCCACCGCGGGAACGGGCGATGTCCTCACAGGCGTCATCGCGGGCCTCATCGCCCAGTTCGTCCCCGAAGGCCCCGCCGCGATCGGCAGCATCACCCTGCCCCGCCCCCAAGACCGCCCGCTCGATCTCTATGACGCGTCCCGCGTGGGTGTCGAGCTCCACGCGCGGGCCGCCGAACGCTGGGCCCAGGTGCACCACGCCTCTGCCGGCCTGCTCGCCGAAGAACTCGCCGACCTCATCCCCCCCGAAGTCGACTCCGCCCGAGCCTGACCGAGAGCAGCTCCGCCTCAGGCGTAGCGGCGTGGGTCCCTTCAGGCCCGCCGGATTCCATCCGGCGCGGCCGTACAAGAGCGCGTGTGCGCCCGGAGGGCGCTACGGAGCGGTAGAAAAAGCCCTACCGGAGCACCACCCCGTGCCCCGCCAGCGCCGCCCGCATCTGCGCTGTGGTATCGGCCTCGTGGTCGATCAATTCCGCCCGCCACCCGCACGCCCGCGCCGCCTCGATGTTCTCTTCCAGATCGTCAAAGAACAGAAGCTCCCTCTCCCGACCCGTCATCCCGAAGAGCGCCGCCGCCGCCCGGTAGATCCCGGCGTCGGGCTTCGCGATCCCCATCTCGTGGCTCATCGCCCGGAACCGCAGCTTTGCGGGGGTCGGAAACTCCAGCCCCCCGTCCCTGTTCGTCGTCGCCTGTCGCAAGGCGTGCCCCGCGTTGGTATTGCTGAGGAGCGCCGTCGCCAGCCCCGCCCCGTGCAGCTCATCGACCAGGTCGCCCACGCCCTCGTACTCCCCGATCAGCCACGCGTCGTGGATCGCCCGGATCTCCACCTCGGTGTACGCCCCGCCCGTCCGCTCCGCCGCGGCGCGAAAGTACTCGTCGCACCCCATCAGCCCGAGCTGGTATTGCCCGCTCAATTCTTTACGGCTCACCCGCAGCTCCGGGTGCGCCGCCACGGCGCGATGCTCGATCCCAAGGCGCAGGCATGCCTCCTCGAGGCTCCGGCAGATCCGGATCAGGACGCCCCCCCAGTCGAAGACCACGACCGATACCCCCTCAGCCACGCCCGTCCTCCTGCTCGTCCTCGCTCGCGTCCCGCGTCATCGCAGCCCGGATCTCCTCGATCCCGGGCTTCATCACCTCGCCCATCACCGTCGTCGCGAACGCCCCCCGGGGCAGGTCAAAGGCGCACCGCACGTAGCTCCCGTGCTCGTCGACGCCCCCCTCCACCTCGACATTCCGCACCGCCACCCGCAGAGGGCGACGCGTCCCACCCAGCATGCTGTCCGCCTCCCCCTCCCACCGGCCAAGGTCCTCGGGCCGCACGCCGAAGGAGCGCAGCGCCCGCACCTCCGCCTCGTCGGTCGCCCCCTTCGCCCGCTTCATCCGCGAGCCCCACATGGGCCCCGACGCCGAGATCTCGAGGCTCTCAAGATCCTTCCTGACCTCCGGGTCCGCGAGCACCGCCTCGTCCACCTCGCGCCCCCCGCGCCCGCGCTCGCTCACGATCACGTCTCCCGCCCTGAGCTCACCCAAGAGCCCCTCGCCCACCCGTTCATCCAGCACCGCGTTGAACACCGCCGACTGGAACGCGGAGTGGTAGTAGTGCAGCACATCCTCCGGGATCGCCCCCGCCGCCTGCTCCCACCCCTCCCCGTTCGCGAGCGCCCCCAGCACCGCCCGCTCCGTCCGGAACCGCCTGGGGAACGCCCGCCGCGCCCCCGCGTAGTCCCCCTTGAGGAAAAGCTCCCGCGCCTCCCGCTGCGCATCGGGCGCCGACCCGTGCGGGCCCAGGAGCGCCCGCACCGCCCCCTCGAAGTCCGCCAGGAAGAGCCCCCGCCCTACGAGATGGTTATTCAGGAGATACCCGAACCGCTGCTCGCCGAACCGGTCGGGGACCCCCACCCGCTCGAGCGCCGCCATCACCTGCTTGGCCTGCACCACCGCTATCGCCGACACCCCCCGCACCCGGATGCTGAACCGATTCCCGGAAAGATGCCCCCGGCGCAGCTTGTTGTCGTGGTAGTCCGCCCACAAAACGCTCACGCTCGGGTGCTGCAGCTGGGCAAAGTCCTCGATCCTCTTCCCAGGCACGTGCACCGACACCACCTGCCGCGTGATCGCCACGCGGTCCTTCAGGCCCGCGTACCCGAGCGCCCGCATCCCCACGCCGAAGTGCCGGGCCACCACCCCCAGCATCTCCATCGCGGTCATCCCGCGCTTCTCGACCAGCAGGTAGATGTGCTCCCCGGACCCGCTCGGGTCGTACAGGGGCAGCTCCTCCACCACAAAGTCCTCCGCGCGCTCCTTCAGCCGCCCGCCGATGCCGGGCGTACCCGCCGTCAGGTACACCTCGGGAACCACGCGGGGGCTCAGGTCCGTCCCGTCCTCCATCGAAGGCTCCAGGGTCAAAACGGGGGCTCCGGCTCTTCCGTCGCCGCGGACAGCACGTGGTCCTCGACGAAAATCGGCACCCCCCCCGCGATCCCGAGCGCGATCGCGTCGCTGGGCCGGCTGTCGATCTCCACCACCTCGCCGTTCTCCTTGCGCACCCGCAGCACCGCGAAGAACGTGTGCTCCGAAAGGTCGTTGATGCAGATCGACTCCAGCGACCCCCCGAGCTGATCGATCACATTCCCCAGCAGATCGTGCGTCTGGGGCCTCTTGATCGTGATCCCCTTCAGCCGCCGCTCGATCGCCTGCGCCTCCGGCAGCCCGATCACGATCGGGAACCGCCGCGCCGCGTCGTCGAACGCCGGAGACGCATCGTCGTCCCCCTCATCCTCCCCCTCCAGGACCTCGCGCAGCTCGATGATCTGGTGATCCACAAGCTCGCGAATCAGGATCCGGCTCAGCTCCATCCTCACCTGCATCGCGATCTCCTCACGACCAACGCCTCAAGACCGGCTCGCCGCACGACCCGAGCCCTCGGGGGGATCGAGAGGGCCCTCCCCCTCCTCCTCGGGCTCACGACCGAACCGGTCCGGCCAGTCCGGCTCCATAGCCTCCCCGAACCGCTCCACCAACGCACGCGGCGCCCCGATCGGCGCCACCATCACCTCGCCCAGCCAGGGCTGCGCACGCAATTCCAGGAACCCACGCTTCAGGCCCGCGAAGGTCACCGTCAGGTCCGCACGCACGCACGCCTCGAAGGGCTCACCCGTGTCCGCCCGAAGCCCGCTGGGCACGTCCGCAGCGATCACCGTCACGCCCCCAGCCCCGAGCCCGTTGATCCGCTCGATCAACTCCCGCGCCAGCCCCTCCGGCGCTCGGCTCAGCCCCGTCCCGAAAATCGCATCGACCAGCGCCCCGGGCCCCTCCACCCCCTCCTCGCTGTCGAGCGCCGCCTCCTCCACCCCCAGCACCGCAGCGTCCAGCTCCCCCTGCGTCATGGCCCCGGTCACCTCGACCAGGCTGATCCCCGCCTTCAGGCACGCGTTCAGCTGCACCGCGGTATCGCCCGAAATCGCGCCCACCGGACCCATCACGACCACGTGCACATCGCACCCGATCGCGTCCAGATGCCGCGCCGCCGCCAGCCCGTCCCCCCCGTTCCGCCCGGGCCCGCACACCACCACCACCCGCCTCTGCTCGAAGATCGTCAGCACCCGCGCCGTCGCCTCCGAAAGCTGCGTCGCCGCGTGCTCCATCAGCGCCACCGAGGGCAGCCCGAACTCCTCCGTCGCCAGCCGGTCGATCTCCCGCAGCTCCTTCGTCGAGAACACGCGCACCCCGAGCTCCAGCCCGAAGCCGCCGTCGACCCCGTCGAAGCCGGGAGTCTCACCGGCGCCCCCGCCCGCCACGCCGCCAGAATGTCCGGAATCCTTCGCTGCCATACCGCGAGTCTACCCTCCCCAAACCGACGCTCCGGGAGCAAATCAGACCCCATGCTTGTCCTCTGGATCATCCTCCACACCATCCTCATCAGCCTCGCGGTCTGCTGCGGCGTCTACTGGGGCTTCGCCCTCGCCATCATCCGCACCAATATCCGTTCCCTGCCCAGGGGCGTCGACGGGGTCCAACTCGCCGACGACCGGGGCACCCCCGAGGGCGCCGTCTGCGTCGTCATCCCCGCCCACAACGAGCGCGCCGTCATCGCCGACATCGTCCGCTCCCTCCGCGCCCAGGACCACCCGGGCTTCACCGTCGTTCTCGCCCTCGACCGCTGCACCGACGACACCCGCGCCGTCGCCGAAGCCGCCATCGACGCCGACCCCCGCTTCGAGATCATCGAGATCACCGACTGCCCCCCCGACTGGGCCGGAAAGGTCCACGCGGTCCACGCCGGCGTCACCCGCTCCAAGAGCGCCCGCGCCGCGGACTACCTGCTCTTCACCGACGCCGACTGCCAGCTCCACCCCGCCTGCCTCCGCGCCACCGTCGCCCTGCTCGAAGGCCGGGGCCTCGACCTCCTCAGCCTCCACTCCGACCAGTCCCACCGAGCCTGGTTCGAGTTCGCGGTCCAGCCCGTCGCCTGCCTCGAGCTCGTCCGAATGTACCCCCTCCTCCGGGCCAACCGCCACGACGAAAAGGCCCGCCCCTTCGCCAATGGCCAGTTCATGCTCTTCCGCGCCACCGCCTACCACGCCATCGGGGGCCACGAAGCGGTCAAGGACGAACTCCTCGAGGACATCGCCTTCGCCCGCCTCACCCTCGCGGAGGGCCACAGGCCGGGCCTCCTCGCCTCCGGGGGCATCATGTCCTGCCGCATGTACGGCAACTGGGCCCAGTTCACCCGGGGCTGGAAACGCATCTTCACCGAGTCCGCCAACCGACGCTCCGACCGTCTCCGACGCGCCGCCTTCCGCCTCCGCGTTTCCGCCATCGTGCTCCCCCTCGCCTCCCTCCTCGCCATCCTCACCTGGTACCCCACCTGGCACAACGACCACCCGATCCTCGCGGGCTTCACCCTCGCCTCCTCGGGCGTCGGCTTCATCTTCTGGCTCGCCTTCGCGGTCCTCTTCGCCCGCGAGGGCAACATCCCCTACCGCACCATCCCCCTCTGGCCCTGGGGCGCCCTGCTCGTCGCCCGCATCCTCGACCACGCCGCCCGCGACCTCAGGCAGGGCAAGCCGACGCAGTGGGGGGGTCGCACCTACGACCGACCCGACCGCGACCCACGCCGCGCCCCGGTCAACGCCCGCGCCCCCCATCCCGAGCCGGAGCCCGCCCGATGAGCGTCGCGGGCCGCACACGCCTCCCGCGCCGCAGCCCCGAGCCGCGCCTCGACCTCACGCCGCTCATCGACGTCGTCTTCCTCCTCCTCACCTTCTTCGTCTTCTCGATCGTGCTGATGGTCCGGGCCGACGCCCTCGACGTCCGCCTCCCGGAGCTCGTCGAGGGCGAGAACGCACCCACAGGCCCCGCCGTCACCGTCACCGTCACCGAGGCGGGCGACATCCGCGTCGACTCCGAGCCCACGCCCATCGAGAGCCTCGCCGAGATCACCCGCGCCCGCCTCGACGCCATAGGCACCGACCGCCTCCTCCTCGCGGTCGACGAGAACGCCCCCTCCGGCACCCTCATCCGCGTCGCGGGCGAACTCGCCCGCAATGGCCTGGGCGACTTCAGCGTCATAGGCCGCCCCGCCGAAACCACCCCCACCCCCACACCCGCAGGAACCCCGCCCCGCCCAGCCCCGTAGCCTTCCCCATGGGTCTCACCCACGCATCCCATCGCCCGGCCCCCCTTACCGCCACCCTCGCGATCTCCGTCGCCCTCCACGCCCTCGCCGGTCTCGCAGTCGTCGCCGCCCCCTCCGCCTCCGACACGCCCCAGCTCGACCTCCCCCAGCCCGACGAACAACGCGAGTCAAACCCCCTCGAACTGGGCATCCTCGAGTCGCGCGCCGTCACCATCGACTGGCTGGGCATGGCCGACCCCACCCCCCATGACGCGGAGCAGTCCACGACCAACCAGGCCCAGCTCTCCCCCAATCCCGCCCCCGAGACCCAGCCCCAGACCGCCGCCCCGCCCCCCGCCCCCGAGCCCACACCCCCAGCTGAGCCACAGCCCGACGCCCAGCCCGACCCGATCCCTCCTTTACCAGCCCGGAGCGTCAGCGACGGGCCACGCCCCACCCCCGAAGCCCCACCCACCCCCCCCCCCCCCCCCCCCCCCC
>DAIQNV010000051.1:4550-22523 GCA_036788215.1 Phycisphaerales bacterium | reverse complement strand
TCCGCCGCGCCCTCCGCGCCCTGCGCGAGTTCGAGGTCGGCCCGATCAAGACGACGATCCCTCTCCATCGCGAACTGCTGGTCGACTCCAGCTTCGTCCACGGAGAGCTCGACATCCACCTGCTCGAGCGCCTGCTGCGCGAACGGGCCAAGGACGCCTGACGCCCACCGGCCTGCGCCCGCCGCCGCCGCCTTCCCCGTTGGCCATTTGGCCCTTTGCCCCGCTATCCTGCAACAATGCCCGCCCGAACCCCCAACGCGAGCCGCCCCTCAACCCCTCGCGCCCGCACACACGCCGCCCGCCAGACCGCGCGCACGGAAGCCCCGGGTGCCGTGGTCGAGCCGGCTCTGCGGCTCGGCCACGAACGGCCCGACCCGCACCGCGACCGCGTCATCGACGCGAACGATGGCACCTACTACGCCACCCGTTCGTCCGTCGGCTCCCAGCTCCTCGCGAGGATTGTTGCATGGGATCGCCTTATCAAACACAAGAGAAAGTGCTCTAAAGAGGTCGATCGTCGAGCAGAGCCGTGCCTCGATCCACGGCGATTCAGACAGATCCGTGGCAAGACAGCGATGGGTGTTATGTTTGTGTCTGTCATTCGTTTTCCGTAAGTGACCGCAGTTGCTAATAGTATGCATGTACTCGATCTATCTCGACATTGGAAAGTGCTTATCACTGCAGCTAGATGGATATCATGTGTAAAATGTGTTGATCGCGTTGATGATGAACGGGAAGGCACTCGCGTCTTGTCGGAGTACCTGAAGAGCGCTCGCGCGTCACAGTTCCGGTATGTCTTTCGAGAAAATGATGCTTCGATCCAATCGGATCTCTTCGCAATCGTGCAACTGTCTGCAAAGGCTATGGAGGCTGCTCGTGTATGGGCGCTCATCACACGCTCGATTTCGCCCGAGAGTTCACACTTTGAGATCCGTGCGGTGGGCAACGGCGGGCTTCTGGAGTTCATCCTTGTATCGGGATCGCTTGGGGCCCGCCAGGTCCGTGCGTTAGTCTGCGTCGTTTGTAAGGCATCGGCCGATGAATATCGACTGCAGCGGTTTTCGGGCTAGCGGCATCATAGTGGATTAGCCTTTATTGTCAGGATTGCTTAAGATGCTAAAGCGCCATGCAGAGGCGGTGTCCGCCGAAACATTGTTTCGGTTTGATAACTTGTCCGCTGACTGGCTGAGCATGGTGCGAGGACACCTCGTTAAGGCGCCCGTTTCCGACTGTCTGTCAAGGCTGCGCATCGGAAGAGGGCAGTTTGAAGGCTCGTTGGACGATGTCCTCTCGCTGCTGCGTGTGGATATAGAGTATGACTATCTACTTAATACGTTCCAGGCGCCACATGTCGAATATTCGTTTAGATATGAAGTTGAGGCATACGGGAATGGTGGCGCGATAAATGTTTTGACTGTCTTCATGAGCAATCGCCGTGGCCAAATCGCCTATGGCCACTCAATCATCAAAAATAATGTGGACAACTTCGAATATAATAACTTTTGATGAACACTGAGTGCCATGGTTTGTTCCAACGGGCAAGCCGGGTGCCACGCTCTGGCCCGCAGGGCAAAGCGTGCTGTGACGCCGCACCCGACCACCCCGGGGCTTCACTCCTCCGCCCGCTCCAGCTCGAGTGTGACCCCCGGTGCCGCGGTGAGCGTCAGCCTTCGCGCGACACCGTCCGTGACCTCGGCGCTGATCGCGGTCCGTGTCTGCCCATCGTCGAGAACGAACCCGTCTTCACGCGCGTACACCCGAGCCGGCGTTTCGCCAGGTCCGGCGGTCGAGCCGATCACCGCCCGCAGCATGCTCGGCACCGGCCCGGCGCTCAGGACGATGCTGAGGCCCCGCGGGGAGGTGTAGGTCCCGACCAACGCCCGCAGCCCGGCATCGACCTCGCCGGGCGCACCCGGAGCGGTGAACAAGGCAACCTCCAACGCGTCGGCCAATCCCGCAGGCTGGTTCCCGTCGAACGCGCTCAGCACGACGATCAGCCCGTCCCGCTCCGGGTAGCGGCGTAGCTCTGCGGCAAACCCACGCACCCCGCCCCCGTGCCGCTGCACGGCTCCATAAGGCCCCTCGCTCACGAACCAGCCCAGGGCGTACCCATTCAGCCCGGGCTCGAAGAGCGCTGTCTTCGAGTCCTCGGTCAGGATGGTGTCCCCCGCCAGCGCCCGGTCCCAGAGCCACAGGTCCCACGCATTCGTCACCACGCCCCCCATGCCGCGGTACTGGAAGCCGTAGGAACTCCCATAGGGGTGGTCGAGGGCGGACCGGGCCGGGCCGAAGCGGGAGTGGCCCCGGGCGACGGGCGTGTCCGGCGGGGCGGCGTCGCCCGTGAAGACGGTCCGGGTCATCCCCGCAGGCTCGAAGAGCGAGCGCCGCAGATACTCGGTGTACGACCCGCCCGACGCCCGGGCGATGATCTCGCTGACCAGCGCGTACCCCTCGTTCCAATAGTCGAAGCGTGTCCCGGGCTCGTGCAGGGGCCCCCCGCGCAGGAAGAGGGGCAAAACGGCCGCCAGGTCCTCCCCCGATCCCTCGCTGTTCGACCCCGGGATGCCCGAGGTGTGCCGCAGCAGGTGCCGCACCGTGATCGCGCGGCACTCTTCGGGGATGCCCGGCAGGTGGTCCGCGATGGAATCGTCGAGCCCGAGCTTCCCCTCCTGCGCGAGGCGCAGCACGCCCGCTGCGGTGAACTGCTTGGTCACCGACGCGATCTCGAAGAGCGTGTCGACCTCTTCCGAGCTTCGTCCCTGCCCGGTCGCGATGAGCGCGACGACCTCACCCCCGACCGCGCCGAGCACAACGCCCGTGAACCCCGGCGTTCCGCGTCGCCCACCAGCTCCGCGATGGCTTGCCCCCGTTCCCCCTCCGCGATCGGGGCCCGCCCGTCGGGCTCGGGAGCAAGGGCGATCGACGCGGCCAGGAGGACAAGGGTGCTCAGCATGCCCACACGCTACCAAAGAGAGGATGATTTCCAAACACGATCTGCCATCGACGCGATTGCTGGCGATGCTGGCGGCGCAAAAAGACAAGAGGGGGCGTGGCAAGCCACGCCCCCTCCGTTGAGTCACACAGGAGTCAGACCATCCGAAGCCGGATTACCGACGACGACGGGTCGCGGCGATGCCAGCCATGCCGAGGACGGCGAGCGCACCGGGGGTCGGGACGGCGTTGCCGACCCAGATGGCCTCCGCAGCGGCCCAGCTGAACACGCCGGCGGCGTCGGGGGCGTCAACGATCATCGAGCTGATGCCGCTCAGGTTGATGAACCCGGTGAAGTCGTTCGAGCTGGTGGTGTTGACGGTCTGGCTGGTGCCGTCGCTGAGGTTGAAGGTCAGCGTCAGCGGGAGGGGCGCGAAGTTGATGTCCGACGCGAAGAAGTTGCCGCCGACCGCGGTCGTGCCGGCGCTGAAGTCGAAGCGGATGGCGTCGGTGCGGCTGTTGGTGGACAGCACGCCCGGATCGTTGAACAGCCCGTCATCGGTGCCGTTGCCATCGACGGCGCTGTCAACGGCGCGGGCCGTCGCGCTGAACCCGTTGCCCGAGAAGGTGATCGGGTTCACCTGCAGGCCGGTCGGGATGCTCGCGAAGTCGTCAAACAGGAACGCGCCCTGCAGCTGTCCGACGAACGCGGCCTGGTTGTTGAAAACGGTCGACTGGCCGAAAGCGGCGCCCGCGAGCGCAGCGACAGCAACGGCGGAAAGCGAAAGCTTCATGGTCTTATCTCCTCTTTTCTCCGAACTGACGGCGACACCGCACCGTGCGGCCGTCGCCCCTTTTCTCCACTAACGCGGGGAGAGTAGCACACCGGGGCCTGCTCGAAAACCCCTTATCCCGCGAATGCCAACAAAATCACGGAATCATTGGCAACCGCCCCTTTCGGCCCATGGCCCGTCCTGCGCCGCCTCCGCCCGCCCCTCCCAGCCCGCCCAAGGTCGCCAAAACGCAGACGGGGCGAGCCCTTGGGCCCGCCCCTCGCGTCTGCTCCGATGCTCGATCAGGCGGGCGATCAGCCCCGCCGGCGCCGGGCCGCGAACAGCCCCGCGCCCAGGATCGCGACCGCGCCCATGGGCGTCGGTATCCGCGTGATGCTGAAGTCGTCGTACCACGCGGTGTCGTTGCCGGGCCCGCCCAGCCACAGCGTCGCTTCGCCGAAGAAGTTGCTCGCGCCCGCGTCGAGGGCGATGCCGCTCGCGATGACCTGCCCATTCAAGACGACCGCGTAGCTGCGTGCCAGATAGTCGATGTCGAGCCCGAAGGTGAACCACTCGCCCCGGCTCGCGGTGACCCCGCTGTTCAGCTCCGTCCCCGTCGCGCCGTCGTAGTAGAAGACCTGGTTGTTCGCCCCGACGTAGGCGTAGGCCGCGAGGTTGACCGCGTTGTCGTAGATCTGCAGGCCCCAGTTGGCGGAGCGCTGATCACGCGCGATGTCCTCGATCAGCGTGTCGTAGCGCACCTGCAGCGTGGGCTCGGGGAAGGCTGCAGCGTCAAAGTTGAAGCCCTTGCGGAACCAAAAGTTGCTGCCCTGCTGCGGGTTCGCCCCGATCGCGAGCGCCTGGGCGCCGTTGCGGACCACCTGGTCCTGGATCATCGCGTTCACGGGGTCAACGAGGAACTCCGCTTCCCAGTCGTCCTGCCCGTCGAGCGCCCCGAGCCCGAAGGCGGGCGACTCGAACCCGGTCGCGTACACCGTCGTGTCCGCCCAGGAGGTGCCCGACGCCAGGAGCCCCAGGGCAACCACCACCGACGACGCCATCCGCTCGCTGCGCATGTCACGATCCCCTCTGCCTGTCCCGGCGCCGTGTCGCGGGCTTGGAGTCCCGCGGGGGCACCGGGTGTGCTCGCGGGGATGGCCCGGAGACCACCCGATCCGGGCATCTCCGCGCAGCATCCCCTCCGCGGAGAAATGTGCCCGCGCGACGCCCCCCCCGCCACCAATCCGGCAGATTCCCCCCCGCTTTGCCCGCTCTTCGCCCCCACCCCGGTGGTCCCGCCCTGCCCCGCTCCATCCCGCCCCACGGGGCGCGTCACTTGACGCACATCACCACGACCTCGAGCCCCGTGGTGCCCGCGGTCAGGCGTGTGTGGCCCGACAGGCCCGCGGGCGCGACCACGGTGCGCCCGGGGTCGATCCCCTCCGCCCGTCCCTCGCCGGCGCTGAGCCAGCCCGAGCCCTGTGTCCCCACGACGATGCAGCACGCGCCCTGGTGCAGCCCGACCGATTCGCCCGGGCCCAGCCGCATCGCGCCCATCCAGTACCAGACGGTCTCCGCGAGCGTGCCCGAGGACGCTCCGTCCGCGAGACGCGTCGCTGTGGGGGCCCTGGGCTCGTCGAAGGAGATGCACGCGAGCGCCTGCTCCACGTGCAGCTCCCGCCCTCCCCGCCCGTACTCCGTCGCCCAGTCGTACACGCGGAAGGTCGTGTCGCTGGGCGTCTGCACCTCGAGCACCAGCACACCCGCGCCGAGCGCGTGGCAGGTCCCGCTGGGCAGCGTGTGGCACTCACCCGCGACCGCGGGGACCGCGTGCAGGTGCTCGACCACCCCGCCCGAAGCGATCGCACTTCGGAAGGTGTCGGCGCTCACCCCGTCCTTCACCCCGGTGTAGATCAGGGGGTCCCCGCCCACCTTGGGGTGCTCCACAGGCTCCGCCTCCAGCACGACCCAGCTCTCTGTCTTGAGGTGCGCGTCCGCGTGCTGCGCCGCGTACGCGGGGCTGGGGTGTACCTGCACGCTCAGGTGCTCCCGTGCATCGAGGAGCTTCACCAGGAGCGGGAACGACGGGCCCCCGGGGAGGGACTTCACCCGCGCCCACGCCCGATCCCCCAGCAGGTCGGCCCCCCAGGCCAGGACCGCATCCCCGATCCCCTGGCCCTGAAGAGCCCCCCGCGCGATCACCGACCGGGCCGCCCCGCCCCCTCCGCCCGAGACCGCGGTCTGCGCGAGGTCCGCCACCTCCCAGCTTTCCCCGTACGACTTCCCGGGCGCGAGCTGTTTCCCGTAGCGCTCCAGCCTCCGGCCGCCCCAAACTTTCTCCATCAGGATGGGCTCGAAGGTCAGCAGATACGGGCTGGCTGCACTCATCGCGTTCCCCGAAGTCAGCAGGCCCGCGTCCGAGTGAACGCCCGGCCCCTTCGCTCAACCCGACGCACCGACGCGCCGGTCCTCTCCCCCGTCGTCGGCCTTCGCCGCTCGCCGAACCGCCCGCGCGAACGCGGACCCGTCCAGCTCCCTCCCCGGATAATACCGGGGGTCTTTCCGGTGCCGCCCTGTCCAAGGCAGGAAACTGACCGCACCGGATCCGGGTGCGTATACCGCCTGGCCCACGAGCCCGATGCGTTCAAGGGCGACATTCGTCAGGTCAAATGCTGATTCGTCGCAACGCTCTGCGCGGGATACTCCCTCGTCCCGGATCAGCGCGTTTGCCGCGTCCCGGGCCCCTTCGACCGGCACATCCCCCCACCAACGGGTTTCCCCTAAGCAGTGCGTCAGCACCCGCGCCCATCCCTTGCGCCCGGTCGGGCCGACCGCGACGACCCCGAACCGGTCGAGCCTCGTCGCCCAGCGGAAGGCCCGTTTCCCGAGCCCCTCCAGGCGCTCCCCGCGCACGCGGAGCTCCGCGGCTCGCTCGAAGTCCATCGCGCCGGCGGCCTCCCGCATCGCCTGTTCGTTCTCGCCGGTCGCCCGCGCCACCCCGCCCGCAGCGAGGGCGAGGGCTTCCCCCACACGCTGCCGGTACGCCTCGATGGGCTCGCTCCCGTCGCAGGGCGCGGGGCAGCCCATCTCCTTGTACGCGCACGCCCGCGCGTTCGGGCGGTCGGCGAGCAGCCTGGGCTCGCGGCACAGCTCGAAGAGGTCGTCGAGCCCGCGCCCGTACTTCGCTGCAGCGTCCTTGGTCTGGATCGGCCCGATCAGCGTCGCGGGGTCCATGCCGACCGCTTCGCCTGCGTGCAGCTTCCGCCAGGCGGGCGCGTGGTCTCCGGGGTCGAGTCTCAGGAACCAGGCCCGCCACCGGTCGAGCGCCGCGCCGTGCGACGCGGGCGTCAGCTCGCGGGCCCACTCGAGGAACGCGCAGTCCGCCTCGAACATCGAGCCCAGTCGCGCCGCCCGCACCCGCGTCACGACTTCGGAGAGGTCCGCCCGGGGCCCGTCGGTCTCGACGAGCCTCCGACGGGCGAAGGCCCGCAGGTCGCCCGTTGCCGCGACCTGCACCGTCCCGTGGGCCCCTTCGAGCGCGATCACCCCGTGCGCCGCGGGCAGAAGGTCCGCGAGCGCCCGGTCGAGCGCTTCCCGGGCCTGGCCCGCGTCCTTGCCCGCGTCGTGGCCCCCGGGCGAGGGGGGCAGTGCACAGTCGATTTCCAATGGCGGGCGAAAGATGGCTCGCCCCCCAGCGTCAGGCGTCGAACTTCGAGCCGAACGCCATCCCCGTGATGCGCGCCTCGAAGGCGATCTCGCCCCCGACCTGCCCCTGCACATCCGAGACGAAGCGGCGCCGGCCGTTCTTGATCTCCTGGCACAGGATGAACAGGTCCTCGCCAGGCTGCACGCTCCGCCGGAAGACCGCGTCCTCGATGCGGAGGAAGGCGGCGTCCGTGGGCTTGTCCCGCATGCTGTTCCAGAGGTAGCACGCGACCTGCGCGCCCGCCTCGACCATCAGCACGCCCGGCAGCATTGGGCGATTCGGGAAGTGGCCCCGCACCCAGAATTGATCACCCCGCACCTCGTAGAGCCCGATGGCCCGCTTGCCATCGGGGCTCATGTGCACGATCGCGTCGAGCAACGCCATCTCGAACCGGTGCGGGTTCACCACCTCGATCGCGGCGCGGTCCGCCACCCGCGCCGACAGGTCGATCCCCGTCAGGTCGAACAGAGGCTTGTGCCGCTCGCCCCCGGGCTCGCCCGGGCCACCGCCCGGGGGCGTGCAGTCGTGCTGGGTGGGTGCGGTGGTCACGAGGGCGAGGCTTCCCGGCTGTCCAGCATCTCCTGGCGGATCTGCTGGGCGAGGTTCTTCACCTCCTGCATCGCCTTGCGGACACGCGTCCCCGCGGCCTTGTTCCCGCCCTTGCCCTTCTCGTAGTCCTCCTTGATCGACGCGATGAGTTGCTCGACCTGCTGCAATGAATCCACGCTGCCACCTCGTTTCCGCGCCGCGGGCGCACCCGGGCGATCGTCGCTTCTCGGACCGGACGCACGACGCGCCCGGGTCTGGCCCGACGCCGGGAAACCCGGCCTCAGGGGACCCTCATTGTTGCCCGGAGGGGCCGCCCTGCCAACTGCGGGCCTCCGAATGCGATCAAATACCAAAAATACTGAGGATCGTTCCGCACTCAGAGCAAGCCCTGTTCAGCGGCGCCGTCCAGGTGCAGCAGCGCGGCGCGCAGGTACACCGGGTCCCCCTCGGACCCATAGAACGCGGGGCTCGTCGCGGCCATCAGCACACGGCGCAGCTGCACGACTTCGCGGGCGTCCGTCCCGTTCTCGAGCCCCTGCGCCTCCCGGGCGGCGGCCAGCTGGCTCACCGGGTCGATCCCGCCCAGCAGCGTCTCCCGCCCCCAGAACAGTCGCTCAAGGTACAGGGCGTCCTCGACCCAGTGCCCCGCGTGCACGAGCGCCAGGTCGATCAGCACGCCCTCGGTGTCCCCGATGCTCGTGGGGCCCCCGTGTTCCAGCCGGCTCGACCGGCAGCGGCGCTGCATCACGTTGCCTGGGTGCAGGTCCCCGTGGCACCAGGTCGCGGTCGCCCGCGACTCCCAGCCCGTGACGAGGTCGTCCAGACGCGCCCGCACGCGACGGATCCGGTCGAGCCAGCGGGCCTCGTCGTCGATCCGGTTGTCCCGCGCCCGTTCCGCGGAGCGGTCCAGCAGCCTGGCCCAGTCGGGCGGGCCCGGGCGGTCGCGCTCCGTGGGCTCGCGCACCTCGCACGCCAGGCGGTGGAACCTCGCGGCAGCGTCGAACAGCCTGATGAACGCCATGCGCCCCTTGGCGGGGTCGGACCCCTGCACCACATCGACCAGGGGTTCGCCCTCGACGCGCTCTACCACCATCCACGCGGTGTCGTACCCGCCCAGGTCTGTCCCGCCCGCCAGCACGCGCGGGACCGGCAGATGCTCCGCTTCGAAACTGAGCCACTGCATCGGGTCGGTCTCGCCCAGCTTTGTCGACCAGTAGAACTCCCGGTACCCCACGGGCACCTTCGCGATCGCGTCGATCACCGACCCGTCGGGCAGGCGCCAGTGCGTGTAGCCCGTCGCGGCTCCGGACCGCTGCCAGGGCGTGCTGAACCAGACGATCTCGCCCAGCTTGTCCCCGCACGCTTCGTGCAGCGCCGGGCCCAGCGCCTGGCCCAGCCCGCCCGAGATCACCAGCCCGTCGACCTCGTCGACCGCGTGGGGGCCGTCGTCCTCGTCGGGCATGGGCAGGGGCGACGCGGCGATGCGGGGGGAGCCCCGATGTTCAGGCGGTGGGGTCGGGGCGGGTGGGGTTGGAGAGTGGGTTGAGGGCGCTTCGGGCATGGCCCCCCCGCCCGGGGCCCGGTTCACCTGTGTGGGCTCATCGCCCGATCCTGTCGTCGTTCGCCCCGCGTTGCGCATCGGCCTCCTTTGCCGCCCTTGCTGCTGCGCGTCCTCGCGACCCTCGTCCACTCCCCAGCCTACACCCGCCCGGGCTCGCGTCCAACCCCGCCGGCGCCGCTGGCCCGCACCGTCTCGTAGACCGCGACGAGCCGCTCGACGCCCAGGTCCTCCGCCCGGTCGGTGGGCGAGACGCCCTCGGGCCACCCCCCATCGGGTGACCAGCCCAACTGGCGGAAATGCGCCCCGAGCTGCTTGCGCCGCCCGGCGAAGATTTTCTGGACGAACTCCGCAAAGCCCGCCAGGTCGTCGGTCAACGCGGCGCCCCGCTCCACGACCACCATCGCGCTGTCGACCCCGGGCTGGGGCCAGAAGCACCCGGGCCCGAGCGTCGCGACCCGCCGGCTGCGGGCTGTCGCCTGCGCCACCACGCCCAGCGTCCCGTAGGTCTTGCTCCCGGGCCCCGCGAGCAGGCGGTCCGCGACCTCGCGCTGGATCGTCACCGCCATCGACACGCACGCGGGGTGCCGGCACAGGAGCGTCAGCATCAGGGGCGTCCCCGCGTGGTAGGGCAGGTTGGCGACCAGGCGGAAGGGCTTGTCGCCCCGCTGGGCGTCGAGCGCCGCGACCACCGCGGGGTTCACCGCCCGCTTGCTCTCGAGGCAGTCCGCGTGGATGAGCGTGAAGCGCCCCTCGTACCTGTCCATCAGCCGATCGCGCAGCAGTTCCGCCAGCGCATCGTCGAGTTCCACCGCCACCACGGAGCACCCGCGCTCCAGCAGCGTCTCCGTGAGCGTGCCGGTGCCCGGGCCGACCTCGAGGATGACGTCCCCGTCGTCCGCGCCCGACTCATCGACGAGCTTCTGCAGCAAGTTGTGATCGACGAGGAAATTTTGCCCGAGCGACTTCTTCGGGCGCAGCCCCCGCTCGTCCAGCATGGCCCGGATCTCGGCGAGCGTCTGCACTCACCACTCCCCCGAGAGGATCAGGTCGATCGCCCGCGCCAGCCCGTCCTCCGCGTTCGTCGTCGTCACGCGGTCCGCGACCGCCTTCGCTGCCTCGACCGCGTTGCCCATCGCGATGCCCAGGGCGGCGCCGCGCAGCATGTCGACATCGTTCGTCTCGTCGCCGATCGCCGCGACGCGGGAGAGGTCGATCCCGAGCCGGCCCGCGTGGCGACCGATCGCGCCCCACTTGCCGGCGCGGGTATCGAAGACCTCGACCACGTGCACGCGCCGCTCCCGCTCCCCGTCGCCCCGCGTTGCGAGCATCGCGGGCGACGCGACGGTCGTGAAGCGGTGCAGGAGCGCCCGCTCGCCGAGTTCCCGCTGCAGCGTCACGGTGAGGGGCTCCGCCTCGTCGTCGACCGCGGTGCACCCGACGCGCACCGTCAGGTCCGGGCAGTCGTCGTCCTCCAGCCGGTCCACCGTCCGCACGCTCACGCCCGTCATTTCGAACCACCAGCGGAGCACGGGGTCCGCCTCCGCCTCGCCCTCACCGCGCACGACGAGGTAGTCGTACCCCGCAGCGTCCGCGTCCTTCAGGACCGCGGCGACATGCCCATGCGCGTGGATGTGCTCGACCGCGTCCTTGACCAGCCAGCCCGGCATGACGGCGCGGTCGATGGTTTTGCTGGTGCTGGCCTCCGCGGTCACCGCGCCGCCCGCGACGACGACGGGCCCGCCATGATCGATCGCGCGCAGCACGCGTCCGCTCTCGACGAGCCCGCGCCCGGTCGCGGGCAGGATCGTCAGCCCCGCGTCCCGCGCCCGCGCGATCGCGAGCGCGTTGGCCTCGCTGACCCGCCCGTCGGGTCCGAGCAGGGTTCCGTCAAGATCAACCGCGAGCAGGTCATACCGGAGCGCCATGCCCGAGCGTAGCGCGATGCCCGGTGCCACTGACCTGGCCCTGCAGGTCAGTGGCGATCAACCACACTTTGATGATCACAGCAACCGGTGCCCCGACCCGCCCAAAGGGCGCGTCGGGCCGCTCGTCCCAGGCGTCACAACCTCACCCAAAGCCCCTCTGCCCCTCTCCCTACGCCCCCTCCGGCTCCGGCCCGCAGATCCGCTCGGCGCTGGGCCCGAAGGTGATCGCGTTCTTCCCGGCCCGCTTGCTCTGGATCGCCAGTTCGTCGGCGCGACCGAGCAGGCTCTCCGCGTCGGCGCCGTCCCAGGGATAGGTCGCGAGCCCGCCCGAGATCGTCAGGCGACCGGCCGCCTCGCGGCCGAGCTTGGGGAACTCACGCTCGCGGATCTTCTGCTGCACGCGCTTGGTGAGGACATACACCGACTCGGGCGGGCGGCTCGAGGGGTTCCGGGGGCCCATGGGCTCGAAGAACACCACCGCGAACTCGTCCCCGCCGATCCGGCAGACCCGGTCGCTCGGGCGGATCACGCTCCGCAGCACCCGCACCATCTCGATGAGGATCTCATCGCCCGCAGCGTGCCCGAAGCGGTCGTTGTACTGCTTGAACCCGTCGATGTCGAACATCAGGACCGTCAGGCTCAGCCGGTCTTCCCGCGCCCGTGACATCGCGCTGTCGAGGTACTTGTCGAAGTACCGCCGGTTCCACGCGCCGGTCAGGGGGTCGGTGAAGGCCGCCTTGCGCAGGCCCCGGCTCTGGCGGCTCAGGCGGAGCCAGCCCGCGAGCCACGAGGCGTGCGGGCTCAGTTTCGCGAGCGTCGCGCGGTCGGCGTCCGAAGCGATGAGCGTCCCGAGGGGGTGCCCCTCCCAGACGACGGGCACGCCCGTGCGGGGCTCGTCGTCCTCGTCGCGGGGGTCCGCCGGCAGGAAGTCGATATCGCGCCGACCGACGCGCTCGCGGAGCAGTTCGAGCGCCATCGGGAGCGGGTCCTGACCCCGGATCACCGCGGTGACCAGCGAGCGGTCGCCGATCACCCAGGCGCCGCCCACGCGTTCGAGGTCCGGCTCGCCCCGCGCGGGGCGGGGCTCGATCCCCAGGCCCGAGGTCGTCGCGATCAGGGGGGCCTCGTCGTCCGTGTCGTCCTGGCGCTGCTCGTCGTCATCGAGCCCGAAGGAAGTCGGGGGCGCGGGCCTGGCGCGAGCGGGCCGGGGCTCGGGCGCGGGCTTCGGGGGCCTAGACGCGGGCTTCACCACCGCGTAGGCCTCGGGTTCCGCGTCGTTCTCGCGCGTGCCCAGGACCGCGTGCAGCGCGGCGCGGGGCTCGCGCTCGTCGAACTCCGCGTCCCACCACCGCAGCGCCCCGTGGTCGTCGCTGCGCGCGTGCCCGTTGGCCCGGTCGGGCCCGGTCACCCGGACGATCCGCGCCTCGGGGTCCGCCAGGCGGATCGCGTCCGCCAGTTCGTCGCCCGGCGCCTCGCCCTGCGCGGCCCGCCCGAGCACGACGACGCTCCCACCCGGGCCCACGCCATCCTCGGGGAGGGAGATCTCGCCGATCGCTTCCAGGACCGTCGCGACGCGGATGACCTTGACGCCGGGCGTCCGCTGCAGCACGTCCTCCGCCGGGGTGCGCCCTACCAGCACCACCCGGCGCGCATCCGCGGCGCTCGACGATCCGAGGTTCTCTGTGTGGAAGCTTCCCGTGCTCACGCTCGCCCTTCGATGGGCCCCGTGGGTGGGGCCTCGCTCCCTACAGCACACGCCCAAACGGGCTCGGCGTCAAGCGGGACCGGTCAAACCGGGCAAACCCGGGGGCCTGCAAGCCTTACGAACGGTCCTCATCGCGCCACTCATCCGCGAGCAGCATCGATAACTCTTCATCGGTCAACGCGACCGGCGACTCGACCGCGCCCTCGGGAGACTCGCCCTCGTTTGCCCCGGGCTCTTTTTCGGGGTCGTTCTCGGACCTTTCCGGGGTCGTCTCGCGCACATTCTGCGCCCGAGGCCCAGGGCTCGCCGCCGGATTGGGTCGGCCGGACCCGCCCGGTCCCTTCGGGTCGTCGTCGGGGTCGACGAGTTTCAGCGCCGGGCCCGCCATTCCCGAGTCGCTCGCGTCCTCGGGCTGGGGGCGGGGCGCCTGCCTGGCCCACGCCTCCAGGTCGCTGGGCTCCACCGCCCTGAGCTGGGGCGATCCGTCGTCGACATACATCCAGCAGGTCACCGCGGGGAGGTACAGCTCCGCGGCGTCGATCAGCGCCGAAGCCAGCCTGATCCGCGTGGGCTCGACCAAAAGCAGGATGAGCGGGGCGTCCTGTGCCTCGCCCGTCAGCGCGCACAGCATCGCCATAGCCCGATGCGCGCCGGTACACCCGGACACCTCGATCCCGCGGCGCACCAGGGCGGACAGCAGCCCCTCCGGCACGGACTCCGCAGGATGGTGCACGAGCACGCATCGGGCCGGGTGTGTTGAAGCCTCACTCGACGCCCCCGGCGACATGGGGGGATTGTAGAGAGTTCCCCGGGTCTGCCGAGCAAGAAGCGCGGGAGTTGCGCAGGTTGTCTCCCGTACTTCGGTGGATGTTGTGCCCGGTTCAGGGGCAGTCTTTGCCTTCATTGACCAACGGTATCACCATCCGCCCACTTCTCCAGATTGCCGAGCCTTCTCAGCTTCCGATCAGGGCGAAGCACTGACGCGCCACCGCTTCCGCTCCGTCGCTGGGCGGGTGGGATTGCAGAGCCGTTCGCATGGTGTTCAAGCGATCTGGATTCTGCAGGATTTCGACGAGGATGATGCCCGCGTCCCGCAGATTGGCCTCCGGGTCGATGCGGTCCTCCGCCAGGACGGCCCCGCCCAGGTCGAGGAGCGGCTGGGCGTTCCGGGCCTGGTGGCGGTCGGCGTGGTGGGGGTAGGGCAGGATGAGGGCGGGCACGCCGGCGAGCCTGATCTCATTGACGGAGCCCGCGCCCCCCCGCGAGACGATCAGGTCCGCGGAGGCGTAGGCGTCCGCGATGGGGTTCAGGAAGGGGCGGACGTGAACGGGCAGCGCTGCGCCCCGGGCGGAGGCCCGGGCCTCTTCCTCGCCCGCGGAGCCGCACTGGTGCAGGATCTGCCAGCCCAGGCGGTCGAGTTCGGGTCCGTGCGTGCGGACGAGCGCGGAGATGAAGCGGTTGATGGACTGGGCGCCCTGCGAGCCCCCGAGGACGAGCAGGGTGCGTCGCGCCCCGTCGAGGCCCAGCACGCGGACCGCGTCCGCGCGGGGGCGCGTGGGCCGGGCTTCGGCGCGGACGATCGGGTCGATCCGGGACCAGCCCTGCAGCTCGCCCGGCGCTGCGTTCAGGCGGGCTGCGGCGCCCCGGGCGAGGAAGCGGGTCGCCTTCCCAGGGGGGTTGTCGAGGGCGACGAGGACCAGGGGCACACCGGCGAGCCGGCACGCCCGGGCGGCGGGGACCGCGACGAACCCCCCGGTGGAGATGGCGACCATGGGCGGGCCGACCGCTGCCCGGATCTCGTCCTGCACCCGGCCCACGCAGGCGGGCCAGCTCATGAGGAGTTTGGCGAGGGCGGTGGGACGGGGGGAGAGCGTGCGGGCGGGGATGGGCACGACGCGGTCGATCCGGCCCGCGTCCCGGGCCTCGTTCAGGATGGCGAGATCAACGGGGCGCGTGGAGCAGACCGCGATGATGTGCGCTTCGGCGCGGTGCCTGAGTTCATCCGCGATCGCGAGCAGGGGATAGATGTGCCCGCCGGTCCCGCCACCAAGGAGGAGGGCGGTGAGTTTCATGCCGGCACCGGGCGCGTTTTCCTGGGCCTTGCGGGCGTGTCCTCGTCGAGGCGGATGGGCCGGGCGGCGCGGTCGCGCTCGGTGGCCCGGTCGATCGACGCGACGATGCCCAGCATGAGTGCGGTGAGGATCCAGCCTGTGCCCCCCGAACTCAGGAGAGGCAGGGCGATGCCCTTGGTGGGGCCGAGCCCGGTGACGACGAAGAGGTTGATGGTCGCCTGCATCGCGATGGTCGCGCCGACCCCGAGCGCGACCAGGCGGAGGATGGGGCTGGTGGCCCTCTGCGCGACCGCCAGGACCGCGCCGACGAGCAGGGCGTAGAGCGTGACGACGATCATCGCGCCCGCGAGGCCCAGCTCCTCGCAGATGATGGCGAAGACGAAGTCGGTCGTGTCCTCCGGGAGGTAGCCGAATTTCTGCAGCCCGTGCCCGAGCCCGCGCCCGAAGGGCCCGCCCCCCGCGATCGTCGCGAGCGACTGGATCATGTGGTACCCGTCGCCCTGCGGGTCGGCGTAAGGGTCGAGGAAACTGGTGAGCCGGCGGACGCGGTAGGGCGAGTGGATGATCAGGGCGACGACCGCCGCGACGCCGGCGGGGGCCATCAGGGCGAACTGCCAGAGCCTGGCGCCCCCCGCGATCAGGATGAGGATGCCGGCGCTCGCGATCAGGACGCCGGTGCCCAGGTCCTCGATCGCGATCAGGGCGCAGACGAGACCCAGCAGGGTGAGCGCGGGCAGGAGGCCCGTGAAGAAGCGGTGCAGGCGACCCGCGACCCGGGCGGCGTAGACCGCGAGCACGACGATGAGGCCCCACTTGACGAGTTCGGAGGGCTGGAAGGTGCCCATCCCCGGGACCTTGAGCCAGCGGTGCGAGCCATTGACCGCGTGCCCGATGCCCGGGAGGTAGACCGCGAGCAGGAGGGCGGCGACCGCGAGGAAGACGCCCACGAGGGCGACGAGGCTCCCGCCGAAGGTCGCGTCGCGCTCGTCCTCGACACCCGCTGCGAGCAGGCGGACGGGCAGGACGCAGCCCACGACGAACGCGCCGCACGCGAGCAGCATGTAGATCGCGGAGCGCCCGGTGAGGATCGACCAGAGCGAGACCTGGTCGGGTGAGACGCCCAGGTCCGGCCCGCCCCCGTCGATCGCGACCGGGCTGACCCACATCGAGGCGGAGTTGACCATGACGACGCCCAGCATCAAGAGGGCGAGCGCGGCTACGGCGATGACCTCGCGGGCGCGGACCATGGGGGCGTTATCGGTCGGGCGGGGGAGGGGGCTGGAAAGGTGGGGCGAGCAAGGGGAAGGGCGGGGGGCAATGGGCAATGGGGCCCTGCGGGCGCGTGTCATTGATCGGCACCGGCCGGCGAGCGGCCCGTGGCACCCGAGCGCCGTGGTTCGGGGCACCATGCGGAGCGAGCGGGCGATGAGCGGCCTGCGCTCAGCGCCAGGCGAACGAACACCACTGGCGCATAGTCCACCAAGGGGAGAGGGAGGATGCGGAGATAGAACGACACTGACCTGCGTTGCAGGTCAGTGCCATCGAGTCCAGATGTTGGGGCTATGTCTCTCAGCGGCGGCGGCGGATGGCCAGAGCGCCGAGGCCCAGCAGTGCGGCCGAGGCCGGTGGGGGGACCACCGTCAGTTCGAAGGTGCCGGAAGATTGCCCGTTGAAGGTGTAGCCGGTGACGCTCACCGTGAGGTCGCCGATCGTGAAGCTCGTGGCGCCGGAATACGGGGTCAGGCCGGAGAACTGCCCGTTGGTCTGCACCAGCGTCCCCGCGGCCGGAGTCAGGGGCATCGTGGAGCCATAGACCACCAGGTCCGGGGCCGAGCCGAAGGGGCGGCTGAAGGGGTCGGCTGTGTCGCTGAAGTAGAGGCTCAGGGCACCGAAGTTCGATGAGCCGGTGAAGGTGAACGGATTGGCGCCTTCGCCGAGCAGAAAGGTCGTTCCCCGCGGCGCGCCGTTGATGGTGACGGCGAAGTTGGGCGAACCGAAGATGTTGTCGAACTCCGCAGGCTCCGACACCGACGCGCCGTTGGCGTCAGCGATGTACGCCACGACGGCCGAGAGGTAGATCCCCCCCTGCGCTGAGGCCGCCACACACGCCATGGCCGCAGCGACCGCACCGGCACGCACGCACTTTGACATTGCTCAACCCTCTCTTTCGCCACACCGGCGAACGATCGGCCCGGAATCGGGCCCGATCAGACGACCCCACACCAGACACCGGACTTGGCGCGTTGGCCAGCATTGCATCCCCTAAATGATGTGGGGTGCGATTTCTTTATGCCCGGTGCGGTGGGCGCTCGGTTGGTCGGTGTGGGGGAGAGGGGAGGGATGGTGAGGCAGGGGGGCGTTCGAGAATCAGCGGATGCTTCTTCTCCCCTTTGGGGAGAAGTCCGCCCGCAGGGCGGGATGAGGGGCTGCGTACTCGAAGCGTCTTCTTCCGCTTCGAGCCTCGTTGCGCGATGAGTCTGGGTAGTGAAGAGAAGACCGCTTCGCTTGCGTAGCCCCTCACGTGTCGCTGCGCGACATCCTCTCCCCATCGGGGAGAGGCCGGGGGCTTCTTCTCCCCTGTGGGGAGAAGTCCGCCCGTAGGGCGGGATGAGGGGCTACGCACGCGGAGCGTCTTCTTCCGCTCCGAGCCTCGTTGCGCGATGAGGCTGGGTAGTGAACAGAAGGCCGCTTCGCTCGTGTAGCCCCTCACCTGTCGCTGCGCGACATCCTCTCCCCGCGGGGGAGAGGCAG
>DAIQNV010000051.1:0-4450 GCA_036788215.1 Phycisphaerales bacterium | reverse complement strand
AGGGCGGGATGAGGGGCTACGCACGCGGAGCGTCTTCTTCCGCTCCGAGCCTCGTTGCGCGATGAGGCTGGGTAGTGAACAGAAGGCCGCTTCGCTCGTGTAGCCCCTCACCTGTCGCTGCGCGACATCCTCTCCCCTTCGGGGAGACGGAGCACCACCCGCTTCGCGGATCGTGGCACCGGGCGGCTGCTCGGCACTGGCTGACAAGCGGCCAGTGGCACCCGAGGCAGAACGCGATTCAGCGGAACATGGGGAGGCTGACGCGCTTCGCCAGTTCGTCTGTTGGCACCGCGATGAGGTCGTAGCCATCGGCGCCGACGATGGTGCAGCGGACGAGCTCGCCCGGGCTCAGGCGTTCGCGGCTCTGCACAAAGGTCGTCGCGTCGATCTTGGGGGCCTGGAAGTAGGTGCGCCCCGCGGAGATGAACTTGCCCTCGTCGTCCTGGCCCTTGGGCTCGTCGATCAGGACATCGAACCGGAGGCCCGTGTTCTCTGGGTCACTGTCGTCGAACTGCTCGGCGAGGAACTCGTTCTGCTCGAAGCACAGGCGCTGCTGCAGCTCCAGGATCTCCGCCTGACGCCGGCGCTTGACCTCATCGGGGACCGCGAGCTTCGGGTCGGTTTCCATGCGTCCGGCGGGCGTGCCCTCTTCCTTGCTGTAGCGGAAGACGCCGACCGCCTCGAAGCCGACCTCCTCGATGAACTCGAGGAGCTGCTGGTGGTCGGCCTCGGTCTCGCCCGGGAAGCCCGTGATGAAGGTCGTGCGGACCGCCATCCCGGGGACGCGGTCGCGGAGCTTCAGGATCAGGTCGCGCTGCAGGTCGGCCTTCACATGCCGGCGCATGGCGGTGAGCATGTTGTCGGAGGCGTGCTGGAGGGGGATGTCGAGGTAGGGGATGAGGTGCCCGGTCTCGCAGAGTTTGGCGAAGGCGTCGATGGTCTCGTCGCCGAAGGTGGTGGGGTAGGCGTACATCAGGCGGAGCCAGCCCCGGCCCGTTTCCTGGCTGACGACATCGGAGAGCGACTTCAAGAGCCTGGGCAGGCCGGCGCGGAGGGGGTCCGTGCCCTCGACCTGGTGCAGGCCCGTACCGATGTCGTCTCCGTAGCTCGTGGTGTCCTGCCCGATGAGCAGGAGCTCGAACGCGCCGTCGCGCAGGAGCTCGCGGGCCTCGTTCATGATCTCGGGCTCGCGCTTGGAGCGCATCTTGCCCCGGATGGACGGGATGGTGCAGAACGCGCAGCCCTGGTTGCACCCCTCGGAGATGCGGAGGTAGGCGTAGTGGCGCGGGGTGAGGCGGAGGCGGGCGCCGTCGGACTCGAAGTAGCCGATGCCCTTGCCGTCCTTGCCCTGCACCGTGAGCCCGACCGTGGAGGCGCCGGTCGACTCGGCCTTGACGAGCGCGTTGGCGCTGATCCAGTACTTGGGCCCGTTCTGGACCTCGGTCGCGAGGTCGGTGCGCTGGGGCGCGAAGCCCCGGACCGCCTCGATGATCTTGTCGCGGTCGAAGACGCCCACCATGGCGTCGATGCCGGGGGCCCAGTCGAGCATCTTGGCGCGGTGACGCTGCACGAGGCAGCCCGCGACGACGACGCGCTTGACCTCGCCCCGCTCCTTGGCGGCGAGCGCTTCCTTGATCACGCCCAGGGATTCCTGCTTGGACGCTTCGAGGAAGCCGCAGGTGTTGATGACGACCGCATCGGCGGGGGTGATGCGTCCGGAGTAGTCAAAGTCCTGCTCGGAGCCGGCGAGGGAGAGGTCGGCGTCGTGTTCGTGTTCGTGATCGTGGCCGTGCTCGTGGTTGGCGCCCTCGACGACCTGGTCCGGGGCGTCGTGCGAGACGGGGGAGATGCCATCCTCTGCGAGGAGGCCCAGCATCTTCTCCGAGTCCACGAGGTTCTTGGGGCAGCCCAGACTGATGAACGAGACGGTCTGGATGGACCCGTCGGAGGGCTCGGTCGTGGGCTGGCGCGTTGGTGTGTGTGTCCCCGGCATCCGGGGACGGTAGGCGGGGTAGAGACGGATACTCAGCCCGCGAGGATCTCGAGGAACTCCGCGTCCATCCCGGGCATGGGGTAGCGCTGGTTCAGGGCGCGGTGCAGGTCGTCCCCGTCGCAGACCAGGAAGCGGCACGGGGCCTCGATCCGCCAGCCCGCGAAGCGCATGGCCCGGGCGAGGTGTCGCCTGGAGCTGGCGACGACGAGCTCCTCGTCCTCGTAGCGGAGGGGGACAAGCCCGAACTGCCAGGCCTGGCGCCGGTCGATCACGTCGAGCGCGTGGGGGTCGGAGGGGTGCTGCTTGAGGTCGACCGTGGGCGCGAGCTGGGCGAACTGGTCGGCCCAGGCCTGCTCGACGACCCTGGGGGAAACCCCGTAGAGCTGTTCGGCCAACAGGCCGAAGGGGCGGGGGTGGCGACGCTGGTGCTCGAGGATGGCGTCCCGCTGTTCGGGGGTGAGAGCGCCCTTCTGGATGAGCAGATCGCCGAGCCGGCAGAGCATGGTCGAGTCCCTCCGTCGCCGGTTGACCGTTCCGGCGTTGCTCACGGGATCGGTGTGCTCACCGGGATTGGTGAGCCCTGGAGAGGGGGTGGGCGCAAGATCCGCGCTATCGGCCGGGCGGGAGGCGGCGCGACCGGTCGTGTCCGCGAGCGCGGGGGGTCAGGTGGCGGGCTCGATGGTGACGATGAGCTTCTCGGACTTGAACTGGTCCTGGTAGAGCTCGGCCCGTTCCTTGTGGGTGGTGAGGACGAGGGCGAGGCCCCGGGTGTGGGCGCGGAGCATGACCTCGATCGCCTGTTCCCACTTCAGGGGGGTGAGGTCGGTGATGACCTGGACGACGTCGAGCATGTCGTTCTGGTCGTCGTTGTGGAGGAGGACGCGGTAGGGGGGGAGCTTGTCGAGTTTGGGCGGGGCGGTCCGGGGCTTGGTGCCGGCCTTGGCGGGGGGGTGGATGGTCGCGGCGTTGGCTTCGTTCTTGTGGTCGGTGTCGGCCATATGCCCAAGATATAGGACTTCGGTCACTTTCCAACACAGAAGGATGCAAAGACTCGGCCAAGAACGTCATCTGGGGAGATCGCCCCGGTGATCGCCCCGAGGTGGTCGAGGGCGGAGCGGAGGGCGCCGGCGGTGAGCTCGGGCTCGGGGAGGGCGTGGCGGGTGGGGTCGATGGTCGCGCGGGCGTCGGCGAGGGCGTGTGCGGCGGCGCCGAGGGCGCGGGCGTGGCGGGGGAGGACAGCTCCGGTGGCGTTGCCGGCGTGGGCGTGGTCGGCGATGGCCCGGCGGAGGGCGGGGAGGTGGAAGCCATCGAGGGCGCAGATGGAGAGGTCGCCAGCGGGCGCGCCGGGGAGGTCGGCCTTGGTGCGGATGCGGAGGGTGGGCTTGGTGGGGGGGAGGCGGGGGTCGGGTGTGAAGCGGCCTGTGGGGTCGCAGTGGAGGAGGAGGTCGGCGTGGGTGGCGGCGTCGATGGCGGCGGTTTGGGCGGAACGGTCGAGGGCGGTTTGTGGAGCCAAGTCGAGGCCCGGGAGGTCGAGGAGCGTGACGCTCGTGCCCGGGTGCTCGGCGGAGAGGTCGAGGGGTTCGGCGAGGGCGTCGCGGGTGGTGCCCGGGGACTCGTGCGTGACGGCGCGTTCGCGCCCCAGGAGGGCGTTGAAAAGGGTGGACTTGCCTGCGGAGGGTGGGCCCACGAGGGCGACGGTGGGGAGGGTGGCGGGCTGTTCTTTGGGGTCGCCCGCGTGGGCGGTGAGGTCGGCGTGGAGGGCGTCGAGCTTCCTGACGAGGTCGGCGGGGGGGATGGGGACGACGTCTTCCTGGTCGGTGAAGTCGATGCCCGCCTCGACAAGGGCGAGGAGGGTGGCGACGGTGTCGGTCCAGGCGCGGTAGCGGTCGCCGGTCCTGCCCTCGAGGAGATTGCGGGCGGCTTCGAGTTCATCGTCGCGGTCGGCGGCGATGATGAACGCGACGCCCTCGGCCTCTTCGAGCGTGAGGCGGCCCGCGAAGTGGGCCCGGGCGGTGAACTCGCCGGGCTCGGCGAGGCGGACCGTGGGGAAGGAAAGGAGCAGATCGAGGACGCGTTGAATCAGGTGGGGGTTGCCCGGGATGAGCAGTTCGGCGGTGTGGTCGGTGGTGTAGGAGTGGGGGGCGAGGTTGTAGAGGAGGGCGATGGGGAGGGGAGGGGGATCGGGGATCGGCCATCGGCCATCGGGGGGGAGGGTGGGGTGGAAGTGGGGGGGTGGGGGTCCGAAGGATGGGGTTTGGAAAGGGGGTGGGGGGGGTCGGATGGCCTGGTTGTTCGCCTTTCCGTTGTGGTACACCTTCGATGACCACCTGGCGGCGGGGGGTGGAGGCGCCCGGGCTTGGGGAATTGCCGTGGTGGGTGGCGCTGCTGGCGGCGGGGACGCTGCACGCGGTGACGGCTCAGGATCTGTCGGAGCAGTTTGGGAAGTTGCGGAGGGAG
>DAIQNV010000050.1:18968-22643 GCA_036788215.1 Phycisphaerales bacterium | reverse complement strand
AAGCGGAGAGGGGGGGATTCGAACCCCCGGGGACATTGCTGCCCCACACGAATTCCAATCGTGCGCCTTCAACCGCTCGGCCACCTCTCCGGCGCAGGACGCAACTGTAGCCGCCTCCCGCGCACGCGCCAAACGCCCCGGATCGCCCCTTAGCCGCCCGCCCCGTCCCCCGGCGAACGCCCCGAACCAGCCGACCCCCGCTCCCCGTCCTCGACCCGGATCACCCGGGGCTCCCCCGCGTCCGCCTCCCGCGCCAGAGACCGTTTGCTCTTCATCCGCGCCGGCGTCACCCCCAGCATCGCGCAGAACGACCCCAGGCACCCCAAAGGCTCCTCGCGCTTTGCTTCCCGATAGCTCGCCCCCGCCGCCGGGTGCTGCTTCAGTTCCGACGCCCGCTCATCCATGTCATCCATGCCCGATGCTATCGCGCCCCGCCCAACCCGAACTTCCGCGCAAGCTCGGGAAATGCGGGCTCCGCGTCGCGCTGCACCACGCGCCGCCACACCCAGTCCAGCCCCCGCACCCCGCCGAATCGGCGCACCACGGGCACCGCGACCGCGAAGCCCAGCGCGGCGCCCGCTGTCACGTCGCTCGGGTAGTGGGCGCCCAGCACCAGCCTGGCCAGCATCACGATGCCGATCAGCGTCACCGCCAGCGAACGCAGCTTCGGATAGACCGCCAGCAGGAACACACCGCCCACGACCGCGTGCACCGTGTGCCCGCTGGGCATCGCCCAGATGTCGTTGACGCTCCCCTGCCCGAGCGCCCACCCGGGCAGCACGCCCCCCTCCACCGGGTACGCCCCGAACGGCCCCGCGAACCCCCACGGATCATCGAACTTCGGGCGGGGCCTCGCGATCAGCATCTTCGCGGGGTAGAGCACCGCCCCCGCCAGGAGCGAAGCCCCCAGCCAGTCCAAGAGCCGACGGCACCGATCGCGATCCAGCAGCACGATCGCCCAGGCGATCAACAGCGAGAACCCGAGCTGCCCGAACTGCTGGATCGCCTCGAGCTCCCGCCTCACATCACCGCCCAGCGAGACCGGCCCCGTCCCCTCCCGCACCCCGCGGAACCAGACCGCCGCCGCCCCGTCGACCCACAGCAGGCCCACCGTCGCCGCGATCAGCCCGCCCAGGGTCGCCCAGTACCACCACGGAAAGGCCGCGGGGAGCGCGATCGGCCCGGCTCCCGCCCCCGCAGGCGTAAACTCCGCCCCCGCGCCCCCGGGCGCAGCACTGTCCTCGTCACCCGGAGACCCCATGCGGGCGTGGCTGGCCGATGTCATCGATGATGCCGCGTCCTTCTGGTCCGGGCCCAGGGGCCGACGCGCCGCACGCCGACTCTCACGAAGCCCCCTCGCGGGCCTCGCCCTCACCCTGCTCTGCGCCGCAGTGTACCTCCCGGGCCTCGCCTCCATCCCGCCCATCGACCGCGACGAGTCCCGATTCGCTCAGGCCTCCCGGCAGATGTTCGAATCCGCTGCGCTGCTCCCTTCCGAGCAACTCGAGCCCCTGCACGCCGGGGGCTACATCGAGCCCCGTGTCGGCGAGAAATCACGCCTCAACAAGCCGCCCCTCATCTACTGGCTGCAATCCGGTTCCGCCGCCCTCTTCACCCAGAACACACCCCCCAACGACGCCATCTGGATGTACCGCGTCCCCTCCGTGCTCTCCGCGATGCTCGCGGTCCTGCTCACCTGGCGGGCCGGTCTGCTCCTCTTCGATCCCCGCGCCGCGGCCCTCGGCGCGGCGCTGCTCGCGATCTCCCCCATGGTGATCTGGGACGCCCACCAGGCGCGGGCAGACCAACTCCTGCTCGCGACGACCACCGCGACCTTCTGGCTGCTCGCTGCGATCTACACCCGCGCCAGCGGCCCCAAGGGTGACAAAGCCGATCGCTTCACCCGCGTCTCGTCGTGGCTCCTGCCGATCGCATTGGCGACCACCATCGCCCTCTCCATCCTCGCCAAGGGCCCGATCGCCCCGCTCATCGTGCTGCTCACGCTCGCCGCCCTCGCCCTCACCACGCGCCGGTGGCGCTGGATGCGCCACCTCCGCCCCCTCACCGTGCTCGCCATCGTCCTCGCCCTCACGCTCCCCTGGCTCATCGCGGTCGCCGCCCGCGTGGGCTTCGGCACCTACTTCTCCGAGGTCATCGACGAAACCCTCGGCCGCTCCGCCGCTCCCAAGGAGGGCCACTGGGGCCCGCCGGGCTACCACACCGTCCTTCTCGCGGTCCTTTTCTGGCCCGGCGTCATCCTCACCGCCCTGAGCATCACCCGAGCCGCCCGCCGGGCCTGGGGCACCGAACCCACCACCGAGACCCACTTTCCCCTTTCCTCCCCCGTTGCCAACGCGGAAGGTGCTCGCGAAGCGGGCGGAGGGGGTGCCTTCGAACCCACGCCCGACGAACGAGCCCGAAGCGCGAGCGAGGGCCCCCCTTCCTCTCCCCCATGGGGAGAGGACGACCGCGAAGCGGGCGGGAGAGGGGCTACCCAAAGCGAAGCGTCTCCTCCGCCTCTCTCCTCCCCCGTTACCGAAGGGTCGGGCGGGGGCGGTGTCGGCGAAGCCGACGGAGGGGGGCTTTCCGAGCCTTCGACGACACTCGATTCAGACGACGACCCCGACATCATCCCCCTCGCCCCCGAGCCCGAGCCCACGCCCCGCCCCACCCCCCCCAAACGCGCCAATTTCCCCCTCGACACCGACGACGACAACAGCCAAGCCGACGCCACCCCCGACGAACCCACCACGCTCCCCCGCGTCCCGCTCACCGTCCGCCTCCGCCGATTCTGGAACACCATCACCCGTCGCCCGACGGGCCGTCGCCCCGAGCTCTTCTGCCTCTGCTGGATCCTGCCCGCGTGGCTCTTCTTCGAGCTCATCTCGACCAAGCTCCCGCATTACACCCTTCCTCTCTACCCCGCCATAGCCCTCCTCTCTGCCCGCGGTCTGCTCTCCGCGACCGCCGGCACACTCAAGGGCCTCGACGACAAGGGCACCCGACTGGGCCTCCAGCTCTGGCTCCTCATCGGCGCCACCCTCACCGTCGCCGCCCCGCTCGCCATCGCGCTCTTCAGCCTCTTCCTCGCGGGCCCCACGCTCGGTGTGATCCCCGCTCTGGTCCTGATCCTCGCCTGCGCCGCCCTGCTCTGGTTCACCCGCGACGCGATCTCGCGATCGCTCCTCACCCGCGCCACGATCCTCTCCATGCTCGCCGCCATCCTGGGCTTCGCCAATCTCGTGGGCGTCGTCATCCCCTCCTCCCGAGCCCTCCACACCACCACACGACTCATGGCCATCGCCGAGTCCGCCGGCTGGACCACCGCTGTCCCCATCGCCTCCGCCGGCTACCACGAGGACTCCCTCACCTTCGCCACCCGCGCCCGCGTCCAGCGCATCGAGCTCGACGACACCGCCAGCTGGGCGACCCGCAACTCAGGCCTCCTCATCGCCCCCGCCGGCACCCACACCACCCTCCAGGCCGACCCCCGCGCCCGCACCACACTGCTCGAAACCATCACGGGCTACAACTACTCCACCGGCAAGATCGTCCAACTCGAAGTCCTCATGACGGGCGCCTACCGCGTGCCATAACCCCGGGTGCCGTGGTCTCGCGAGCCGGGTGCCGTGGACTCGCGAGCGCCAGCGAGCTAGTCCACGAACAACCGCGCCC
>DAIQNV010000050.1:16718-18868 GCA_036788215.1 Phycisphaerales bacterium | reverse complement strand
CCAACCGTGACCGAGCGGGCCGACCAACACGAAACACCCGCCATCTCGGGCATCCTCGTCATCGACAAACCCCTCGGCCCCACCTCCATGCAGGCCTGCGCCCGAGTCCGCGGCGCCCTCAAGGCCGGCGGCGCCCCCAAGCGCATCAAGGTCGGCCACGGGGGCACCCTCGACCCCCTCGCCACCGGCGTCCTCGTCATCCTCGTCGGCAAAGCGACCAAGCTCTGCAACGACATCATGGCGGGCGAAAAACGCTACGAGACCACCATCGACCTGTCCCGCACCTCGCCCACCGACGACCTTGAGGCCGAAACCACCGAAGTCCCCGTCGCCTCGCCCCCGACCCGCGCCGACATCGAGGCCGCCCTCACCCACTTCGTGGGCGAGATCCAGCAGCGTCCCCCCGCCCACTCCGCCATGAAGGTCGATGGCAAACGCGCCTACGAACTCGCCCGCGCCGGCGAACTCACCGAGCTCGAGCCCCGCCCCGTCACCATCCACGCCATCGACATCACGGGCTACGACTGGCCCACCCTCACCCTCGACATCCGCTGCGGCAAGGGCACCTACATCCGCTCACTCGCCAGAGACATCGGCAAGCACCTGGGCACCGGAGGCGTCCTCGCCGCCCTCCGCCGCACCCAGGTCGGCCAGTTCACCATCGAGCAGTCGACCCCCCTGCACGACCTCCCAAGAACCCTGAACCCCCACACCCTGCCCCCGGTGCCACGACCCGGCTCTGCCGGGTAGTAGCGCCTTCACACTCAACGAACCCATCAACAAGGACGCCGAAGCCAAGCAAACCGAAGCTCCGGATTGACCACCCCTCGCACTCCGCGTGCAAAATTCACTCTGCCCCTCTGCCCCTCTGCCCCTCTGCCCCTCTGCCACTTGGCCCCGATCGCCGATGCCCAGTCGCCGATCCCTCTCCCTACCCCTCCACCCGCACCTCCTCCACATCCTGCCCATCCACCAGCCGCCGCAGATTTAAATACACCACCGTCCCCGCCGCGTGCACGTAGCTCACCGCGAACCCGAGCGCGACCGCGATCGGCAGCGCCGCCCACCCCGCGACGATCCGCCCCGCGAACGACGGATCGGTGACGAAGGGGTCCATGCCCTCCCCGATCACCCGCCACGCCCCGCCGCCCACGATCGCCGACACGAGCGAGATCGCCGACGCCGCGAGCCAGACCGCCAGCGACCCGAGCCACCACACCAGCCCCGTCGCCACCACGCCCTGCACCAGCGCGAGCAAGAGATAGCCCAGCAGGGTCAGCGGGCGCGCCACCGCGTACCCGAGCGCCCGCTGCAGCGCGTCGAACGCGTCGTCGTCCTCCGCCGCCACCGCCGCCGCGATCATCGGGAGGGCGAGCGCAAACACCACGATGAGGACCGCCGCCGCGAGCCCCGCGACGATCGCCACGCCGAACAGCGCCGCCCCAAGGATGTCCACCCCCGGGAACGCCATCGTCGCCGCACCCGCGAGCCCCACCAGCAGCAACCCCACGAACACCAGCGCCGGCGCCAGGGCCACCGCCCCCGCGGCGCTCCACCCACGCGTGAGCCCGAACCGCAACGCCGCCCGCCCCGAGAGGTGAAGCCCTGCGGAGGACTCGAGCGCCACCCCCCGGCACACCGCCCCGCCAAAGACGCCCCACGCCCCGACCAACCCGAGCAGGACGATCCCGGTTCCCAAAGGCTGCTCGACGACGAGATACCCGAGCTCGCGTAGCACGATCCCCACCCCGAACCCCACCAGCCCGAACCGCCCCGCCCCGATGTCCTGCGACATCGTCTGCGCCGTCATGGCGATCGACTGGTACACCGCCGCGTTGGGCCAGGGCCCGCCGGAAACCAGGCCAGCGATCAACGCGCACACCGCCACGACGGTGACGATCCCGAGCCCGAAGACCACCCGCTCCGGGCGCAGCGCCAGCCCGGGCACCCGGAACAGGCGCGGGAACAAGAGGTCCCCGGTCAGATCCCCGAGCGCAATGTGCCCCTCACGCGCGAGACGCTGGCGGAAGGCGTCGCCCAGCGACACCGTCCACTCCGCGCCCCCGCCCGCGACCTGGGCCTCACGATTCTCGCTGCCAGCGTCCTGCATCGGGCCGATGCTACCGGGGTCGGCCCTCGTCTTCCTTGGG
>DAIQNV010000050.1:14434-16618 GCA_036788215.1 Phycisphaerales bacterium | reverse complement strand
CGCCGCCGAACCCTCCACCCTCAGCAAGGGCATCCACGCCGCCCTGCGGTGGGTCCTCCCGATCGCTGCCCTGGGCGTTCTGGGCCCCCTCGCCGCCGCCCCGGTCCGCGCCCTCCGCGATTCGCACGGAGGCGACGCGGTCACCCTCCTGCTCAATACCTCCCCTGTAATGGGTGTTCTTGCCGCCCTCATCGTCATCGCCACCGCCACCGTCGGCGCCGCCCTCGGGGCCCGCCTGGTCGCGCCCGCGATGGGCCGGATGGTCGCGGGCCTGACCGTCGCGTGGGCCGCGATCTCTCTCGGAGACACCGGAAACACCCTCACGATCTCGGGCCCGGGCACGGGCACCGTCCTCGCGCTCGTCATCGAAGCGACCATCCTGCTCGTAGGCGGCGCGGTGATCCTGCTCGTCGCGGAGCTCGCCGCCAGGCCGGTCGCGGAGGGCGGGGCGGAGGAACCGGGCAGGCCCGTATCGCGAAGCCCGGTGGAAATACTGGGTGCTATGAAATCGCAGGCGGCGCTCGGCGCGATCCTCGCGGCCGCCGCCGGGGGGCTGGTGGGCGCCTGGCTCGTGGCTCGGGATGACCTGCGGGGCCAGGCCTTCATGGCCGCGGTCCTCGGGGCGATCCTCGCCGGAGCCGCGGGCCGGCTGGTCGCCTGGTTCCTGGGCAAGAACGAGGGTCCGGTGGCGGGGATCCTCCCCGCTGGTCTGGGGGTTCTCCTGGCGGGCGTGATCGCGCCCCTGACGCTGCTTTTCCTCCCCGGGTTGGGTGATGTGGCCAGCTCCGTGCGGGCCGCGTCGTTCACCGGGCCCGGGGTGCTCGCGCCGCTGGACTGGCTGGGTGGAGCGCTGCTCGGGGCTTCGATCGGAGTGAACTGGGCTGCGTCGACCCTGGACAAGGAATCCGGGGCCCGGGAATCCGGGCGCGGGGCGCGGGGTTGAGCGATCGATGACCCCGCGAGGGCTCACCGGGCTCATCCGCAACGCGGGTGGGCGTACGCCCCCGGGACCTAGTATCTCCCGGCCCGGTTGTGCGAATCCATCGCCGCCCGGGGGCGAAGATGGCCCATGACGACGCGGCGGCGGCTGTGTCGGATGCATCCACCGATCGGAGCAGCATGCCCACAAGCGTCGATTCCTCTACCAACGGCACTCACCACGCGAACGGGGTCAACGGTTCTTCCATGACGATGCCTGATGTCCAGGGTTCGAGCGACTCGCGTCGCGTCGCGATCGACCGCGTCGGCGTGAAAGAGGTCGTCTACCCGCTCCGCCTGCACACGAAGGCGGGCGGCGAGCAGACGACGGTCGCCCGCATCAATATGTACGTGGCCCTGCCGCACCACCAGAAGGGCACGCACATGTCGCGTTTCCTCGAGGTGCTGAACGAGCATTCCTGCGAGCCCCTGACGCCCGAGCGGATCCCGGCGCTGACGGAGGCCATCCGCGTGAGGCTCAACGCGGAAATCGCGCACTTCGAGGCCTCGTTCACCTATTTCATCGAGAAGCACGCCCCGGTCACCGGCGCCGCGAGCCTGATGGATTACCAGGTGACGCTCAGCTGCGAAGCGACCAAGGAGACGGGCGACCTGGTGCTGGGCGTCGCGGCGCCGGCGACCAGCCTGTGCCCCTGCTCCAAGGAGATTTCCGAGTACGGCGCGCACAACCAGCGCTGCCGGATCGAGGCGAAAGTGCGGACCAATGGGATGCTCTGGATCGAGGACCTCGTCACCCTGCTCGAGGAATCCGCGAGCCACCCGGTCTACGCGGTCCTGAAGCGCCCGGACGAGAAGTTCGTGACCGAGAAGGCCTACGAGAACCCCAAGTTCGTCGAGGACATCGTGCGGGATCTCGCGATGGGGCTCGAGGGCGACGGACGGGTCCGGTGGTACGAGATCAATTCTGAGAACTTCGAGTCGATCCACTCGCACAACGCCTACGCGCAACTCTCGCGCTGGGTCGGCGAGAAGTAGGCGGTCGGCGCGGGCCGGACGTCTCGGGGGGGTGACATCGGGCATTCTGAGCCCGGGGGCTGGCGTCCCCGGGCTTCTTTGATTTTGGGGATCCGGGGCGGTCAGTCGCCCTTCGGGTTCCCCGGGCTTGTGCGGGTGCGGGGGAGATTGAGTTGGGTCGCACCCCGCTGCGAGCCGATCGTACGATCGGGGGCCCCTGTTTCCGGACGC
>DAIQNV010000050.1:9827-14334 GCA_036788215.1 Phycisphaerales bacterium | reverse complement strand
CCTGTTTCCGGACGCTTGATTCCGGGCCCCTGATCGACCATGCTGCGCACCGCGTTCCCAAGCATGTTTCACCGCAGGCTGGTGCTGCTGATCGCGGCATTCGTGGGCGTGTGCGCGGTCTCGGTGGGCCAGCACACCAACCTGGCGGTGCTTCAGGGCGAGGAACGCCTGGCCCGCTCGGAGACGAAGCTCTACCGGACGACCTGGCTGCCCACGAGCCGGGGGAGGATCCTGGACCGCAAGGGCCGGGTCCTGGCGATGGACCGGCCCAGCTACGACATCGAGGTCGAGTACGCGGTGCTGACCGGGGCATGGGCCCGCGAGCAGGCCCGCCGGTTCGCCCGTCGCGCCCACGCCGATCGATGGGACACGCTCGGTGATGAGGAGCGGGACGGGCTCATCGAGCGGTACCGGCGGGTGTACGAGGCGCACGTGGACCGCATGTGGCGCCGCCTCGCCCCAGCAGCGGGGGCGGACGCGGAGGCGCTGGCGGCCCGCGCCCGCGAGACGGTCGAGCGGGTCGAGCGGATGCACGGGTCCCTGACGGAGCGGCGCATCGCGCAGGAACTGTCCGACCGTGCCGCCCGGGGCATCCAGGTGACGCCCGAGATGCGCCGGGCCATCGAGGCGCGGGCATCGGCACCGATCGCGGAGCAGAAGCGGAGCCATGTGATCGCGGCGGGCGTGGACGACCGGGCGGCCTTCGCCCTCTTCAGCCTCCTGCCCCAGCGGGTCCCCCTGTTCGCGGTGCCTGCGGGCGCGAGCGCGGATTCGCTCGACGAGTCGGCGCCCCTCCTCCCCGGGCTGACCGTCCGGGACGCGACCGACCGGCTGCATCCTTTCGAGACGGTTTCGGTCGCGGTCGACCGGACGAGCCTGCCCGGGCCTCTCAAGGGCGACGGCACGGTCAGCGTGACGCTCCGGGGCGTCGCGGGGGGCGTGGTGGGAGCGGTGCGTCGCCAGCTCTTCGCGGAGGACGAACAGCGCCGGGCAGCGGCCCTCGCGGAGGACGAAACCCTCCGGGCCCGCGCGATCACCCGGAGCGGGACGGACCGGGGGGGCTACCGGCAGGGCGACGCGGTCGGGCGGCGCGGGCTGGAGCGGGCCCATGAGGCGGAACTGCGCGGGCTCCGTGGGCTGCGGACCCGCCGGCTCGATACCGGCGAGACCGAAGTGATCGAGGCGGACCCGGGGCGCGACGTCCGCCTGACGCTCGACATCATGCTGCAGTCCCGCGTCCGGGCGGCGCTGGAGCCGGCGCTCGGGCTTACGCGCACCCAGCCCTGGCACCAGGAAGAGGGCGTGCCCCTCGGGCAGCCCCTGGCGGGCGGCGCGGTCGTGCTCGACATCGAGACCGGGGAGATCCTGGCCCTCGTCACCACGCCCTCCGTGACCCACGAGGGCGAGCCGGCGGACGATCTGCACGCGGCGCTCGCGGAGCTGCACCCCGCAGCGATCCACCGGGCGATCGCGGCGCCGTACCCCCCGGGATCGATCGCCAAGGCGCTGATGCTCCCCGAGGCGGTCTCGCGCGGGCACCACAGGCTGGGCGACGGGATCGTCTGCACCGGGCACCTCATCGAGAACCGCGCCGACCTGTTCCGCTGCTGGATCTACAAGCGCTTCGGCACGACGCACAGCCCGGGCGGGGAACCCGTCCAGGCGGCGGAGGCCCTGAAGGTCAGCTGCAACATCTACTTCTACGAGCTCGGGCGCCGCATGGGCCCCGCCAAGGTCGCGGAGGTCTACCGCGACTTCGGCGTGGGCCAGGCGTTCGACCTCGGAATCGGGCCGGAGTGGCCTGGCGCCGTCGGTGCCGCGAGCGGCCCCGGGGACGGGAGCGATCTCGGGACGCAGGACGCGATCCTCATGGGCATCGGCCAGGGCCCGGTGAGCTGGACGCCCCTCCACGCAGCGAGTGCCTACGCGACCCTCGCGAGGGCGGGCGTGTTCGTGCGCCCGCGCCTGATCGACGACGGGTCGCTGCCCGAGATCAGCGAGGTCGAGTTGAACCGCCCCGCGGTGCGGGCGGCTCTGGAAGGGCTGAAGCTGGCGGTGACACACCCCCGCGGGACGGGCACGACGGTGGACACCGGGACCCGGCGCGAGGCGATTTTCAACACGCCTCATGTCGCGGTCTGGGGCAAGACCGGCACCGCGACCGCCCCCGGGCTCGTGTACGACGCGGACGGGGACGGGCCCCTGGAGCCCGAAGTGGTGCGGACGGGCGACCACGCCTGGTTCGTCCTGCTCGCGGGGCCCGAGGGGGGCTCGCCCACCCACGCGGTCTCGGTCATCGTGGAGTACGGGGGGTCCGGGGGCAAGGTGGCGGGGCCCGTCGCCAACCAGATCGTGCGGGCCCTCGCGGCGGAGGGCTACCTGGGCGACGCCGCCTTCCGCGCCGTCGCGCCCGCGGTCAAGGGCGTCGTCGAGGCCCGGGCGGACGAGGGCGATGGCGAGTTCCCGGCGGGGGTGATGCCTTGATCGCTTCGCTCCTCGGGGACCGCGAGCGCGGGCTCGAGACGATCGTGCGCGGGTCGACCTCGCGCGCGGAGCCCCTGAGCCGGGCCCTGAAGCTGATGAACCCGGGTTGGATCTGCGTCTTCTCGGCGCTGGCCCTGAGCCTGCTCGGGGTGTACGCGATCGATGTCGCGGAGTCGGTCCGTCCGATCGCGGAGGGGGACCTCGCGGCGGCTGCCTGGAAGCAGATCGTCTTCCTGATCGTGGGGCTCCTCGCGGCGACGGTGATCAGCCTTCCGCACTATCGCGTGCTGGCGTGGCTGAGCTGGCCGATCTTCCTCGCGAGCGTCGGGCTCCTGGTCTTCCTGCTGATCCCGTGGGTGCCCGAGAGTCTTGTGACGCCACGCAACGGGGCGCGGGGGTGGATCGACCTGGGCCCGATCGACCTCCAGCCCAGCGAGCCGGCCAAGGTCGCGTTCGTGCTCGCGATCGCGCACTACATGCGGTGGCGCTCGAGCCACCGGACCTTCGGGGGACTCATCGTGCCCGGGCTGATCACGCTCCCCGCGGTGGGCCTCATCACGCTCCAGCCCGACCTCGGGACCGCGGGCCTTTTCATTCCCAGCCTCGGCGCCATGCTGATCGCAGCGGGGGCTCGCCTGAGGCACCTCGCGATCATCTGCGTCCTCGCGGCCTGCGCCGCCCCCGCGGCCTATCCCCTGCTGCACGACCATCAGAAGACACGGCTCGTGGGCCTCGTGAAGCAGTTTCAGGGGGACGATTCGAGCGATCAGGGGATCAATTTCCAGGGGATGACGGCGCAGAACCTGATCGGCGCCGGTCGCGTGACGGGGATGCCCAGCGAGGCGGCGCGGGCCCTGGTGCGCTACAACGCGCTCCCCGAGCGTCACAACGACATGGTCTACGCGGTGATCTGCGCTCGCTTCGGGGTGGTGGGGGGGCTGGCGGTGGTCGGGCTCAACCTGCTGTGGGTGCTGGGGGCGGCGCTGACCGCGGGGACAAGCAGGGTCCCCCAGGGGCGACTGATCGCGGTGGGGCTGGCGGGCTTCATCGCGGCGCAGTCGATGGTGAACATCGGGATGAATCTGGGCCTGCTGCCCATCATCGGCGTGACCCTCCCGTTCGTGAGCTATGGGGGGTCGAGCATGGTGGCGTGCTGGCTCATGACCGGGCTTGTCCTCAATGTGGGGCTGCACCCCGCCCGGCCTCCCTTCCGAGCGTCGTTCGAATACGCTGAGGACGATGACGAAGAAGCCGCCCAGACGACAGCACGGAGAAAGCGCCGCTCGGGGCCGGGGCGCGGGCGCCGGCGGATCCTCCAATAGGTCGGAAGGGCGGATGCCCAGCGGTGCGGGCGGTCCTCCGAAAGCCACGACGCCCAAGTCCAGGAGCTGGGCGGCTCCGGTGGACTTCCCGGGTCAGCTCGAGCCACTGCCCGCCCCCGACGCCTTCATCGAGAGCGCCCGGGCGTTCGGCGTGGAGTTCGAGCCCGCCGATCTGGAGCGCCTCGGGCGCTACCTCGGTCTCCTGCTCGGAGCCAACGCGGTGGTGAACCTGACCGCGGTGAAGGACGCGGAGGAGGCGTGGACGCGCCACATCCTCGACGCGATGACGCTCATGCCCGTGCTGGCGGAGGCTGAGGTGGCGGGGGACGCCGGGCTGCGGGTGCTGGACGTCGGCACGGGCGGTGGCCTGCCCGGGCTGGCCCTGGCCTGCGTGCTGCCCGAGGTCTCGTTCACGCTGCTGGACGCGACGGAGAAGAAGTGCGCCTTCTGCCGGCATGCATCCCGGGAGCTGGGGCTGGAGCGGGTGCGCGTGGTGCACGCCCGGGCGGAGGGGGCGGCGCACGATCGGGGGGTGCGCCACGACTCTGGTGGTGTTTCAAGGCGCGAGGGGGCGATGCGGGGGGCGTTCGACGTGGTCGTGTCGCGGGCGGTCGGGCGACTGGCGACGCTGGCGGAACTGACGGTGCCCTTCGCGCGGGTGGGGGGGCTGTGCGCGCTCGTGAAGGGGGCGAAGGCGGAGG
>DAIQNV010000050.1:5665-9727 GCA_036788215.1 Phycisphaerales bacterium | reverse complement strand
GTGGACGACCGCGACGAGGGCGCGGAACGCGGGGACGCATGAGCCTCGACCTGCCGCAGTATGCGCTGGGCGACGGGGGGCTGATCGCGCGGGCGCTCGGCGAGGGCTACGAGGCCCGGCCCGAGCAGATGCGGATGGCGGGCGCGGTGCGCCGGACGATGGGGGCCGGGGCGCACCTGGTCGTCGAGGCGGGGACGGGCGTGGGCAAGAGCTTCGCGTACCTCGTTCCCGCGATCGAGCGGGCGATGGCGCAGGGCGAGACGGTGGTGGTCAGCACGCACACGATCTCACTGCAGGAGCAGATCGTGCAGAAGGACGTGCCCCTGCTGCAGAGCGTGCTGGGCGGTCCGGACGCGGAGCTGGGCTGGGGGCATGAGCTCCGTGCTGTGCTGGTGAAGGGACGGGGGAACTACCTGAGCCTGCGCCGGCTGAAGCTGGCCAGCGAGCGGCAGTTGAAGGTCCTGCCCGACGCCGCGAGCCGGCGGAGCCTGCACCAGATCGAGGACTGGGCGTACGAGACCGAGGACGGGACGCTGAGCACGCTCCCGCCGATCGAGCGTCCCGGGGTGTGGGACCGGGTGCAGAGCGACTCGGGAAACTGCATGGGCCGGCGGTGCCCGACCTTCAAGCAGTGCTTCTATCAGAATGCGCGCCGGGAGATGGAGGGGGCGAACCTGCTCATCTGCAACCACGCCCTGTTCTTCAGCGACCTCGCGATGAGGCACCGGAGCGACGGGGAGGTGGGATTCCTGCCCCGCTACCAGCACGTCATCCTCGACGAGGCGCACACGATCGAGGAGGTCGCGGCGGAGCACTTCGGGCTCAGCCTGACCGAGGGACGCGTGCGGCACCTCTTGAGTTCGCTCTACGCGCCGCGGACGGGCAAGGGGCAGCTCAGCTCGATGGAACTGGTGACGGGGGACATCGAGCCGATCTCGCGGGCGGTGCAGCTGGTGAGCCGCGCGGAGGATGCCGCGAGCCGGTTCTTCGATCAGTTGGTGCGCCTGGTGGAGTCGGGCCAGGCGCGGGGCGGGCGGGTGCCCGGGCCGGAGTCACTCGACAACACGCTGACGGAGCCCATGAACGAGCTGGCGAACCAGCTGCGCAGGCTCAAGGAGGACGCCCAGCAGGAGGCGGACCGGTTCGAGATCAACGCCTACGCCCAGCGGGCCGGGGCGATCGCGGACGCTGCGGAGGCGTTGTGCCAGCACGCGATCGACGACGCGTGCTACTGGATCGAACTGGGGGGCGGGGAGGACGGGCGGGCGAAGGGGCGGCGCCGGGTGACGCTGGCGTGTGCGCCGGTGGAGGTGGGGCCGGTCCTGAAGAAGGCCCTGTTCGACCAGGACTTCTCGGTAACGCTGACGAGCGCGACCCTCGCGACCCGGACGGTGGGGGAGGACGAGACCGCGGAGCACGCGGAGGCGGCCTTCAGCCACTTTCTGGATCGGACGGGCTCGTCGGGCGCGGAGACGATCCAGCTCGGGAGCCCGTACGACCATGCGGAGCAGGTGGCGTTCTATGTCGATACGACGATGCCCCTGCCCACCACCGAGCGGGGGCGGGGGCCCAGCCGTGGGCCGGTGGAGGACCCCTACATCCGCGAACTGGTGACGAGGCTCCTGGAGCACATCGAGGCGACGGGGGGCGGGGCCTTCGTGCTCTTCACGAGTTTCGCGACGCTCAACCGCGTCGCGGCGGCGATCGCGGAGCCCATGGACTCGCTGGGCTACCCCCTCTTCGTGCAGGGCCAGGGGCCGGCGGGCGGGTCGCGGACGGCGCTGCTCGAGGCGTTCCGCGAGGCGGGGAACGGGGTCCTGCTCGGGGCGGCGAGCTTCTGGCAGGGCGTGGACGTGCGGGGGGCGGCGCTCCGGAACGTGATCATCACGCGGCTCCCCTTCGAGCCCCCGGATCGGCCCCTGACCGAGGCGAGGCTGGAGCGGATCAAGAGCCGTGGGGGGGACCCGTTCCGCGAGGACCAGATGCCCCGGGCGGTGATCCGGTTCAAGCAGGGGGTGGGGCGCCTGATCCGCTCGCACGCGGACCGGGGGCGGGTGGTGGTGCTGGACCCTCGGATCCTGACGCGGGCGTACGGGCGGGCGTTTTTGAGGGCGTTGCCAGAGGGGCTGCGGGTGATCGAGATGGGGGGCGGGGACGAGGGCTCCGACCTCTGACCGGCGATCCGGTAGTCTGGTGGGATGCGTTGCATCTTTTCGATCGCCGTCGTCGTCTGCCTCTGCGTTTCCGCCCTCGCCCAGCCCTTGCCGCGCCAGACCCCCGGGGTTCCCGAGGGCGAGGGGGTGGCCCCGCCCATTGTGAACGCGCTCGATCGCGTCGCCTTCAGCCTGAACGGCATGTGGCGGGTGATCGTCGACCCGTACGACGCGGGGTCGGTCGCGTACCTGGGGGCGCCGATGCGCCCGGGGTGGGCGGAGCATGTGGAGCGGACCAGGCCCGAGCAACTGATCGAGCACGACTACGACACCGCGCAGACGCTGGAGGTGCCCGGGGACTGGAGCAGCCAGCGGGACGACCTCTACCACTACGAAGGCACGGTCTTCTACCGCAAGACCTTCTCCTTCGAGCCGACGCCCGGCATGAGGCAGTTCCTGCACTTCGGCGCGGTGAACCGGCACGCGAGCGTCTGGCTGAACGACGAGTACCTCGGGTCGCACCATGTGGGCTTCACGCCCTTTTCCTTCGATGTGACGGGCAAGTTCCGCGAGGGCGAGAACAGCGTCGCGGTGCGCGTCGACAACCGCCGTCGCGCCGAGGATGTCCCGGCGCTGATGACCGACTGGTGGAACTACGGGGGCATCACGCGCGAGGTGAGCCTGCTCGAGGTGCCCGAGACCTTTGTCCGATCGTGGGATGCTCGCCTGATCGAGGGGGACTCGATCCAGGTCGACGTGACGGTGGACGGGCCCGGCGCCAGCGGCGCCGAGCTCCGCGTGCGCATCCCCGAGCTCGGGCTCTCCTGGGGAGCGGCGGCGGACGAGTCGGGACGGGCGACGGTGCGGATGCCCTTCCCGGGGACGGGGGTGAAGTGGTCCCCCGAGTCGCCCAGGCTCTACGACCTGGTGGTCCAGCTGGGCGAGCAGAGCGTGACGGACCGGGTGGGCTTCCGGCGGATCGAGACGCGGGGGCGGGACATCCTGCTGAACGGGGAGCCCGTCTTCCTCCGAGGCATCTCGATCCACGAGGAGGGGCCGATCGGCGGGCGCCGGGCGTGGAGCGAGTCGGACGCACGCACGCTGCTCGGCTGGGCGAAGGACCTCGGGTGCAATTTCGTCCGCCTGGCCCACTACACGCACAACGAGCACATGGTGCGGGTGGCGGATGAGCTTGGCCTGATGGTGTGGGGGGAGATCCCGGTCTACTGGGTGCTGGAGTTCCAGAACGAGGTGACCAGGGCCTACGCGCGCACGCACCTGACGGAGATGATCGAGCGCGACCGGAACCGGGCGAGCGTCGTGATCTGGTCGGTGGGCAACGAGAATCGTGCGGATGCGGCGCAGACCGCCTTCCGCGTCGACCTCGCCAGACTGGCCCGGGAACTCGATAGCTCCCGCCTGATCTCCGCCGCCTGCTTCGCGAGGATGCGGCGGGAGAACGGGAAGCTGGCCCGCATGGTCATCGACGACCCCTTCGGCGAGGCGGCGGACGTACTGGCGATCAACGAGTATGTGGGCTGGTACGGGGGGCACACCCGCGACCTGGCGGGCGTGACGGTGGAGACGAAGTGGGAGAAGCCCTTCATGCTCAGCGAGTTCGGCGCCGGCGTGAAGCAGGGCCTGCACGGGGACCCCGAGGAGGTCTGGACGGAGGAGTTCGGCGAACGCTTCTACCGCGACCAGCTCGACTGGTGCGATGAACTCCGGGAAGCGGGGATGCTGCAGGGCATCAGCCCCTGGATCCTGCGAGACTTCCGCTCGCCCCGGCGACTCTTGGGCGGGGTGCAGGACGGGTTCAACCGCAAGGGCCTGATCTCGGAGCGGGGGGTGAAGAAGGGGATCTTCGAGGTGGTGCGGGAGCGGTATGAGCGGTGGGCGGGGGAGGATG
>DAIQNV010000050.1:0-5565 GCA_036788215.1 Phycisphaerales bacterium | reverse complement strand
AAGGGGATCTTCGAGGTGGTGCGGGAGCGGTATGAGCGGTGGGCGGGGGAGGATGCGCCGGATTAATCAGAGCCGCGATCGTGAGATCGCGGCCGAATGTCCGCCACCGCTCGAATCTCCGCGATCTCACGATCGCGGCTCTGACTGGTTGGCTGACGGGTCGGAGCCGAACTGCTGTCTTTCGGGCTTGCGGACTTGGAATCGTTCGCGCCGATCTTGTTCGAGTAGCACGTACTCCGTCGCGCTGATCACATCCGATTCGCGCCAGAGGTACCTTGTGCTGCCGTGACGCGTCCATGGTTGGCTTTCCGCATCGATATGCGAGTTTGCGCGCAGGGCTCGGGTGGACCACGATTTCAGGGCCTTCATCACAAGTTCGGGCGTTGTGTCTGCGGTGATAACGGCATGGACATGGTTGCTCTGGACGGCCAGCGCGTACAGCTTCCAGTTTCGATGGCTCGCGGTTGTGCGGATGGCTTCGGCGACGGCTTCGCGGGCGAGTTTCCCGAGTTGAACGGGTGTCGCTGCGCAGTCGCGGGAAGCCGCCGGGCGTTGACCCGGCGGGAGCAGCGGTTCGCGGTAGCGGTTGTGAAGACGGTCGACGGAGCCTTTCGGGTCGCCGTGCAGGCGGCTGGCGCGGGTCGAGAAAGTAATGAAGTATAGGCCAGAGGCTCACTTTGCATACGACCAGATTAACGGCCACGATTGGATCGTGTTTGGCATTGGGAAACCGCGATCTCACGATCGCGGCTCTGATGAATGGGGCGGACGGTCGGAGCCGCGGGCGTGCACCGAGCGGAGTCGCAGGGCGGGGCGGGCGTACTCGGTGCTACCCTGCGGGCCCTGAGTTCACCTCGCGGAGGAGCGCAGCATGCTGGGACGGATCTTCAAGGCGTACGACATCCGGGGGGTCTACCCCGATCTCCTGAACGACCAGATGGCCTGGCAGATCGGGTTCGGGTGTGCCAAGTTCCTGGTGCAGGAGGCGGAAGCCGCGGGCGAGACGACGCCCATGATGCGCAACATATTGGTGGGGAGGGACATGCGCGTCTCAAGCCCCGCCCTGTCGCGGGAGCTGATCGACGGGATCACCACTTTCGGGGCCTCGGTGATCGACCTGGGGCTGATCGACACCAGCTTCATGTACTTCGCGATCAATCACCTCGACTGCGCCGGGGGCGTGATGGTGACCGCGAGCCATAACCCCCCGCAGTACAACGGGTTCAAGGTCTCGAAGCGCAAGGCCAAGCCGGTGGGCGAGGCGACCGGGCTCGCGGAGGTCCGCAAGCACGCGGCGATGGTCGACCGGAACCAGGCCAAGGGCCAGGCGACGGGTCGTGTCGAGCAGCGGGACCTGTGGGACGCGTACATCCAGCATGTGCTGAGGCACTGCGATCTGGGCCTCGGTGGGGGGGGCAAGGAGCTCAAGATCGTCGTCGACGCGTCGAACGGGATGGCGGGCACGATGTGCCCGAAGGTCTTCGGCAAGAAGGGCGCGAATGTGCCCGGGCTGACGATCGTGGAGATGAACTACGACAACACCAAGGCCGAGTTTGTGCACGAGCCGAACCCGCTCGTCGCGTCGAACCTCGCGATGGTGCGCGAAGCGGTGGTGCAGGAACAGGCGGACCTCGGCGTGTGCTACGACGGGGACGCGGACCGCTGCGTGATCGTTGACGAGAAGGGCGGGATCGTCGGGTGCGACCGCCTGACCGCGGTGCTGGCGGGTCACTTCCTGGAGCGGAGCCCGGGCGCCGGCGTGGTGTACGACCTGCGGTCGACCAAGGCGGTCGCGGAGGAGATCGAGAAGGCGGGGGGCAAGGCCTACCGCGGGCGCGTCGGCCATGTCTTCATGAAGCAGACGATGGCGGACGAAAGGTGCGTCTTCGGAGGCGAGCTGAGCGGGCACTTCTACTTCCGGGACAACTTCAACGCCGACTCGGGCGCGATCGCGATGGCGACGGTGCTGAGCGTGGTGGCTAAGTCCGGCAAGACGATGAGCGAACTGGTGGCGCCCGTCGCCCGCTACGCCCAGTCCGGCGAGATCAACTTCGAGATCGAGGACAAGGACGGCGCGCTCGACGAGCTCCGCGGGACCTACGCCGGTCGGGGCAGCATCGACGACCTCGACGGCGCGACGGTGGACTGCTTCGAGACCGAGGGCTGGTGGGTCAATGTCCGCAAGAGCAACACCGAGCCCCTGCTCCGCCTGAACGCCGAGGCTCGGACGCCCGAGCAGCTCGAGAAGGTGGTCGCGGAGGTGAGCCCGATCCTCGGGGAGCGGGTCGATCATTGAGGCCTCGGAGGGGCGTGAGGGGTTGCTCATGAGCATCCGCGGCCCGGCGCTGACCGTTCGGGCTAGTGTTGTGCGGGGCGGGTGCGATTGAAGCCGGTGAGGAGGCGCGATGAATGTCAGCCAGTTCTTTGAGCACTGGGGGATCGCCGAGAACCCGTTCCGCGGGGAGGAAGCGCGTCACGACGCGGTGTTCAGCCGGCTGAACTTCGTGGGCCCCGCAGCGCTGCAACGCCGCGAGGAGTACATCGGGAGCGTCCACTCCGACTTCGAGAAGATCCTGGGCGAGTTGACGCGCCCCAGCACCTCGGTCGTCTTCGGCGAGAAGGGCTCGGGCAAGACCGCGATCCGCATGCAGATCGAGGACCGGATCGACGACCACAACCGTCGCCACCCCGACAACCGCATGTTCGTGATCTCCTACGACGATCCGAACGCCTTCATCGCGGAGATCGCGGAACGCGTTGCGCCCGGGAAGGACGGGCTCGGGCCGTTCCGATCGTTCCGGCTCGTCGACCACATGGACGCGGTGCTGAGCCTCGCGACCGAGCGGATCGTCTCGACGCTCTTCAAGGAGGGCCCCGACCGCCCCACGGTCAACCTGGGCGAGGAGCCCGTGAAGGCGGTCCGCAAGCTCCCCGTGAGCCTGCGCCAGGAGCTGGTCTCGCTCGCCGCTCTTTACGACAAGATGGACACCGACGGGCAGCGCACCGGCCGCCTGCGCCGCCTGACGCGCCTGCTCCCCCCGAGGGGCGATGTCGCTTGGAAGGCGCTGGTGTACGCGGGGTGGATACCCGCCGCCCTGGCGGGCCTGGGCTCGCAGTCGGTGCCCAGCGGGGAGTTCACGCGCAACGCGCTGCTCGTCCTCGCGGGCCTCCTGCTGCTGGCGTACATCGCGGTGCTCGTGAAGCGGTTCGTTTGGGACCGCATGGTCCTGAGCCGCCTGGCCGGTCGCGTCCGCGAGGAGATGCGGGCGATGCCCCGGACGCGGGACGCCTTCGCGGCATCGCTGAGCCACCTCGACCCGGGCCAGCGCCGGGGCGTGCACGTGCCCCTGCACGAGGACGCCGACGAGGCCCGCTACGCCTCGATGGACTCGCTCCGCAGGTTCCTGGGCCGCTTCGGGTACACCGGCATCCTGGTCGTGATCGACCGCGTGGACGAGCCGACCTTGATCAATGGCGACGCGGACAAGATGCGGGAATTGATCTGGCCCTTGTTCAACAACAAGTTCCTGCAGCAGGAGCGCCTGGGCGTCAAGATGCTGCTGCCCATCGAGCTCAGGCACGCCCTCTTCAAGGAGTCGAGCGCCTTCTTCCAGGAGGCGAGGCTCGACAAGCAGAGCCTGATCGAGCGGCTCACCTGGACCGGGCCCATGCTCTACGACATGTGCAACGCCCGGCTCAGATCGTGCCTGCGTGCCGAGGCGACGCCGATCAACCTGATCGAGCTCTTCGCGGAAGACGTCACGCGGAACGACCTGGTGGACGCCCTCGACCAGATGCATCAGCCCCGCGACGCGTTCAAGTTCCTGTACCGCTGCTTCAACGAGCACTGCGCGAACGTGACCGCCGACCAGGAAGAGTGGCGGATACCCAAGCTCGTCCTCGATTCGGTGCGCCGCGCCGAGGCCGACCGGGTGCAGCAGCTGCACCGGGGAATTCGGCCCGCGTAGCCCGACGCCCGGGAAGACTCCGGGCGGTGCGGCGGTTGGGTTTATCCTGAGCCGCTATGCCCAATCCCCCTCGCCGCCGTCCGTTCCGTCCTGGTGCCGCCCGTGGGGTGGGCGAGGTCGTCCACGCGCTGAGCGCCAGGCTCCCGGGGGCCCGGGGCCCGGACTTCACCACGCTGTACGACCGCGCGGCGAAACAGAGCCCCGCTGAGCGGAACCCGGTGATCGTCATCCCGGGGATCCTGGGGTCCCGCCTCGTCGATCGGGCGAGCGGGAAGAGCATCTGGGGCGCCTTCGATGGCGATTTCGCGGACCCGTCGACCCCCGAGGGCGTCCGCCTCACGGCGCTGCCCATGATCCCGGGGCAGCCCCTGCGGGAGATCGAGAGCGGGGTCGAGGCGGACGGGGCGCTCGACAAGATCCGGGGCAAGGTGCTCGGGTTGCCGGTGGAGCTGAGCGCGTACAACGAGATCATCCTGACGCTGGGGGCGGGCGGGTACACCGGCGAGTTCCTGGCTGCAAACCGGGTGCTCGACTACGGGGTTCACGCGCTCGCGACCTGCTTTCAATTCCCGTATGACTGGAGGCGGAGCATTCCCGAGAACGCCCTGAAGCTCGGGGCGTTCGTCGACGCGGTCTTGCGGTATGCCAAGCGGGAGGCGGGCTGCGCCCGCGATGTGAAGGTGGATCTCGTGGCGCACTCGATGGGAAGTGCGCTCGCCCGATATTATCTGCGGTACGGGGCCACCGCGACGCCCGATGGAGCGGCGAGCCCCGGCTGGGCGGGCGCGAGGAAGGTCGAGCACCTGGTCATGGTCGGTGCACCGAACGCGGGCTCGCTGGAAGCCCTTCGGAAGCTGATTATCGGCCTGCCCAAGACGCCCCTCACGCCCGCGTACCACGCCACGATCCTGGGCTCTTTCCCCGCGATGTACCAGCTCCTCCCCCGCGGCCGGCACGGGCATGTCGCGGAGGCGGCGGGCCCGAACGGCGATGTGCGCGTCGTAGAGGACCTGCTGGACCTCGGGCTCTGGGAGCGGATGGGCTGGGGCCTTGCTAACCCAGATGTCGATTTCCAACTCGCGATCCTGATGCCCGGGCAGGACACGCCCGAGAAAAGACGCGCCGCCGCGATCGAGCACCTGGCCAAGTGCCTCGATGAGGCGCGGCGTGTGCAACAGATGCTCGACGCGCCGGCACCGCGCCCCGCCCATGTCCGCAAGGTGCTCTTCGCCGGCGACGCCCGACCGACGCCCAGCCTCGGCGTGGTGCGTGAAGGCGAGCCGCGCGTCGACTACATGGAAACCGCCGCGGGCGATGGAACGGTCCTGCGCTCGAGCGCGCTGCTGGACGAGCGGACCGGCGGGGCGTGGGTTCCCCGCCTGCAGAGCCCCATCGACTGGTCGGAGGTGTTCTTCCTGCACACCGACCACATGGGCCTGACGAGGAGCCCGACCTTCACCGACAACCTCCTCTACACACTGCTCGAGAGGCCGCGGGGGGCGTGCATCGTGTAGCGATCTCCCGGCGCGCCTCAGCCGGCACGCGCGGGCCAGGGCTCGATGTCCACCCGACCGGCCCGGTCGACGCGCACGATGTG
>DAIQNV010000049.1:20507-23306 GCA_036788215.1 Phycisphaerales bacterium | reverse complement strand
CGCGTCCCGGCTCGGTAGGCCGACCCGGGGCGACAACGCGAACCGATTGAACCACCGAGCCTGCTTTCGTCTGGCCGCGAGGGTTTCGGGCGGGTGCCCGGGGCCGGTGGGAGGTGGAGACCGATGGCCAAGAGAGAACTTGTCAAGCAGTTCAAGCTGATGGCCCCGGGTGGGAAGGCGACGCCTGCTCCCCCGCTGGGTCCTGTTCTTGGTGCGAACGGCGTGAACCCGGGTCAGTTCATCCAGCAGTTCAACGCGCAGACGGCTGCGTTGGACGGCAAGAAGGTGGGCGTGATCGTCAAGGTGTTCAGCGACCGCTCGTTCGAGATGGAGATCAAGTCCAGCCCTGCGAGCGTGCTGATCAAGTCGGCTGCGGGGGTGGACAAGGGGTCGGGCGAGCCGAACTCGAAGAAGGTCGGCTCGATCACGAAGGAGCAGGTCAAGGCGATCGCCCAGGAGAAGATGGAGGACCTGAACTCGGGTTCCATCGAATCTGCGATGCGCGTGATCGAGGGCACCGCCCGTTCCATGGGCATCACGGTGGCGGACTAAGGAGGGCGTGGCCGTGGCGAAGATGAGCAAGCGCACCCGTGAGAACGAGAAGCTGATCCCGACGACGGCCCTTGAGCCGGCGGAGGCGATGGCTGCGTTGAAGAAGTTCAAGGCACCGAAGTTCGACCAGACGGTCGAGGTGGTGATGCACCTGGGCGTCGACGTGAAGCAGGCGGACCAGATGCTTCGCGGGTCGGTGAGCCTTCCCAAGGGGATCGGCAAGAGCAAGCGCGTCATCGCGTTCTGCTCGGACGACATGAAGCAGAAGGCTTTGGACGCCGGCGCGATCAAGGCGGGCGGCGAGAGCCTGATGCAGGAGGTCGAGGGCGGGTTCTTCGACTTCGACGTGGCGGTGGCGAGCCCCGACATGATGCGCGTGATCGCGAAGCTCGGTCGCGTGCTGGGCCCGAAGGGGCTGATGCCCAGCCCGAAGAACGGGACCGTCACCCCCAAGGTGGACGAGGCGGTCGCGGAGTTCGCGGCGGGCAAGGTGGAGTACCGCACGGACAAGGGCGGGAACATCCACGCGGTGATCGGGAAGATGAGCTTCCCGGAGGGTGACCTGCTGGAGAACTACGCGTACTTCCTCGAGACGATCGAGAAGGCGCGGCCCAACAGCGTCAAGGGCACCTACATCAAGAAGATCACGGTCAGCGGCACGCAGACCCCGGGCGTCCAGATCCGGCACGCGGTCGTTGAGGCGTAATTCGGTCGGAGACGGCGAAGGAACGGAGCGAAGCGATGTCGAAGACCGTGAAGTCGATGTTGATGCGTGACTACGAGGATCGCCTGGGCGACCTGACGGACGCGACGGTGATCAGTCTCCGCGGGATCGATTCGAACACGACGAACACGATCCGTCGTGGTCTCGAGAAGAAGTCGATCCGCGTGACGATCGTGCGGAACAACCTCTTCCTGAAGACCGTCGAGGGGACGAACCTCGAGGCGCTGGCGCCGATCATGAGCGGGAGCAACGCCCTCGCCTACGGCGCCGAGTCGGTGGTCGAGGTGGCCCGCGAGATCGTGGAGCTGCTGAAGACCTACCCGGACATGGAGCTCAAGGGCGCCGTCCTGGACGGGCAGCTGTTCACGGGCGAGGAGGGCGTGAAGGCCCTCAGCAAGTTCCCGACGCGGGACGAGGCGATCGCCCAGACGGTCACCCTCATCCTCAGCCCGGCCCGGAAGCTGCTCGGTGCGGTCAAGGGCCCCGGCGGGCGTCTCCTGGGCGTCGTCAAGGCGATCGAGGAGAAGCTCGAGAAGGGCGAGGCGATCGCCAAGGTTGGCTGAGCTCGATCGGGCATCGGGTAGAGACGAAGACAGAACATCGACGCTCGACTGGCCCTAGGCCCCGGGTGAACCGGGGCGGGGTTAAAGAGCCGGCAAGGGGCCGGCCCCTCTCGGGTGCGTGTGGCGGGGCGCTGGTCGTCCCTGATTGAGAAAGTTGGATTGAACCATGAGTGACGAAGGCGCTGCTGCGACCAAAGAGTTTGCCCAGAAGATCAAGGACCTCGGCGATCAACTCGCGAACCTGACGCTGAAGGAGGCGGTGGACCTCGGCGACTACATGAAGGACACCTACGGCATCGAGGCGGCCGCCGGTGGCGCCGTCATGATGGCGGGTCCGGCTGCCGCTGCGGCCCCCGTCGAGGAAGAGAAGACCGAGTTCAACGTCGTCCTGAAGGACGCGGGGGCTCAGAAGATCAAGGTGATCAAGGTCGTGCGCGAGGCGACGGGCCTGGGCCTCAAGGAGGCCAAGGACCTGGTCGACGCGGGCGGCAAGGCTGTCAAGGAGAACCTCTCGAAGGAGGACGCGGACAAGCTTGCCGAGCAGCTCAAGGAAGTGGGCGCCACGGTCGAGCTGACCTGATCGGATTCCGATCGGTATCCGGGTTCGGGCTCTGCGGGGTCCGCGCTTCTGATCGCAGTTTGATTGGTAGATCGAGTGGGGCGGGGCCTGTCAAGGCCTCGCCCCGCATTTTGCTGGTTCGCGGTGGAACGGGCCCTCCGCCGGGTCTAGCGTTTTGTTCAGCCTCGGGAGTGGCATGAAGCTTATCGATCGCTGGTCCGCAGAGCAGTGCGCGGTGCGACCGTGGGGGAGTGGGGCCCCCGAGGGGTCCCGTGCCGCACAGTGTCATCGGGCCGGCGACGCGGGCGAGTTGAGCTTCATGTGCGGGCAAACGCCGGGGCGGCTGAGGAGCACGATGGTGAACGAGACGAGCACCGGCATGGCGGGAGCGGGCGTGGGTG
>DAIQNV010000049.1:0-20407 GCA_036788215.1 Phycisphaerales bacterium | reverse complement strand
ACGGGGTTCGGGCGAGCTGACAGGCGGAGTGACGGGTGGTCTGACCCGCGGCGGCGCCGAAAGGCGGCTGTCGCGGGCGGCGATGACAACGGATCGACCGGGCCCCGTGTGACGCGGGGCTCTACTAGACGCGAGGTTCGCGGATGATGACACGGACGGTGCATGACAGCGGCGTGCTCCCGGTGACGGTTTCGGGCAAGAAGCGCACGGAGATCGAGGTCCGTCGCTTCACCAAGCGCGGCGACGCGATGGGCGTTCCCGATCTGACCGAGGTGCAGGGGAAGGCGTACGACCGCTTCCTGCAGTTCGGCATCGGCTCGGACGCGCGCGACACGCGTATGGGTCTGGAGGCGCTGCTGCGCGAGGTCTTCCCGATCGAGAGCTACGACGGGACGATGTTCCTCGACTACATCAGCTACGAGCTGGAGGAGCCCCGCTACACGCCGGACGAGTGCCGTGAGCTGCGCCTGACCTACGGGCGTCCGTTCCGGATCCGCGTGCGCCTGCGTCGCGAGACGCACCCCGACCTTCCCGAGGAGGACATCTACCTCGGCGAGTTCCCGATCATGATGGGCGGCGGCGAGTTCATCGTGAACGGCGCCGAGCGCGTGATCGTGAGCCAGCTGCACCGCTCGCCGGGCGTCGACTTCAGCATCGTGTCGAGCGAGGCGGACCGCCCGCTGCACTCGGCGCGGATCATCCCCGAGCGCGGCTCGTGGATCGAGCTCGAGGTGACGAAGAAGGACGTGCTGGCGATGCGGATCGACCAGTCGACCAAGCTCGCGGCGACGACCTTCCTGCGGTGCCTCGACGAGTCGGTGGCGTCGACGGACGCGATCATCGGGCTGTTCTACGAGGTGAGCGAGATCAAGGTCGCGGAGGTGCACGCGAACGACTACGCGGCGGCCTCGATCATCGATACGGAGACCGGCGAGGAGCTGGTGCACGTGGGGCGTCAGCTGGGCGAGGAGACCGCCGAGTCGATCCGCAACAGCAGCCTGAAGACCGTCAAGGTCGTGAAGAACCCGAGCGACGTCCTGATCCTGAACACGATCGCGGAGGAGAAGCTCGAGCAGTTCGAGGCGGACAACGAGTACGACCGGGCTCTCCTGAAGATCTACACGAAGCTCCGGCCGGGCAACCCGCCCCAGGTGGAGAAGGCCCGCCAGCTCTTCCACGAGAAGTTCTACGACGAGAACCGCTACCGCCTGGGCCGGGTCGGTCGCTTCCGGATCAACCGCAAGTTCGACCTGCAGACCGCTGAGGACCAGATGTTCATCACCGGGGAGGACTTCCTCCGCGTGGTGCAGTACATCCTGGACCTGCGGTCGAGCCGGACCGACCCCAACACGGGCCGTCCCGTGGCGCAGGTGGACGACATCGACCACCTGGGCAACCGTCGCCTGCGGACGCTCGACGAGCTCGCGGTGGAGGAGCTGCGCAAGGGCTTCCTGAAGCTGCGCCGGACGGTGCAGGAGCGCATGAGCGTGAAGGACCCGGACGAGGTGGCGAAGATCGCCGACCTCGTGAACTCGAAGTCCATCAGCAGCGCGATCGACTTCTTCTTCGGGCGGTCGGAGCTGAGCCAGGTGGTCGACCAGACCAACCCGCTCTCGACGCTGGTGCACGAGCGGCGCCTGTCGGCGCTCGGGCCGGGCGGTCTGAACCGCAAGCGGGCCGGCTTCGAGGTGCGCGACGTGCACATCTCGCACTACGGTCGCGTGTGCCCGATCGAGACGCCGGAAGGCACCAACATCGGCCTGATCGTGAGCCTCGGGATCTTCTCGACGGTGGACGAGTACGGCTTCCTCCGCACGCCCTACCGCGTGCTGAAGAACGGCACGCCGACCGACGAGATCGTCGAGCTGCGTGCGGACGAGGAGATCCGGGCGGTGCTGGCGCCGACGGACGCCCTGACGACCGACGGGAAGCTCAAGGACGGCATGGTCCTGGCCCGCGTGGACGGGGAGCTCCGCGAGGTGCACTCGAGCGAGGTCGAGTTCCTCGACGTCTCGCCCCGGCAGATCGTGGGCATCTCGGCGGCGCTGATCCCGTTCCTGGAGCACGACGACGCGAACCGCGCCCTCATGGGCTCGAACATGCAGCGCCAGGCGGTGCCCCTGATCAAGGTCGACCCGCCCTGCGTGGCGACCGGGATGGAGTGGCCCTGCGGCGTGAACAGCGGCATGAGCGTCCGTGCGCAGCACGCGGGCACCGTGACCTTTGCGGACGGCCAGCGGATCATCATCGACAACAAGGACGAGTACGTCCTGCGGAAGTTCGTGGGCCTGAACGAGCGGACCTGCCAGAACCAGAAGCCGGTGGTCCGCGCCGGGCAGAAGGTGGAGAAGGGCGACGTGATCGCGGACGGCGCGAGCACGCGGTTCGGCGAGCTGGCGATCGGCAAGTCGGCGCTGGTCGCGTTCAACACCTTCGACGGGTACAACTTCGAGGACGCGATCGTCATCAACGAGCGCCTGGTGAAGGACGACACCTTCACGAGCATCCACATTGACTCGTTCGACGTGGAGATCCGCGAGACGAAGCTGGGTCGCGAGGAGTTCACGCGTGACATCCCCAATGTCAGCGAGAAGATGCTCCGCAACCTGGACGAGCAGGGCATCATCCGGACCGGCGCCCGCGTCGGCCCGGGCGACATCCTTGTGGGCAAGGTGAGCCCCAAGAGCAAGACCGAGCTGACTCCGGAAGAGAAGCTGCTGCACGCGATCTTCGGCCGCGCCGGCGAGGACGTGAAGAACGACAGCCTCGAGGTGCCGGCGGGCGTCGAGGGCATCGTGATCGGCGCGAAGAAGTTCAGCCGTCGCGTGCACCTCTCGGACGCGCAGAAGAAGCAGCTCAAGAAGGAGATCGACACCTACGAGGCGGAGATGGACCAGAAGGCCATCGCCCTCTTCAAGGAGATGACGCACCTCATCAACGAGGCGTCGGGGACCGAGATGGTCGACCCGATGACGCGTCAGAAGGTCGGCGCCAGCGACATCCCCGAGGTCATCCTGGAGCAGATCCAGACCTTCGACGCGAAGTGGATCAAGGGCAGCAAGGAGACGCGTGACGCGGCCCTGACCCTGCACGGCCAGTTCTGGCCCCGCATCGAGGCCATCGAGGCGGAGAAGCAGCGCAAGGTCGCCCACATGAAGCGGGGCGACGAGCTGCCTTCGGGCGTCCTCGAGATGGTCAAGGTGTACATCGCGACCAAGCGGCAGCTCTCCGTCGGCGACAAGATGGCCGGTCGGCACGGGAACAAGGGCGTCATTGCCCGCATCGTGCCCGAGGAGGACATGCCCTTCATGGAGGACGGGACGCCCGTCGACGTCATGCTGAACCCGCTCGGCGTGCCGAGCCGCATGAACGTGGGGCAGATCCTCGAGGTGCACCTGGGCTGGGCGGCGCAGGTGCTGGGTTTCCAGGCGGTGACGCCGGTCTTCGACGGGGCGACGGAGGACGAGATCCACGCCGCGATCGCCGAGGCGAACCAGTACGTCACGGACAAGCTGAAGAAGCACGAGGACGAGGGCACCTGGCCCCATCCGCGCGAGCTCCTGGCGAACATGCCCCGGGGCGGCAAGGTGCAGCTGTACGACGGTCGCACGGGCGAGTCGTTCCACCAGAAGACGACGGTGGGGTACATGTACCTCCTGAAGCTTCACCACCTGGTGGACGACAAGATCCACGCCCGGGCGACCGGCCCGTACAGCCTCATCACCCAGCAGCCGCTCGGTGGCAAGGCGCGGACGGGCGGGCAGCGGTTCGGCGAGATGGAGGTGTGGGCGCTCGAGGCGTACGGCGCCGCCTACATCCTTCAGGAGCTGCTGACGGTGAAGTCGGACGATGTTGAGGGCCGGACCAAGATCTACGAGAGCATGGTGAAGGGCACGAACACGCTGGAGGCGGGCATGCCCGTCGCGTTCGACGTGCTCTGCAACGAGCTCAAGGGTCTGGGCATGAACATCAGCCTGGAGAAGAAGCGGCTCGAGGGCGGTTCCCTGCTCTGAGGCGGGGCCGATGGATCGATTCGCGTGACGGCGGCGGATAGCGACAGAACTCAACGCCCGGCCGGAGGCTCATGCCCCGGACGGGCGAGATAAGCGGGGCACGACCCATGATCGAGAGCGTGTACGAGCGGGTGAACGACTTCAGCGCTGTCAAGGTGACGCTCGCGTCGCCCAACGACATCCGCGCGTGGTCGTACGGCGAGGTCAAGAAGCCCGAGACCATCAACTACCGCACCTACCGGCCGGAGAAGGACGGGCTCTTCTGCGAGCGCATCTTCGGGCCGGAGCGCGACTACGAGTGCGCCTGCGGCAAGTACCGGGGCACCAAGTACAAGGGCATCATCTGCGACCGCTGCGGCGTGAAGGTGACGCACAGCCGCGTGCGGCGCAAGCGCATGGGCCACATCAACCTGGCGGCGCCGATCGTGCACATCTGGTTCTTCAAGAGCATGCCGAGCCGCCTGGGCACGCTGCTCGCGATGAAGACGAGCGACCTCGAGAAGATCATCTATTACCAGGACTACGCGGTCGTCGACCCGGGCGATACCGAGCTGAAGTACAAGCAGGTGCTGACCGAGGACGAGTACCGCCAGGCGGTCGAGAAGTTCGGCAACGCCTTCCGGGCGCTGATGGGCGCCGACGCGATCCGTGAGCTGATCGAGGGGCTGAACCTCGACGACGAGGCGGAGCAGATCCGGACCGAGCTCCGCGAGACCCGCAGCAAGCAGAAGACCCGCGATCTGGCCAAGCGCCTGAAGCTGGTCGAGTCCGTCCGCCACTCGGAGAACGACCCGGCGTGGCTGGTGATGGACGTGATCCCGGTGATCCCGCCCGACCTGCGCCCGCTGGTGCTGCTGGAGTCGGGCAACTTCGCCACGAGCGACCTGAACGACCTCTACCGGCGCATCATCAACCGGAACAACCGGCTGAAGAAGCTGATGGACCTGAATGCCCCCGAGGTGATCATCCGCAACGAGAAGCGGATGCTGCAGCAGGCGGTCGATGCGCTGTTCGACAACAACCGCTGCCGCCGCCCGGTGCTGGGCTCGAGCAACCGCCCGCTCAAGTCGCTGACGGACATGATCAAGGGCAAGCAGGGCCGCTTCCGCGAGAACCTGCTCGGCAAGCGCGTCGACTACTCGGCCCGTTCGGTGATCGTCGTGGGGCCCGAGCTCAAGATCTTCCAGTGCGGCCTTCCTAAGAAGATCGCGCTCGAGCTCTACCAGCCCTTCATCATCCGCAAGCTCAAGGAGCACGGGCTGGCGGACACGATCAAGAGCGCCAAGCGGATGCTCGAGCGCCGCGACGCCGAGGTGTGGGACATCCTCGAAGAGGTCATCGACCAGCACCCCGTGCTGCTCAACCGCGCCCCGACGCTCCACCGCATGGGCATCCAGGCGTTCGAGCCGGTCCTCGTCGAGGGCAACGCCATCCGCCTGCACCCCCTGGTGTGCGGCGGGTTCAACGCCGACTTCGACGGTGACCAGATGGCGGTCCACCTGCCGCTTTCCGTCGAGGCCCAGGCCGAGGCCCACGTGCTGATGCTCAGCACGAACAACATCTTCAGCCCGGCAAACGGCGGCCCGATCATCTCGGCGTCGCAGGACATCGTGCTGGGCGTGTACTTCATCACCTTCTGCTTCGATGACGCGTCGAAGCTCACCGACGCGAGCCTGAAGACCATCCTCGAGGAGCGTGGCGAGGCGAGCCGCCCGTGGCGCTTCAAGGACCGGCACGAGGCGATCCTCGCCTACGAGGCCGGCAAGATCCAGCTGCACGACCTGATCTCGGTCCGCCTCATCGAGCCGGGGCGGAAGAGCCCCTACGCCGGCGTCGTCCAGTCGCAGAAGGGCGCTGTCGAGAAGATCGCGGACCACGGGCGCGTGGTGACGACCGTCGGGCGCGTGCTGTTCGCGGACATCCTGCACAAGGGGATGCCCTACTACAACTGCGCCCTGGGCAAAAAGGGCTGCGCCCGCGTCATCGACGACGTGTACCTCTACTGCGGCAAGCCCGCGACGATCCAGCTCCTCGACGACATGAAGTCGATCGGCTTCCGCCGGTCGACGGTCGCGGGGCTGAGCTTCGGCGTCACGGACATGCGCATCCCGCGCGTCAAGCAGGACATGCTCGACGCGGCCCAGAAGCGCGTGAACCGCGTCGAGAAGAACTACGAGAACGGCATCATCACCGAGCGCGAGCGGTACAACCAGCTGCTCGATATCTGGTCGCACTGCAACGAGGAGCTGACCAAGGTCCTCGTCGAGACGCTGAAGAACGACCGCCGCCACCCCGACGGCTCCGAGGCCGACATCGAGACCGGCGAGGGCGAGAAGTACCTCAACCCCGTCTACCTCATGGCCGACTCGGGCGCCCGAGGCAACATCACCCAGATGAAGCAGCTCGCGGGCATGCGTGGCCTGATGGCCAAGCCCTCGGGCGAGATCATCGAGACCCCCATCCGCGCTAACTTCCGCGAGGGGCTGAACGTGCTCGAGTACTTCAGCTCGACGCACGGCGCCCGCAAGGGCCTGGCCGACACCGCCCTCAAGACCGCAGACTCGGGCTACCTCACCCGCAAGCTGTGCGACATCGCCCAGTCCGTCATCATCGGCGAGATCGACTGCGGCTCCCGCCGGGGCATCATGAAGCGCGCCATCTACAAGGGCGAGCAGGTCGACGTCCCGCTCAGCCAGCAGGTCATCGGGCGCGTCTCGGTCAACCCGGTCGTGAACCCCGTCACCGACGAGGTCATCGTCGCGGCCAACGAGATGATCACGCCGAAGGCGGCCGCCCGCATCGAGGACCTGGGCATCGACTCGGTCATGGTCCGCAGCCCCCTGACCAGCGAGAGCAAGAGCGGCTGCTCGGCCCTCGACTACGGGATGGACCTGTCGACAGGCGCCCAGGTCGAGGAGGGCCTCGCGGTCGGCATCATCGCAGCCCAGTCCATCGGCGAGCCGGGCACGCAGCTCACGATGCGGACCTTCCACACCGGCGGCGTCGGCACGCGGTCGGTCTCGGAGACCGAGTACCGCGCCCTGAACAACGGCACCGTGGAGCTGCGGGACTGCAACGAGGTCCCGGTCAAGGACGAGGACGGCAACGACGCCCGCGTCGTGCTGAAGCGCAACGGCGAGCTCGTCATCAAGGACGAGAAGGGCCGCGAGCTCGAGAAGACCCGCATCGACTACGGAAGCTTCATCTACACCATGCCCGGCGCCGAGGTGAAGAGGGGCGAGGTGCTCGTCCGCTGGGACCCCCACCGCGCCCCGACCCTCGCGGAGAAGTCCGGCATCGTCCAGTTCAGCGACATCGAGCTGGGCGAGACGGTGCGCGAGGAGGACGCCGGCGGAGGCCGCCGCGCCCTCGTCGTCATCGAGCACAAGGGCGACAAGCGCCCGCAGATCAACATCGTTGACGAGCAGGGCAACATCCTCGACTTCCACTTCCTGCCCGCCAAGGCCCGACTGGAAGTCCGCGACGGCGACAAGATCGAGGCCGGGCGCATGCTCGCCCGCCAGCCCCGCGCCGCCGCGGGCTCGCAGGACATCGTGGGCGGTCTGCCCCGCGTGACCGAGATCTTCGAGGCCCGAAAGCCCAAGGACCCGGCGATCATGGCCGAGATCTCGGGCCGGGTCGAGCTGCACGCGGACAAGCGCAAGGGCAAGATGACCATCCGCGTCATCTCCGACTCGGGTATCGAGAAGGACCACCACGTCCCGTCCGACAAGGCGCTCCTAGTGCACGCGGGCGACTACGTGCAGGCCGGCGACCCCCTCACCGAGGGGCCGATGGTCCCGCACGACATCCTGCGGATCAAGGGCGAGGAGGCCCTCTGGGGCTACATGCTCGACGAGGTGCAGAACGTCTACCGCGCCCAGGGCGTGGGCATCGACGACAAGCACATCGAGCTCATCCTCAGCCAGATGCTCCGCAAGGTCCGCGTCGAGAACCCGGGCGACACCGATCTCCTCCCCCACGAGGTCGTCGACAAGTACGCCTTCCGCATGAAGAACAACGAGGTCTCCAACCTCGTCCGCATCCAGGACGCCGGGGGCACCGAGCTCCGCGTGGGTGACCTCGTCGCCAAGGAGATCGTCCGCGAGGCCAACGCCCGCGCCGAGCTCGCGGGCAAGGAGCCCGCCAAGGCCAAGCGTGCCCGCCCCGCGACGGGCCGCACGCTCCTCCTGGGCATCACCAAGGCCAGCCTCCAGAGCGAGTCGTTCCTCTCGGGCGCATCGTTCCAGGAGACGACCAAGGTGCTCACCGAGGCCTCGCTCCGCGGGGCGGAGGACACCCTCGTCGGCCTCAAGGAGAACGTCCTGCTGGGCCACCTGATCCCCGCGGGCACGGGCTTCCGGCGTTATCAGGACATCCGCGTCAAGGCCCTCGTCGAGCCCGAGGAGTTCGAGGCCGCCGACGAGGCCCTCATGCTCGAGGAAGCCACCCGCGCCGCGGAGGCCCTCGGCGCCGATCGCGAAGACTCGATCGGCAAGCCCCAGGTCCAGGTCAACGGTTCCGGCAACTCCGTCATCGATGGCACCGAGGCCGCCCTGTCGGATAACTGATCAAGGCCCGGCCCCGACCATCACTCAGCCACACCACCAGCGGCCGCCCCCCCAAAGGGCGGCCGTCTTTCTTTTTGAGTATCGATTGATGAGTCAGGCCGAGGCTTCGGTGCGCTCCGCCCGCTCGCGGAGCCTGCGCTCGAGGCGTGCGAGCCGGCCGGGGTTGATCCCGCGCCGCTCGAAGTCCTCCGACCACATCACGGGCAGGCGTGTCTCGCGGGACTGCAGCACGAGCTGGATGTAGGGCAGGCAGAGCCCGCACCGCGCGCCGCAACCGGTCTGCCTGTGCGCCGCGAGCAGCCCGCCGCCCTCGTGCTCCGCGATCGCGAGCAGGCGCTCGAACGACACGCCGAAGCAGATGCATTTCTCGACCATCCGATGCCCCCGGTCTCCGCGTTGGACACGAGGGCCCAACCGGTGCTCCAGCCTACGAAACCGTCGGCGCGATCGGAAGGGGATGATGAGCCCGAGAGAAGAAAAAACCCCGTGATTCTAAGGGTATTTAGGCATCCTCTTATCTGAGTTCGCCGCCAAGGGGAGGGGTGAAAACTCCGTGCGTCCGGTCCGCAGCATCAGCTCGATGTAGGGGCGGCACATCCCGCACCCGGTTGTGCAGCCGGTGCGCTGGGCCAGCCCGTCCAGCCCGCAACCCTCGCGCTCCGCGATCTCTTTGAGGACGCGGAAGGTCACTTTGTGGCAGACGCAGCGGTCGACACCCATGGCGCAGGCTATGCGCCGTCAGGCCTGCCCAGCGATCTCGATCACACGCAGCGCCTTGCAGCTCACTGAGTGCTCGCCATCATTGAAATGGACGTAGTCGACGCCCGCTTCCCGCAGATCGCGCAGGTAGGCGACCGCGTCTTCCGGGGGCATGTGCAAGAGGCCCGCGGGCTCGCTCTCCCCGCGCTGCTGCGCCCGCGCCCGCGCGAAGCCTTCGGCCCGCTCCTCGTCCGTGAAGACGAGCAAGTGCGGGGCCCGGTCGATCGCCGCGATCAGGGGCTCGACCTCGTCGGGCGCCTCCTCGGGCGCGACGCCGATCATGTACCACGCGTCGAGCCCGAGCGCCGCCTGGAGGAAGTCGCGCTCGCCGATCTTGCTCGTGCCGGTGTGCGCCGCATGGGCCAGCGCGTCGAAGTCGGGAATCCCGCTCATGCCGAGTCCTTTCCGGGCGACGCCCCGCGTTCGGGTGCCAATCATCGCGAGCGTACCACGCACGCCCCGCCGGTACGAGGGAAACCCCGAGCGTGACCCAGCCCGACGCCCTCATCCAGAGCACCCTCCGCGACCGCTTCGGGTTCGACGCCCTGCGCCCGATCCAGCGGGAGGCGATCGGGCGCCTGCTCGGCGTCGGGAGCGGTGGGGGTGGTGGGGGAGATGCGCTGGTCGTCCTGCCAACCGGCAGCGGCAAGAGCCTGTGCTACCAGCTCCCCGCCCTCGTCCAGCGGGCCCGCGTCGGCTCGGGCACGGCGCTCGTCTTCAGCCCGCTCATCGCGCTGATGGAGGACCAGGTCTCCGCCCTACGGAACAGGGGCGTCCGCGCCGCCTTCGTGAACTCGACCGTCGACAAGAAGGAACGCCTCCGCCGCTACGCGCGATTGGCCGCGGGCGACTACGAGCTCTTCTACGCCACGCCCGAGCGGATGCTGAAGGAGGACTTCCGCGTCGCGCTCGCGCAGGTGCCCGGGGGCGTCACGCTGCTCGCGGTCGACGAGGCGCACTGCGTCAGCGCCTGGGGCCACGACCTACGCCCCGCCTACCAGAGAGTGGGGGAGTTCCGGGACGCGATCGGCTCGCCCCGCTGCGTCGCGCTCACCGCGACCGCGACCCGCGCCGTCCGCGAGGACATCCGGCGTGTACTGGGGCGCGACGAGCGCTCGATGCCACTCTTCGCTGGCTCGATCGACCGCCCGAACCTCGCGCTCGCGTCGACCGAGGCCTGGGGCGACGAGGACAAGCTCGACGTGATCGCCCGCGTCGCCCGGGCGCATCCGGGGACGGGCATCGTCTACTTCGCCTTGATCAAGGATCTCGAACGGTATGAAGCGCTCGTGCGCAAGCGGCTCGAGGGCGCCGGCTACGACCTCGCGGTCTACCACGGGCGCCTCGACGGCAAGGAAAAGAAGCGCGTCTACCGGTGCTTCATCGGCGCGACGCCGGACCGGCCCCTGCTGCTGCTCGCGACCAACGCCTTCGGCATGGGCGTCGACAAGCCCGACATCCGCTTCATCCTGCACGCGCAGGTCCCGGGCTCGGTCGAGGCGTACTTCCAGGAGGTCGGGCGGGCCGGTCGCGATGGCGAGCCCAGCCGGTGCGAGCTGCTCTACGCCCAGGAGGACCTGGCGATCCAGCAGGAGTTCATCCAGTGGGCCAACCCCTCGCCCGATCTTCTGGTGCAGTGCGCCACGCAGATCGAGCACCGCTACGCCGGCGGGGGCGAGGGGCACGGGACCTTTGACGCGGATGATCTCCGCCTCGACATCGTGGGCAAGGGCCACGCGCATGGGCGGGGCGGGGGCACGCTCGAGTACGCCCTCATCACGCTCGAGAAGCTGGGCGTCATCGAGCTCGCCGACGCCGGTGGGCCCGGGAGCCGCGGGCGGTACCGCTTCACCCGCCCGCTCGACGACGCGGAGATCGATCCCGGGGAGGTGGAGGACAAGCGCCGGCGCGACCTCACCCGCCTGCTCCGCGTCGTGGAGATGACCCGCTCGCCCGACATCTCCGCCTTCATCCGCGACTACTTCGAGCTCTGAGCGCATTCCCGGGTGCCGTGGAGACGACGCGCAGCGGTTTCTCCACGACGGAGCAGCCCCAAAACGAAACGAGCCGCACCCGAAGGCGCGGCTCGTGTGATGCATGCGTGGTCGGCTCGGCTCAGCCCTCGGTGCTGGCCTCGGCCTCGCCCTCAGCGGGAGCCTCGGGCTCCGGGGGCTTCGCGGTCGCGACCGCGTGCTTGGCATCCTCGACCGCCTTGGTCGCGTCCGCAGCCGCCGCCTCGGCGTGCTCAAGCAGCGCGTTGGCGACGGTGCGCTTCGCGTTGTTGACCGACTTCTTCGCGATGTTCAGGAAGGGCGTCAGGTCCGCGTCGCCCGCGTCCATCTTGCCGATCTCCGTCGCAGCGGCCTCGCAGGTCTTGATCGCCTGCTTGCAGCCGACGCGCTTGCGGGCGACCTCGCGCCCCGCCTCCCAGGTCTTGAGCATCTCGCCCTCAAGCAGCTCGGCGCGGGCCAGCATGTCCATCACGGTCTCGCTGGGCTGGGCGCCCTTCGCGAGCCACTCCTTGATCCGCTCGCCCTTGAGCTCGACCTGCTGGCCCTTGCTCATCGGGTCGTACCAGCCGAGGTTCTCCAGGACACGACCGTTACGGCGCGTGCGCTGGTCGATCGCGGTGACGCGATAGAAGGGGCGGTGGGTACGACCGAGACGCTGGAGGCGGATCCGGACCACGCAAAGGCTCCATCTGGGCTAGACATCGACTCAGGGCACAAGCCCACCGGGACACGGGACGTGCCGGGCCCCAACCTTTGGCCCCTTCCCGCCCCGATTCAAGCCCCGAGCCCCCCGAACACCGCAAGAAACCGTCGGAAGTCGGAGCCCGGGCCCCGGGCGGAGGGTAGATTCGAGACGACGCACCACGAAGAAGGGTGTACAAATGTTTGCAAAACGGGCGGTCATTCCCCGCCCACGCCAGTTTCCGGGAGAGCTCATCGTGACGAATCGTCTCGGAATACACCGGATAAGGGGGGTTTGTCCGCTGGGGATCCTCGCTGCCGCCCTCACCCTGCTCGCGGCACCCCTTCAGGCCCAGATCGTCCTCTCTGAGGTCGGTGGTGGCATCCTCAGGGCCGACGCATCACCGGCGGACCTCGCCTCCGCCCCGCCCTCCATCAGCCTGGCCGAGCCCCGCCCGCCCCTCTCCGCCTTCGCGGGAGACGCGCCGGTTCCCATCGCCTTCGACCGCTCGGGCGGGCTCACGACCGTCACCGTCGGACGGACCCCCGGCGACTCCGTCTATGGAACCGGCCTCGTCCCGGGCCCCCTCGAGCGGACCGGTCGTCGCACAAGGCTCTTCAACACCGACGCCTTCGGCTGGGGCGATAACGCGCCGTCCCTGTACCAGTCTCACCCCTGGGTCCTCATGGTCCACGCGGATGGCTCCGCGACCGGCGTCCACTTCGACACGACCTTCCCCGCCTGGATCGAGGTGACCGACACCGCGATCGAGGTCGAGGTGCAGGGCAACCAGCCCGCCCTCCCGGTCCCGGTCTACCTCATCGACCGCCCGACGCCCGAGGGCGTGCTGCAGGGCCTCGCCGATCTCACGGGCCTGCCCTTCCTGCCTCCCCTGTGGTCGCTGGGATACCACCAGAGCCGCTACAGCTACGACCCCGACGATCGCGTCCTCGAGATCGCGGGCGAGTTCCGCGACCGGGACCTGCCGGCGGATGTCATCTGGCTCGACATCGACTACATGGATGGCTTCCGCGCCTTCACCTGGGACCCCGTCGACTTTCCCGACCCAGGGGGCCTCGACGCGAGCCTCGACGCGATGGGCTTCCAGACGATCGCCATCGTCGATCCGCACATCAAGGTCGATCCCGGCTACACCGTCTACCAATCCGGCCAGGCGAACGATGTCTGGGTCGTCCGCGCTGATGGCGTCACGCCCTACACCGGCGACGTCTGGCCCGGGCTCAGCGCCTTCCCCGACTACACGCGCGCCGACGTCCGCGCCTGGTGGGCCTCGTGGTACCCCGAATTCGTCGCCGATGGCATCGACGGCATCTGGAACGACATGAACGAGCCCGCGGTCTTCAATTCGCCGGGCGGCACCATGCCCCTGAGCAACATCCACCGCGCCGACCCCGAGCTCGGCGGGATCGATTCCCACGCGAGGTATCACAACGTCTATGGCATGCTCATGGCCCGCGCCACGCGCGAGGGCCTGCTGCTCGCCCGGCCCAACGAGCGCCCCTTCGTCCTCACCCGCGCCAACCACCTCGGTGGGCACCGCTACGCCGCGACGTGGACGGGCGACAATTCCTCCGACTGGTACCACCTCGATGTCTCGATCCAGAATGTCCTGAACCTGGGCCTCTCGGGTCAGCCCAACGCGGGCCCCGACATCGGAGGCTTCGTCGGCGCCAACTCCGGCGAGCACTTCGCCCGGTGGATGGGCTTCGGCGCCCTCCTCCCCTTCGCCCGAGGCCACACCGGCACCGGCAACCCCGACAAGGAGCCCTGGGTCTTCGGCGATGACATCGAGCAGCAGAACCGCATCGCTCTCCAGCGCCGCTACCGCCTGCTCCCGCACATCTACACGCTCTTCGAGGAAGCCCACCGCACCGGCGTCCCCGTCGCCCGCCCCCTCTTCTTCGCCGATCCCTCCGATCCCGCGCTCCGCACGCTCGACGACGCCTTCCTGCTGGGCGACAGCGTCGTCGTCTCCGCCGCGACCTCACCCGGTGCACAGCCCGAGCGCCCGCCCCTGGCCGGGCCCCTCTACCGCTTCGGCTTCCCCGCCACCGAGGACGCTGCGGCAGCCAGCGACATCTGCGTGCCCAATCAGCCCGACCTCTACCTTCGTGCGGGCCACATCGTCCCCACCGGCCCGATCCTCCAGCACACCGCGGATGGATACCTCTCCGAACTCACGCTCCTCGTCGCCCTCGATGAGGACGGTCAGGCCACCGGCACCCTCTACGAGGACGATGGCCTCACCTTCGACTACCGGCAGGGCGACTTCCTCCGCACGACCTACCGGGCGGTCCGCACAGGCGACACCGTCACGCTCTCCGTCGCCGGCACCGAGGGCAACCGGCCGCGTCCCGCCCGCCCGCTCACCGTCCGTCTCTTTCTCGCGGACGGGTTCGAGGTCAGCACGACCGGCGTCGACGGCGCCCCCCTCACGCTCACGATCCCGGGCACCATCCCCGACGTATTCGAGTGCCCGCCCGAGCCGCCCGTCCCGGCCCGCGTCATCGATGGCCGGCGCATCCCGGAGGCCTTCGACGCGACCGATCGCCGCGCGACGCAGACCCGCCCGACCTTCGACGACAACATCACCGAGCTCAACGAGCTCTTCGTCGCCCCCGAGACCGCCGGCGTCCGCATCGGCCTGACCGGCAACCTCGCCCAGGACGGCACCGCCCTCGTCCTGCTCATCGACTCCGTCGCCGGTGGTCAGAACACCCTCGACACCACCGGCAACGATCCCCCGCCCGCCGGCCTCCTGCAGCTCACCGGCACCACGCTCGACACCGGCTTCGCCCCCGACCGCATGCTCTGGATCAACGCCTTCGGCGGTGGCCTGTTCGTCGACCTCCTGACCCTGCAAGCCAACCAGCCCGCCACGAAGCGCTACATCGGGCAGAACACGGTCAACTCAGGCAGCGGAACCCTCGTGGGCGGAGACAACCCGGAGGGCATCCGGCTCGCCCTTGACAACACCAACACCCTGGGCATCACCGGCACCACCGCCACCGATCCCTCCAGCGCCTCCACCGGCTTCGAGGCGATCATCCCCTGGGAAACGCTCGGTCTCACCCCGGGAGCCTGCGGCGGGCTGGGCGTGCAGGCCTCCGTCGTCTTCACCTCGGGGCAATGGTCGGGCCAGTCGCTCCCGCCGATCCCGGTGGGCGTCGTGCTTCCCGTCGCGCCGGCGTTCCCAAATGTCGCGGGAGACCAGTTTGTCCGCCTGCCCTATGGCTCACCCGCCGATCTCGCCGAGCCCTATGGCTCGCTCACCTTCGCCGACATCACCGCGTTCCTCGACGCGTTCACAGACAAAGACCCCCGGGCCGATCTCGCATCGCCCCCGGGGGTCTACACCTTCGCCGACATCGCGGCGTTCTTGGACGCCTTCGTCCGAGGCTGCCCGTAGACGGGACGCGATTCAGGGCCGGTCGGTCGCGTCCTCGAGGTCGTCCGCGGCATCGTCGAGGGCATCCCCCGTGTCCTCAGCGGCGTCCTCCAAGGCGTCAGCCGTATCGTCCATGGCGTCCTCAGCGGAGTCATCCTCGCACCCCGTCGTCGCCCCGGCGACCAGCAGGGCCAGGCACGACGCGGGAAAGGCAAAGGCGAAACGGTTCAACAAACGGCGTGGCATGCATTCCTCCAGTTCAGTGGGGCACGGATCGTTCACCTGTCAACACTGCATCTTGCGCCGCGCCCCTTGCGACAGCATGAATCAGAGATGAAAGAGCGCTGAGACACGCCACCGACCATCCCCGGAGCAGAATAACATGTCCCGACCCCACGGGCCCGTGGCGGAATCGGCAGACGCAGCGGACTTAAAATCCGCGGCCCCCCGGGGCATGAGGGTTCGAGTCCCTCCGGGCCCACTTGTCCCAGCAAGCCTCGCGGGACTCGTCCCGCCTACACCGGCATGCCCACCACCGGGATGATCGCGCCCGTCACGTAGCTCGAGTCCGCGTTTGACGCGAGGTAGACGTAGGCGGGCGCCAGCTCCTCGGGCTGGGCCGGCCGCTCCATGGGTGTCCCAGCGACCTCCGAGCCGAACTTGGACACCTCCACCGCGTCGAGCCCCGTGTCCGAGGGGTTCAAGGGCGTCCACACCGGCCCGGGCGCGACGCAGTTGACGCGGATGCCCTTCTCCACCAGTTCCTCCGCGAGCGACTTCGTGATCGCGTGGATCGCCCCCTTCGTCCCGCCATAGTCGCTGAGCCCCCCCGAGCCCCGGATCCCCACGATCGACCCCGTCGCGATGATCGACGCCCCCTCGTGCATCAGGGGCACCGCCGCCCGGGCCAGGCGCAGGTAGGCGTACACATTCGTGCGAAATGTCCGGTCGAGTTCCTCCTCGGAGAGCTCCGTCACGCTCTTGCGATTCTGCCACGCCGCGTTGTGCACCAGCACGTTCAGCTGCCCGAGCCGGCGCACCGTCTCCCGCACCACGCGATCGCAGAACGGCGCGTCCCGCAGGTCGCCCTCGAACACCTCGCACCGACGGCCCAACTCCTCGATCGCCCCCGTCACTTCGTCCGCGTCCCCGCGCTCCTCGGGCAGGCAGGTGATCGCCACATCGGCGCCCTCGCGAGCGAAGTGATACGCCACCGACCGCCCGATCCCCGAGTCCCCCCCGGTCACCAGCGCCGCTTGGCCCGCCAGCTTCGAAGCGGCACGATACCGCTCCCCCCTCCAGCGAGGGGCCGGGCTCAGCTCGCTCTCCATACCGGGCGCCCGCTGGTGCTGCGCCGGGAAAGGCGGCTTCGGCTCTTCCATCGGTCGCCCGGTGTCCGTCGGTGCCTTCGCTTTCGTCATGCTCGTGCCTCCACGTCAGCGGCGAACACGCCTCCGATGGATGTGCCGGAGACTCCCCGTCTGCCGCGTGCCACAAGGTGAGAGGATCGCGCCCAGATGAACGAAGCGTGACGCGTGCGTGAATTCGGCCGCAGGTGCAAGGGCGTCGCCCGCGATGCGATGCGAGCGACCGTCTCGATAATGATCCGGCTTTCACCGCCTGCTCACGCTGGCGCGCGGCGTGGCAAGGAAGATAGGAGGAGCATAAGAGAATCGGTCTGATGACCGGTGAAGAGCATCAAACCCCCGAAGGGACATTCTATGACGATCCGAACCCTCCTCGCGACATGCGGCCTCGCCGCGGCGCTCGCCACCCCCTCGATCGCGGCCGCGCAGCCCGCAGACAGGGACAACACCCGCCAGTACGGCACGCAGACCGGGCAGGACGCCCGGCGCAACGCCTCCGACGGCAAGGCCCTGCTCGAGAAGCTCGAGGGCGTCTGGAAGGTCGAGGCGACCGTGGACGCGGGACAATGGAAGGAAAGCAAGCAGGGCGGCACCGACGCGAACAGGCCGAACCAGCGGCGCGACGCCGATGCGGAACGGAACACCCGTCGCACGCCCGATCAGCGCAGGGACCGGCAGGACAGCATGAACGCGGACGAAGACAACCAGCAGCTCACCGGGATGGCCGAAACCCGGCTCGTCCTCGGTGGAAGCGTGCTCCGGGGCAACGCCTACATGACGAAGGGCGAGGGCGACACCCGCAAGACGGCCGGCAGGAACGACAGCGAGCAGGCGATGCACGGCATCTCGTACATCAGTTTCAACGCCGACACCGGGTCGTACACCGCTGTGTTCATGAGCAGCCGCGATAGCGAGATCATGTACAACACCGGCACCTATGACACCGCCAACCGTCGCATCGTCTTCAACGCCAACGGGAGCTCGAGCACGTCCCAGAGCGACGCGTGGTCGGACCGGGACCCGATGAACCGCGACCGCACCAACCGTGACAGAGACACCCGCGACCGGGCCGATCGCGACCAGCCCGGACGCGAAGGCGAGGCTCGCAACCCCTGGGCCAACCCCGACGAGCGCGACGACAACCGCCGCACCGGCACCACGACGCCGGGCCAGGACGGGGACGTCACCGTCGTCCTCGAAGTGCTCGACGACGACACCCACCGTGTCACCATGTACAAGGGCACGCCGAACCTCGCCGCCAACAACGCGCGCCCGGGGAACATGCGCGACCGCGACACGACGCGCCCCGGTTCCGCGTTCGGGCAGGACACCACGCGCCCCGGCACCGCACCCGGGCAGGACACCACACGCCCGGGCACCGTGCCCGGACGCGACAACGCGGAGAGGGATGACCGGAGCTCGACCCTCGAGAACAACATGATCTACCGCGCCACCTACACCCGCGCCAGCGACTCCGAGGCCGGCGAACTCCGCCGCAAGCTCAAGAGCATGAACGACGAGAACCAGATCACCCGCCAGTGATCTCAACGAACTCGGCACAACGAAAGGAGCACACCATGAACCGTGATCAACTCCAGGGCAACTGGAAACAGGTCCAAGGCAAGGCCAAGGAGCAGTGGGGCAAGCTCACCGACGACGACCTCCGCGAGGTCGACGGGAAGGCCGATCAGCTCGAGGGCAAGATCCAGGAGCGCTACGGCAAGACCCGTGAGGAGGCGAAGAAGGAAGTCGATTCCTTCTGCAAGACCTGCGGCTGACCCCGCTTGTCCAATCCCCCGACCCGGACCCACCGGTTCAGGTCAAAGGCCACCCCACCGGCCGGGCACCAGCCCCGGCCGGTGGTCGTTTTAGCCAAAGAGCACGACCGGTCAAGATCAGCATTCCGCCCGATTCGATCGCGGTCCCCCGCGTCTTCGATGCCAACAGCTTTGGAAAGAGCGTGCCCCGTGGTAGCGTGAACGCCGAAGCAGCACCCGCTGCCCGGAGAACGAAAGGGAACGATCCATGAGCATGCTCCGCATCGGTGCGGCCATCGCCGCCAGCGCCATCGCTGCAGCCGCCCCCGCCACGACGATCATCAGCAACCTGTCCGGGCCCGATGGTGCCGGCACCGCCTTCGGCCCCGCCGCCACGACCCAGTTCAAGGCCGCGGGCTTCACCATGACCGACAGCTACTTCTTCAGCAGCGTCACCCTGGCCATTGATGCGCCGGACTTCGGGGCGACGGCCCAGGTGTCGATCTGGACCGGCAACGTGAGCCCGCAGAACCAGATCCTCGACCTCATCGGCCCGACCTTCACCGGCGCGGGCAACTACACCTTCGACACCGACGCCTCGATCATCCTGTCCGCCGGCCAGACCTACTGGGTCTATGTCGACAACGCCAACCAGAGCCTGGCCTTCAACTGGGACAGCACCAGCGAGAGCCCGACCGGCATTGGGGCCAGCTCCGCGGGCTACATCTTCAACGGGAACCCCAGCTCGTTCTTCAACCGGTTCAGCGTCGAGGGCATCCTCGTGCCGACACCGGGAGCCGCCGCGATCCTGGGCCTCGCCGGGCTCACCACCGCCCGTCGCCGGCGTCGCTGACCCCAGGACCGGGCGCAACACCCGACAACCGACTTGAGATACGCCAACAGCCGCCCCCACCCCGGGGGCGGCCTCTTTGCGCACCCGGATGAACGGCGACTGCCCAGCGGGCGGAGACGACGACCCGGATCCGGGGCGGGCAGCGCGACCCGCTAGGGAGGAGTACCCCCTCTCGAGGAATCCAGGCGAGACGCGGGCGCTGCAGTGGGGGGGCGATGCCCGCGTCGAGCCGGGCACCAGGGCCCAGCCAGGGTGGGGGGACCGAGGGAGGACAGGCGGAGAGGACGGGCGGAGAGGACCGGCGGAGAGACCCCGGGCCCACCAGAAGTTCGGCGCAAAAACAAAGCAGCCCACCGCGAGGGTGGGCTGCCGAGTCTGCTTTGACAAGCGGGCGGTTGGGTCCATCTTCACCGACTGTCACCAGTCGGGTATCCGTATGCCCCTCTCATCTGGTGAGCGAACTCATCAGATGATCAAGGCAGGCACGGGCGAGCGTGCACTCACTAGCTCGGTGGACATCACTGTCCGTCCGGATGGGGAATCCCGCACCGATCAACAGATCGGAGAGGGCATCCGACACAGCCGAGTCTAAGGAAATCCCTTAGAAAGGAGGTGATCCAGCCGCAGGTTCTCCTACGGCTACCTTGTTACGACTTCGTCCCAGTCACCGATCTCGCCGTAGGCACCCCTGAGGTGGGGTGACTTCGGGCGCTCCCGGCTCCCATGACGTGACGGGCGGTGTGTACAAGGCTCAGGAACGTATTCACCGGAGCGTAGCTGATCTCCGATTACTAGCGATTCCGGCTTCATGCAGGCGAATTTCAGCCTGCAATCCGAACTGGGGCATGGTTTTTGCGATTTGCTCCGCCTTGCGGCCTCGCGTCGCTCTGTCCATACCATTGTAGCACGTTTGCAGCCCTGGGCGTAAGGGCCATGAGGACTTGACGTCATCCCCACCTTCCTCCGGTTTGACACCGGCAGTCT
>DAIQNV010000048.1:21740-23516 GCA_036788215.1 Phycisphaerales bacterium | reverse complement strand
TTCGCGGCTCCCGCCTCCCCCTCCCCGCCGGGCCCGTCGCTCCCGAGCGCGTCCTCCTCCGCTGGCAGATCGTCCGCCGCAGGCGCCCCATCCTTCATCACTGCGTCGTCTTCGCCAAGGGCCTCATCCCCGATCGCCCGCGACCGCCCCTCATCCACCGACATCGACTTGGGCACGCTCGTCAGCACGGGCCGCCCCCGCACCGGATCGCCCTCAAAGAGCAACCGGTACTCCGCCTCGTTGATGAACAGCCACTCGTTCGTCTCGGTGTCCCGAGCCGCCCACAGCTCGATCCCGTCCGTCACGATCGCCTGCACCAGGTACTCGTCGTACCCCGAGCGCCGCGCCGAGTCTGCCACATCCGTCAAGAGCGGAGGCAGGATCTTCTCCGCTGGCATCACCTCCGTCGCCCGCTGAGCGCCCCCGAGCCCCATCACGATCGGCAACGCATCCCCGAAACTCGCCGGGTCGCTCGTCACAATCTCACGGCACGCCAGCGCAATGATCGCCCCGCCCGAGTAGGCGTCCGGGTGAACCCACGCCACCGTGTTCCGGATGCTCGAGCTCTTGATCGCGTTCGTGATCTCGAGGACCGCCCCGACCTCGCCCCCGGGCGAGTCGATCTCGAACACCATCGCGTTCGCCCCCGAGTCCTCCGCCTGCCGGATCCGCCGCTTGACGCTCATCTCCGTGATCGCGTCGATCCCCCCCCGGATCGGGATGATCGCCACCCGGTCCGCCTGCCGGCTCGCCGGCACAGAAAGCCCGCCTGCGCCAGGTGCCACTGGCCGCTGGTCGGCCAGTGCCGGCTCAGGAGCCTGCACCCACCCCGTCAGCGACCCGGCCACCAGCAGCAACCCCAGCCATAGCAAGACTTTTCGCATCAATGGGCGCTCCCAATCCGCGCGCAACCCGCGCCGGACCACTCTAGGGCTCTATTCGCCCCCCAACCCCCCGAGTTTCACCCACACGACAGCCCCGATGGCCGATGGCCGATCCCCGGTCCCCTCCCCTAATGCTCACTCTGCTCCACCGTCCACTCGACCCCCCCGCCCCGACAGTCGATGTGCACGCTGAAAAACCCCGGGCGCGTCCCCTCCGGCGCCTCGTGCGCCCGGATCAGGGGCCAGATCACCTTCCGGTCCGTCTCGGGCAGGGGCAACGCATCGATGTCCTCGGGCCGGTGCCACTCCAAGAGCCCCTCGTTCATCTCCCCGTCCCGCACCGCCACCGCCCCGAGCACCCGGTAGTAGAACAGCAGCCAGTGCCCCGCTCCCTCGAACGCGGTCTCCGCGATCAACCCCCCGAGGTGCAGCCGATCGATCGGCACCTCGATCCCCGCCTCCTCCCGGATCTCCCGGATCGCGCACTGCGCCGGGCTCTCCCCCGTGTGCATGTCCAGCTTGCCCCCGATCGGGCTGCACAGCCCAAGGTTCGGCGACTTTTTCCGCCGAAGCAAAAGCACCCGCCCCTCCTCGTCCCGAAGATCGCACAGACACGCCAGCTTGTAAGGCAAAGGCTCACTCATGGCCCCAGCCTAGCCCCAGCAGGCCCTGGCTGAATGACCCCAAGCTTGAGCGACGCTCCCCCTTCATCGCCCCCCCCGGGGAGAGGATGTCGCGCAGCGACAGGAGAGGGGCTCCACCAAGCGCAGCGCCTCCCCCCTTCTCCAAGCCTCGTCGCGATCGTGGACCCCCGCCCCATACCAAGCCGCCGTTCCCCCACCTCTGCCCCTCTTTGCTTTGGCCCTTTGGCCATTTGCGATGTGGCCCTTTG
>DAIQNV010000048.1:0-21640 GCA_036788215.1 Phycisphaerales bacterium | reverse complement strand
CCACCTCTGCCCCTCTTTGCTTTGGCCCTTTGGCCATTTGCGATGTGGCCCTTTGTCATTTGGCACTTTCCGTCTCGCCGATACCCTCTCTCATGCGCACGGAAGCGACCACGACCACGACCACCCCCGCCCCCATGGCCCTCAAAACCACATCACCCTTCCTCATAGGCATCGGCGGCTCCGGCATGTCCGCCCTCGCCCGGCTCCTCCAGGCCGACCCCGCAGCCCGCCCCGCCGGCTCCGACTCCACCTCCACCGACATCACCGCTGAACTGCAGGCCTCCGGCATCCCCGTCCACACCGACGCCGACGCTTCCAGCCTCCCCGAAGCGACCGACCTCGTCATCACCTCCGCCGCCATCCGCCCCGACCACCCCCAGCTCCTCGAAGCCCAGCGCCGGGGCATCCCCACCCTCACTTACGCCGAGGCCCTGGGCCGCTGCATGGTCGGACGCACCGGGGTCAGCATCGCCGGCACCCATGGCAAGAGCACGACCACAGCCATGCTGGGCGTCATCCTCACCGACGCCGGCCTCGACCCCAGCGTCATCGTCGGCGCCACCTGCCCCCAACTCGCTCAGGGCGCCCTCGCCACCTCTCCCACTTCGTCTCTCCGTCTCTCCGTCTCTCCGTCTCCCCGCCCAACCGCCTCGCGGTTGGGCTCCCCCGCCATCCCCACCGGCCCCCTCGCCGGCAAGCCCGGTCTCCTCCTCGCCGAGGCCTGCGAGTTCAACCGCTCCTTCCACCACCACCGGCCCACCATCGCCTCCATCGCCAATGTCGAGGCCGACCACCTCGACATTTATGGCTCCCTCGACGCGGTCATCGAGGCCTTCGCCGGCTTCGCACAACTGATCCCGAGTGAAGCAGAAGGCGGGCACCTCCTCATCGCCCACGACGGCGCCCACCGGCGAGAGATCACCGCCGGCCTCACCTGCCGCGTCGACACCATCGGCTACAACCCCGCCGCCGACTGGCGCATCACCCACGATCCGGCCACGCGCCTCACCACCGTCACCGGACCCGACCACCTGCACACCGCCTTCACGCTCAGCATGCCGGGCGAGCACAACGCGAGCAACGCCGCCCTCGCCGCCGCCCTCGCCATGGCCCTCGGAGCGGACCCCGAGACCGTCGGCAAGTCTCTCTCCGCCTTCCAGGGCCTCGACCGACGCATGAGCTTCCGGGGCGAAAGGCCCGTCCGGGGCGGCGCCGTCCGCGTCTACGACGACTATGGCCACCACCCCACCGAGATCGACGCCACCCTCCGCGCCCTCCGCCACCACGAGCACCCCGAAAGGCAAGGCGGCCGCCTCGTCGTCGTCTTCCAGCCCCACCAGCACTCCCGGACGAGATTCCTCCTCGAAGAGTTCGCCACCAGCTTCGAGCAGGCCGACATCGTCATCGTCCCCCAGATCTACTTCGTCAGAGACTCCGAAGCCGAGAAGCAGCGCGTTTCCGCCGCCGACCTCGTCGAACGCCTCCGCGACCGGGGCGTCCGCGCCATGCACCTCCACCCCTTCGGCGCCATCGTCGAGTCCCTCGAAGAAGTCTGCCGCGCCAACGACACCCTCGTCGTCATGGGCGCCGGCCCCGTCTGGACCGTCGCCCGCGACTATCTCCGCGCAAGGTCATGAACGAGCCCGAAGCGCAAGCGAGGGTCCCCCTTCTTCTTCCCCGGGGTGGGATGGGGAGAAGGTGGCCCTACGGGCCGGATGAGGGGCTCCCCCAAGTGAAACGCCTCCCCCTCCTCCAAGCCTCCTCACTCAACCAATCTCCGAGCAACCCAGAACGCCCCACCCAACCATGCCCACCATGACCCTCCCCATCGACCACAACGCCCCCATCAACACCTGGTTCCGGGTCGGGGGCTCCGCGCACCGCCTCGCCCGCCCTCGATCCCTCGACGAACTCCGCCAGGCCCTCGACATCGACCCGAGCGCCCTTGTCCTGGGCGACGGCGCCAACCTCCTCGTCGCCGACGAGGGCGTCGACCAACTCGTCATCGACCTCCAGCACCTGAGCCGCACCGAGATCAACGCCACCACCCTCACCGCCCAGGCCGGCGCCCGCCTCCCCCCCCTCGTCACCAGGACCTCAAGGCAGGGGCTCGCCGGCCTCCACACCCTCGCAGGCGTGCCCGCCTCCGTGGGCGGCGCGATCATCATGAATGCCGGCGGAGCCCATGGCCAGATTGCCGACACCCTCACCAGCATCACCGCCCTCACCCGCGCCGGCAAGGTCGTGACGAAGCGACGAGACGAGATCCCCTTCGCCTACCGCGACTCCGGCCTCGCCGATCTCATCATCATGGAAGCCACCTTCGAACTCACCAGGGCCGACCCCGCTGATCTGACCGCCCGGGTCAAGGCCATCATGCAGGCCAAAAAACAAAGCCAGCCCCTCGCCGACCGCTCCGCAGGCTGCTGCTTCAAGAACCCCATCCTCCCCCGCGACATCGACGCCATCGGCAAACAGGGCGACCGCATCTCCGCAGGCCTCCTCATCGACCGCGCAGGCTGCAAGTCCCTCCGCCTCCGCACCGCCGAGGTCTCCCCCATCCACGCCAACTTCATCACCGCCGACCGCCCCGCCGAAGACAGCCCGGGCAGCGCCAACGACATCATCGAACTCATGGAAGAAGTCCAGCGCCGAGTCCACGACACCTTCGGCATCCACCTCGAACGCGAAGTCATCATCTGGAAATCCTCCCCCGTTACCAACGGGGGAGGTGGCATCGCGAAGCGATGACGGAGGGGGGCCTTCCAAACAACCCCAAGCCCCCATCCCAAGAAAACGAGCCCGAAGCCCAAGCGAGGGAAGACAACGCCCGAAGCGCTCAAACATCACGAAGCCCCAATGCCACCCAACACCCCCAGCAACAACCCCTCCGTCGCCGTCCTCTCCGCAGGCCCCGACGCCGAGCGCCCCGTCTCCATCCGCTCCGCGACCGCCGTCCACACCGCCCTCATCCACGCCGGCTACACCGCATCTCTCCACGAGATCGACGCCCCTTCCACCGACCAGCTCGCCGCCCTCACCGCCCACGCCGACCTCATCTTCCCCGTCCTTCATGGCCCCTGGGGCGAAGGCGGCCCCCTCCAGGACCGCCTCGAGGCCCTCGCCAAGCCCTACATCGGGTGCCGCCCCCAGGCTGCCCGCCTCGCGATGGACAAGCTCGCCACCAAGCTCGCCGCCGCCCGCGCCCGTGTCCCCACCGCCCCCGCAGCGATCCTGAACCCCGCCGACCCCGTCCCCCCCCTCCCCCTCCCCCTCGTCATCAAGCCCACCCACGAAGGCTCCAGCGTCGGCCTCCACCTCTGCCACACCATCGCCGACTACCAAACCGCCCACGCCACCGCGACAAATCCTCCCACTACGTCTCTCCGTCTCTCCGTCTCTCCGTCTCTCCCCATCCAACTCATCGAACCCCTCCTCCAGGGCCGCGAGCTCACCGTCTCCCTCATCCCGGCCAACGCCCCCGCCGAGCTCCGCCCCCTCCCCATCATCGAGATCACCCCCGCCTCGGGCGTCTACGACTACGCCGCGAAGTACGACCGATCCGATACTCGCTATACACCCAGCCCCGAACTCCCCGAAGGAGTCGCGCAAGCCCTGTCCCAATACGCCCTTACAGCAGCACACGCCATCGGCGTCCGACACCTCGCCCGCGTCGATTTCATCCTGACCCAAGAAGGCCCGAGCCTCCTCGAGATCAACACCATGCCGGGCTTCACCCACACCAGCCTCCTCCCCATGGCCGCCAAAGCCGCCGGCATCGACCTCCCCGCCCTCGTCAACCGCCTCATCCAGGCCGCCCTCGCCGATTGAGCCAGACCGACAGAGAGAGCCAGACCATGCCCAAAGCCACCTCCAAGCCCAAGCCCAAGCCCCGCAGGTCGAAGAAGAAGCCCGACTCACCCCTCGCCGCCATCCGCTGGGACATGGTCGCCCGCTCCGCCCGCCCCGCAGGCGTCGGCCTCTCCGTCCTCGCCCTGGGCCTGGGCCTCACCTTCGGCCTCTCCGCCCTCAACGCCCGCGCCGCCGACCAGCTCGGCACCCGCCTCGCCGCGGACGAACTCCCGGTCGCCATCCAGTGGCCCCGCGTCCCCGGGGGCACCCCCGAGGAAACCTGGCTCCCCGAGACCGACCGCGCCCTCCTCCTCCGCAAAGCCCGCGCCGCGATCAGAGAGCCAGAGCCCCTCTCCGTCCACCCCCTCGCCGCCATCGCCGACGCCTTCGGCGAGTCCGGCTGGTTCGACGGAGAACCCTCCGTCCACCGCGACGGACGCGGCCGCATCGTCATCGCCGGAGACTGGCGCGTCCCCGCCGCCGTTGTGAGACACGGAGGCTGGGACCACCTCATCTCCTGGTCCGGCATGCCCATGCCCAGGCGCTACGGCCCGGGCACCAGCAACCAGCGCATCATCCTCGGTGCCGCCCTGGGCCCCGGCCCCGCCAGCAACCCCGCCCTCCGCTACAAAGCCCCCTGGCCCGGCGAGGACGTCGCCGCAGGCATCAGCCTCCTGAGACTCCTCGCCGAACGGGCCCTCGTCGACGAAGTCGAAGCCATCGACGTCTCCGCCTACGCGCAGGGACGCCTCGAAATCGTCACCATCCACGCCACCCGCGTCGAATGGGGCGCCGCCCCGGGCCAGTGGCGCCCGGGCCAGGCCACCGACGAAGAACGCCTCTCCCGCCTCGAACGCCTCCGAAGCGAATACGGCCGCCTCGACGGCGGCGCCCAGAGAGTCCGCATCGCCGGCGCCCACGTCGAACGCATCAACTGACCGCATCCGCCCGGCGCCACGACACGCCTCGCCCCCAGGCACCCCGGGAAACACGGGAATCGGTCGGGGCGATGCGCCCTATTGCGGATCTTCATGGGTTGTGGGATGCTGAGATCCCATGAAAACACTGATCCTGGGCCCCACCAAGACCGTCCTCGTCGACGCCCCCCTTCAGGACACCATCCGCCGCCTCGGTGCCTGGGCCGATGCGCCGGGATGCCCCTTCACCGCGCACCACCGCACAGCCCACTTCCAGATCGCGCCCCGCCCCGCCCAGCGGCGCGTCTGGTCGCCCCACCTGACCATCGACATCCGCGAAGCCCCCGAGCCCCTCATGCCGACCGGGCCCGATGGCGTCGCCCCGACCGACGCTGCCCTGGGCCAGGTGCCGCGGACGGAGGTCTTCGGGCGGTTCAACCCCAGCCCCGCGATCTGGACCGGGTACATGCTCACCACGCTCGCGCTGCTCACGATCATCGTCTCGGCGCTGGTGTGGGGCGGGGCGCAAGTCCAGATCGGGCAGGCGCCGACCGCATGGTGGGCGATCCCGGTCGCGGTGGTGATCTTGATCGCGATGTGGTCCGCCAGCGCCGTGGGCCAGCGCCTTGCGCGGGACCAGATGGCGGCGATGTGGGCCGACATCGAGGGGGCGCTGGGTGCCGTGGGGAGTGATGACGGGGCAGCGGGGGTCGTGGGGCAGGTGGGGGCCGGTGCGGTGGGCGGGGTGGCGTGAGGCGGGGATCAGATATTTTTGTCCCCCCCTCGCCTTTGACCACCCTCGGGGGGACAATCTATAGCCTCAGAGTCCTCAGGCCCACGGTAACGGGCCGGTCAGGGGCGTCCCGACGCTTTCTTGTGCCTTGAGAAACGGCCGGTTCATGATTCAGGGCACATGAAGGACAGCAATGTCAACCAAGCTGTATGTCGGTAACATGTCGTTCGATACCTCCGAAGCCGACCTCCGCGAGTACTTCGGCCAGCACGGCGAGGTCACCAGCGCCACCATCGTCATGGACCGCGAGACCGGCCGCCCCCGTGGCTTCGGCTTCGTCGAGTTCGCTGATGGCGATTCGGCCCAGCGGGCCATCGACGCGACCAACGGTCAGGAGTTCCAGGGGCGGTCGCTGACCGTCAACGAGGCCCGGCCCCGTGAGGATCGTGGCGGCGGCGGCGGCGGTGGTCGCGGCGGCTACGGCGGCGGTGGCGGCGGCGGTCGCAGCGGCGGCTTCGGCGGCGGCGGCGGCGGCGGCGGCGGTGGTCGCAGCGGTGGCGGCGGTCGCAGCAGCGGCGGCGGCTACGGCGGTGGCCGCAGCGGCGGCGGCGGCGGCAACTGGTAAGCCATTGGGCTTCGGCCCGATCATGAAGTGGCTATCGAGGCCCGGTGCGAGAGCGCCGGGCCTTTGTTGTTTTTGCGGGCCGGGTGGGCAGTGGGGCCGGGAGTGGGGGTGGGGGTGGTCAGCCTCCGGCGGGTTTGGGGTGGTAGCCCCGGGCCTTGAGGTAGGCGATGACCGCGTCCTTGTGGTCGCCCTGGATGATGAGTTCGGGGGCGTCGGGCCTGGTGTCGTCGAGGCCGGCGCCGGTGCCCAGGGCGGTCTTGAGGGACTTGAGCAGGGGCTTGAGGTCGCCCGGTTTGCCCGGGCTGGCGGGGTCGACCGGGTCCGGGCTCGCCCGGAGGTGGGCGACGACGGTGGTCCACTTGCCCCGGCGCTTCTCGCGCCGGACGCGGGGGTGCTGGAGGTGGGGCGGGCAGGCGGTGCCCGCAGCGTCGCGCGGGCAGACGCAGGCGGGGAGGCGGCAGTATTCGCAGGTGACGGGGCGCTCGAGGGGGGTTCCGTGGAAGAGGCCCATGAGGCGATGGTAGCGGGAGGGGCCACGCGTACCGGCGGAAGAACTGCCGGTTGTGCTCAGCGCGTTCTCCTGAGCGCGGCATGCAGCAAAAAAAAGAACCCCGCGTGACGGCACGCGGGGTCCGGGGGATAGAGAAACAGAGGGCTCTCAGGACCCGGCAGCGAACCTGTTGAGGAACGCGGTGAGATCGTTGATCGTGAGCACGCCATCGGCGTTGAAGTCAGCGGTCAGGCTCTGCGCCTGGAACGCGCCGATGAACAAAGCGATGTCGGTGAAAGTGAACTGCTCGTCCTGGTTCATGTCGGCCAGGCTGCCGAAGGTCACGATGGAGCCGCCGGAGGCGAACGAGAGGTCGACGATGTCGATGACCACCTGCGAGCGGAGGAGGCCGTCATCGTCGGGGTTGTCCGGGTCGGCGTTCGGGTCGATCTGGGCGAACTCGATCGAGACGCCTGCCCTGGTCAGTCGGTCGAGGGAGAACACGGTGCCGGCGGCGCCCGCGGCGGACTGGAAGGTGTCCGCCGACCCGATGAGGAGGTTGGTGATGCCTCCGAACATGTCGGCGTTGGGATCGAACTCGAAAAGCTCGCCTCCGATAGCGATCATGTCCTCGTCGATCCCGTCACCGGCGGTGGCGGTGTCGAAGAAGCGGACGCCGTTCAGGAAGAAGCCGGACATGTCGAGGTCGGTGTCGTTGAGCGCCACACCCGCAGCGACATCGGCGGGGGCATACTCCTCGCCCGCCAGCGTGGTGGAGACGCCGTCGGCGTTGAACAGCTCGATGTCGATCTCGTCGCTGGAGACCAGAACGGTTGTCTGCGGCTCGAAGCCGAAGGTGCCGCGGGCGACGGCCCCGACCTCGATGCTGCTGAAGAGCCCGAGCTCGTCGATGACGACCTCGCTGACGCGGCCCTCGTAGAGGTAGTTGTCAGCCTGGGCGTGGGCGGCGCCGGCGGCGAAAAGGATGGAGACGACGCTGAGCGTGGACATGCGGGGCATTGCAGACTCCTAAACTTATGGCTGTCCGGGGTGTCGGATGGTTCCAGAGTTGTCCGTCACCTCGGCACTGTTCCGGTTGGGCGTCGCCCTGTGCGACGTCCAACCATTTCATTAGACACGATGACTTCTCTCCGGTCAACCTCTCAGAGTCGTTTCTGAGAAAAAGTTTCTGAGAAAGTGGGCAGTTTGTCCGATCATGATCCGAACAAGTCGGAAGTCAGCCAACAGATTGCCCGGGTTGGGTTCGCGATTCGGGACGGGCTCGCGGCCGCTCTTGACCCTGTGGTGGGCTCTTTCCCCCGGGTGAGCCACCTGGTGGAGGCGCTCGGGCTCGACAAGACGAACGCCTGGCGGATCGTCCGGACGCTCGAGGCGAGAACCGGTGAGTCCGCGATCCACGAGACTTCGGCTCCGAGCGGGCTCGGGATGGTGCTGAAGGCTGCGCGGAAGGCGGGATCTCCGGCGGAGGCGTGCGAGCCCCTTGAAGCGGCGATCGCGTCGTTCGCTGAGCTGATCGCGGAGTTTCCGGATGGCCGGCGCGGTGTGGCGGCGGCGGTCGTCATCGGGCTGGATGGTGCGGCCGACGCGATGCACCGCAACGCTCGGCGGAAGGTCGTGCAGGGTCTGACGGAGATGCTCGGGCTTCGGGGGGCGATTCGGTACTTCGCCACGATCATGACGCCGGGCACCGTCGCCGGGCTCGGGGACGTCATCGGCGTTGGCGGGTACCGCGAGCTGCGACGGGTGCGGTGCGGGCCCCGGCCGGTCGTGTTCAGCACGCAGACTTATACGAAGGTTGCCCGGGAGGGCGACCCGCGGGCGCTGACGCTCGATGGGCTGGACGATCCGGATCCTCGGCTGCGGTTGCTGACGCAGTTCAGTGACCTTTCGGCCGACAAACTGACCCTGCAGCAGCGTGGACGGGAGCAGCGGCTCATCCTGGACTCGGATACGCCCGCGGTGAACGAGCCGGTCGATCTGTTCTTCGCTCAGCGCGTGACGAACGCGATCGATCTCTCTTCGACCGGTCACGGGCAGGCGGAGATCATCCACCACCAGCCGAAGATTCCCACGGAGCACGCGATCTACGACACGATCGTGCACCGCGATGTGTTCCCCGATGACGATCCACCGCAGTCCACGGTTGAGTGGTTCGGGTTCAATCCCGTCGTGCAGGCCTCGTTTCCGGATGACGACTCGTACCGGGTGGACTGGAACCCGGAGACGAGGCCGATGGGGTCGGGGCTGGACGGGGTGAAGCACCGCGACTTGCCCTATCTCCCGCGGCTGCTCGGCCATGTCTTTGACCAGGTCGGCCTCGATCCCGCGGACTTTCGGCTGTATCGAACGGCGTTTCCGCTGAGTGTGCCCGGGGTTTCGCTTGCGATGTGGTTCGAGACGCGGCGGGCGGTGGAGCAGACGGGCGACGACGGGGCATGACCCATGAAGGGGCGGGGCGCGCGCCGCGGTTGTTATGCTTGGGACGCCCGTTCCTGCGCACAGCTGCGTGGGACCGGTTTATGGAGATCCAACAGGAAACCGTGTTCCGTCGTGCCCGCGGGGCAGCGTTGGTGCTTTCCGCGGCTGCTGGCTGCCTTGCGGGCTGCTCTGCTCCCGGAACAAGCGAACGCGCTGCGACGCCCGTCGATTGGCGAGCGGACCTCGGCGCGTTCGATGAGCACCTTTCGGTGCTGAGCCGGGGGGCGCGTGTGCCCGGCGAGGCGGAGCTCGTCGGTCGGGTCACGCGGAGCTTGTCCACTGAGGTTGTGCCGATCACCGACGGCGCGGGCGGGCTTGTCGACACCCGGCCCGAGCCCGACACGGTGCAGTCTGTGGTCAATGAGGCGTTGCGCGGTGAAGAGGTCCGCTGGACGGTGCGGCTGAAGTCCGATCCGGTCGGTTTGGGCACGACAACGGCCCTTGAGCCGGACCCAGGAACCGATGCCGCGACGATCGCGCTCATTCTGCTCGAGCGCCCGGTCATGGATCCCGGGCTCGGACCGCTCGGCGGTGGGGACACGGTCGTTGTGTCGGGGATCATCGGGGATGCTTCGGGCAACAGCGGGCTTATGGTGTATTCGTACACGGGTCCGGTGGCGATCTATCACCTGTCGGGTGTTGATCATCCGGTGTTCTGGGTGGGGCTGAAGGACGCTCGGGTGGAGCCTGTGGCCGCGGGGCGTTGACCACTGCTTCGGCGCGCGAAGAGGACCAAGGCGGGGCGGGCTGGGCGTTGGGTGTTCGTGGCTGAGCCGCGGGGGTGGCTCGACCGCGGCACCCGGCGTCTTTGGTGCGAGGAGGCTTGGATGGGGGAAGGCGCTGCGCTTGGGTCGCCCCTCTCCTGTCGATCCGCGACATCCTTTCCCCGAGGGGTCGAGGCAGGGGGCATCAGGGTGTCGGGATGTCGAGGCTGTGGAGTGGTTGAGCGGTGGGGTTAGCGGGGGGTGGATTCGAGGGTTTCGAGGCGGCGGGTGAGGGCTTCGAGGGTGCCTTGCTGGGCCTGGATGAGGGCTTGCTGGGTGTTGATGGTGTCGGCCTGGTCCTTGAGCTGGGTGTGGAGGGCCTGGATGGCGGCGAGGGCGACGCCGTCGGCGTCGACGGTGGTGATGCCTGTGGGGTCGTCGCCGACGCCGAAGGCGGCGTGGAAGTCCTGGGCGGTGGGGCCGATGTGTCGGATGGCGGGGTCCTGGGCCTTGTAGCTCCAGCGGTGGAGGGGCATTTCGGCGAGTTTGGCGAGGACTTCGGCGGGGTCGACGGGTTCGAAGGCGTGCTTGGCGTTGGCGTCGGAGAGGCTGGTCCAAGAGCCGGAGCCTGCGGTGAGGCGGGCGCCGGAGGTGGTGGCACCTCCGGAGGAGATGCCTGTGACGAGGGTGTAGCCCCCGGTGAAGCGTGTGACGAAGGCGTTGGGGAGGGTGCTGGCGAAGTCGATGTCGTTGGAGTCGGTGAGGACGAAGGAACCATCGGCGAGGGCGAGGGCGCGGCGTCCTGCGGCGAAGGAGTGGCTGCCCGAGGCGCGGTTGAGCTGTCCGCCCGGGATGGCGGCGTAGGCGCCGGAGGAGTTGTTGTCGATGCCTCCGGAGACGGTGGCACCCTCCTGAAGGGTGGGGTCGCCGTCGTTGCTGCCGGCGCGGTTGTTGGTGCCTCCGGCGATGGTGGTGAAGTTGTCGAAGGCTCGGTTGGTGGTGAGGGTGGTGTTTCCGAAGAAGAAGGAGCGGCTGCCGCCGCCGCCGATGAAGACTCCGTAGGCGTTATCGAGGACGGACTTGGTTGAGGAAGTGAGGTCGTTGAGGTTTCCGAGGACGATGTTGGGAGCGCGAAGCGAGCCGAAGGGGTTGTTGGTGCCGTCCTGGGTGTACTCGTTCTTGAAGTTGCCGTAGGAGATGGAGAGGGCGTTGTCCGCGGGTGCGAGGACGGAGTTTCCGATGCTGAGCGGCGCGTCGATGATGGCCAGTTGCCCGTCGACGGTGAGTTTGGCGGTGGGGGTGGTGGTGCCGATGCCGACATTCCCGTCGGGGGTGACGGTGATGCGGTCCTGGTTGAGCCAGAGGCGCCAGGACTGGGTGGCGCCGTCGAGGTAGGTCCATCCGGTGGCGCCGCCCTGGGTTGTGTAGCCATAGAACGGGCGGCCATCGGCGGAGTCGGTCTGGATGTACATGCCCCCGTAGTTGTTTCCTCCGAGGGTGGTCCGGATGCCGAAAAACTCGGCGGAGCCGAGTTGTTGTGTTCGGTTGATGCCGACGAAGGAGCCGTTGAAGACGGTGCGGGGCCCTGCAAAGTTGGAGGGTGTCCAGGGGAAGTAGGAGGTGGTGGCGAGTGGTGCCTGGGTGAGTTTCTGGCGTGGGCTGAGGGTGGTGTATGTGGGGGCGCCCGGGTTGCGGACGCTGATCTCGATCCAGCGTTGCTGTCCGGACTGGAGGGCGGCTGCGCCGAAGTCGAGGGGGATGGTGAAGAGGCCTTGGTCGACCTGGACGGCGGGGTTGGTGGCGGTGGGTCCGACCTGTGTGCCCGCGACGGCGGCGTCGAAGAGGCGGAACTGCATGTCGAAGGTGCCGTTGGCGGTGGCGCCGCCTGATTCGAGGCGTCCCTGGTAGGTGAAGTCGGAGGCGGCGACTTGGGCCTGCGCTGTGGCGGCGAGCACCGCGATGGCAAGACCGGCGGCGAGGCGGCGTGCACTGGTACGGATCGGCATTGGCGGGGTCCCTCTTGGGTGTCGCGTGATGGCGACGGGGAGAGGGTACTCCGCGTTGCGGGCGCGTGCCAAGCGTTCCGAGGGCGGGCTCGGGATGCGCGGCGGGTTTTGTGGTTTATTGGACGCGGGAGGTGGGGGCGATTCTGTTTCGGGGTTGAAGGGCACCCCCTCCGTCATCGCTTCGCGATGCCACCTCCCCTGTTGGCAACGGGGGAGGATCCTTTAGCCCATGTGCTTGACGATGGCGTGGCCGAATTCGGAGCACTTGAGGAGGGTGGCGCCCTCCATGAGCCTCTCGAAGTCGTAGGTGACGGTCTTGGCGGTGATGGCGCCTTCGATGCCCTTGACGATGAGGTCGGCGGCTTCCTGCCAGCCCATGTGCTCGAGCATGAGGACGCCCGACAGGATCACGGAGCCGGGGTTGACCTGGTCCTTGCCGGCGTACTTGGGGGCGGTGCCGTGGGTGGCTTCGAAGATGGCGTGTCCGGTGTCGTAGTTGATGTTGGCGCCGGGGGCGATGCCGATGCCGCCGACGCAGGCGGCGAGGGCGTCACTGATGTAGTCGCCATTGAGGTTCATGGTGGCGATGACGGAGTATTCGGCGGGCCTGGTCAGGATCTGCTGGAGGAAGGCGTCGGCGATGACGTCTTTGATCGTGATGGTCTTGCCCGACTTGGGGTTCTTCATCGTGTGCCAGGGGCCTCCGTCGAGGGGGGTGGCTCCGAATTCCCTGGCGGCGAGGTCGTAGCCCCAGCGCATGAAGGCGCCCTCGGTGAACTTCATGATGTTGCCCTTGTGGACGAGGGTCACGGAGGGCTTGTCGTGGTCGATGGCGTACTGGATGGCGGCGCGGACGAGGCGGTCGGTGCCCTCTTTGGAGACGGGCTTGAGGCCGATGCCGGAGGTGTCGGGGAAGCGGATCTTCTTGAAGCGGTCGGGGAAGTTTTCCTGGAGGAGCCTGGTGAACTTCGCGGCTTCGGGGGTGCCTTCCTCGAACTCGATGCCGGCGTAGATGTCCTCGGAGTTTTCGCGGAAGATGACCATGTCCGTGTCTTCGGGGCGCTTGACGGGGCTGGGGACGCCCTTGAAGTAGCGGACGGGGCGGAGGCAGGTGTAGAGGTCGAGGATCTGGCGGAGGGCGACGTTGAGGGAGCGGATGCCGCCGCCGGTGGGGGTGGTGAGGGGGCCCTTGATGCCCACGAGGTACCTAGTGAAGTCGTCGAGGGTGGCCTGGGGGAGCCAGTCCCCGGTGGCGTCGAAGGACTTCTGCCCGGCGGCGACCTCGTGCCAGTGGATCTTGCGCTCGCCCTTGTAGGCCTTCTCGACCGCGGCGTCGAAGACGAGCTGGGAGGCGTGCCAGATATCGGGGCCGGTGCCGTCGCCTTCGATGAAGGGGATGATGGGGTTGGCGGGGACGTTGAGTCCCTGGGGGGTCATGGTGATGGCTTCGGGCATCGTGTGTTCTCTCCGGGCGAGGTCTGGAAATGTGGACAGGGGGATTGTAGAGGGTGAGGTGGGTTTGCGGTGAGGCGGGCCCCTGGGAGTATGAGGGGGGATTCAGGGGCGGTTCACCGGGGTGCCCGGGTGGTGCGGCTATTCATGGGTATACGCGTCGCGGGGTGTGCATCCCCGGGCGGCTTTCGATCTTCAAGTTTCCATCTGACTTTCAAGGAGTGTGCCATGAGCAGCATCAGCGAGATAATCGGTCGGCGTGCAGTGATGATGGTCGCGGCGTGCGGGCTGGCGGTGGGTGTGGGTGTGACGGGGGCGTCGGGGCAGCAGTTGGGGTCGCACCGGGACGAGCCCGGGCGGGACCGGGTGAGCGATCAGCCGGCGGAGGTCGAGGATGAGGAGCGGTGGTACGACCCGCGGGACTGGTTCGACGACGAGCGGTGGTACCGCGATCTGTTCGGACCGAAGGGCGTGGATGACTCCGAGGAGGCTGGGGACGAGTGGGAGGAGCGTACTGAGGATGAGCGCGGCTGGTGGTCGGACACGGCGCGGGAGCTGTACACGGACGCGTACTACGACGGGTACTTCGACGGGTACGAGGATGATGAGTTCGGGTACGACGATTACACGATCGGTCGGAACACCGCGACCGAGGACAACGGGTACGCGGCGGGGTACTACGACGGCTTCTACGACGCGCATCGTGGGTACGAGTCGGACTGGACCTACTACATCGTGGCGGTGCCGCCGACCGAGGAGGCGAGGGCTTCGGATCGTGAACGCCTGGCGGACCGCGACCGCCGGCGTGGCGACCGGGCGAAGCTGGCCGGGACCGACGACATGTCCGAGGGTGAGCGGATGAAGATGGCGTCGCCCGAGGACGCTCTGCGGATCCGTGGGCGGATCGAGCGGACGGTGCGTGTGGTCGAGAGCGACCTGCCTGAGACGCGGGAGGAGCACGTGGTGCAGCGGATCACGTTCTTGAACGGGCAGACGGTGCTCGCGGACCTGGGTCGGCGTGCGGACCGGGTGATCCTGGAGCGCGGGGACAAGGTGACGCTCTACGGGAAGCAGATCATGCTCGCGGGCGAGATGGAGGTCCTCGATGTCTCTCGCGTGAGCGTGAACGGTGAGCGGATGTGGAACGCCGAACGGAACTCGCGGCCAGTGAAGCGGAAGCTGAAGTGATCTCTCCTCCGGGTCGTCCTCGGGACGGCCTGGCTTGGCTCTGTGTGGACGGGCGGCGGTCTTTGGGCCGCCGCTCGTGTTTTTGGGGGAAGTGGCGGAGTGGCGGAGTGGCGTGGTGGTGGGGTGGCGTGGTGGCGTGGTGGTGGGGTGGTGGGGTGGTGGGGTCGGGCTGTGATTTGCCCGAAGCGCCCTGCGGGCGGTTCGGGGCACCGCGGGGCGGGGGCTGACGGGGGAAGAATTCTGCGCCGGGGTGGGTGGGGGGGCCGATGATGGGGGGCGGGGCGGTGGTGTCCTGCGTGGTGTTGCTCGGGTGGTGGGGGGAGGCGTGCGTTGTTCGTTCCCGAGAATCAGAGTGTGCCGGCGGGGCTGCCCGCGTTGGTCAGTTTCCCGCGGACGGGGAGCCATTGGCTGCGGATGGCGCTGGAGTTGTACTTTGACCGGCCCTTGTTGACGCGGCACTTCTTCGAGCACGCGAGCGACCGGGTGCTGCTGTGGCACGGGCACGACAAGGGGCTCGATTACCGGGCGACGGGTCCGGTGATCTACCTGTATCGCGGGCCGGTGGACGTGGTGTTCAGCGAGCTGACCTTCCGGCACGGGGAGGGCGCGGTGGATGCGTCGGCTGAGGCGGTGGACGAGGTGGCGGAGCACTACCGGCGGCATCTGAGGCGCTGGCTGCTGGGTGAGGGGCGGGGTGGTGAGAAGCCCGGGGCGGTGATCGCGTACGAGTGGATGCTGGATCGGCCTCTGGAAGCTTTGCGCCCGGTCGTGGAACTCCTGTTGAACGAGGGCGAGGCGTTCGAGGTGGCAAGGCTGGAGGCGGCGTGGGGTCGGGTGACGCCCTCGGAGGTGCGGGATCGGACGGAGTACCTGAGCGAGGTGATGGATCGCGCGGCGCACAAGGAGCTGCGCCGGGCGTTGTTCCGGTATCGGCACGGTGGGCGGGTGCTGGGGCGTTTCCGGGGGGACCGGGACCTGGCGGGGGTGATGGACGGACGGCTTCTGGACGCATGATTCGCATCGGAACGCCGGAGGTATTCGGGGTGGGCCGGGGCTCCCGGGGGCGTTCGATGGCACGCTCGGGGCGGGGGCGGGGTACCTTAATGGCTCCCCGTGGCTGAGATTCCTTCCGAGCTTGGCGGGTACGTGGTCGAGCGCGAGCTCGGGCGTGGCGGCATGGGGGTGGTGTACCTCGCGAAGGACCCGCGCCTCGAGCGGCGGGTGGCGGTGAAGGTGCTGCCGGAGGCGATGAGTTCGGACGCGGATCGTCTGCGTCGGTTCGAGCGCGAGGCGAAGACCCTTGCTCGCGTGAACCACGCGAACATCGCGGCGATCTACGCGCTCGAGGAGGCGGGCGGGCACCGGATGCTGGTGATGGAGTACGTCGCCGGGCAGCACCTGGGCGAGCGGATCGAGGCGGTGCGCGCGGCGGCCGGGGGGCGGGACGGGCTGAGCGTGGAGGAGACGCTGCGCCTGGCGGTGCAGATGGCGGCGGGGCTGGAGGCGGCGCACGCGGACGGGGTGGTGCACCGGGACCTGAAGCCCGCGAACATCCGCGTGCGCGCGGACGGGGTGGTGAAGGTGCTCGACTTCGGGCTGGCGAAGCCCGAGGCGGGGGCGTTCGGCGAGGGGGCGGACGATGCGGACACGGTCTCATTCGCGGGGACGGAAGTGGGGCGGGTCTTGGGGACCGCGGGGTACCTGAGCCCGGAGCAGGCGCGGGGGCGGGCGGTCGACAAGCGTGCGGACCTCTGGGGGTTCGGGTGCGTGGTGTTCGAGTGCCTGGCGGGGGTGCGGGCATTCGAGGGCGAGACCGCGATGGACGCGATCGTGAGCGTGCTGGAGCGGTCGCCACCCTGGGAGCGTCTGCCGCCGGGGACGCCCCCGCGCCTGATCGAGTTGCTGCGTCGCTGCCTCGAGAAGGATGTCGAGCGACGGGCGCGGGACATCGGCGATGTCCGCGTGCAGCTCGAGGATGCGCTGTCGCAGTTGATTGGCGGGGCGGACGCGGGGGGCGTGGGCGCGGCGCGGGGATTGGCACCGATGCACGCGGCGGCGGTTGGTGTCGCTGGAGTTGCCGGAGTTGGCGGCGCGATGGGCGGGGTGGGTGGGGTGGGTGGGGTGGGGGATGTGTCGGCGACGGGGATGGGGCTGGGGATTGGAAGCCGTGTGTCGATGGGGTCGGGGTCGGGCTCGGGTGTGGCGGGGTTTGCGACGCCCACGAACCTGAAGAGTCGGCTGACGCGGTTTGTTGGTCGGGGCTTGGTGCTGGGTGAGATCGATGCGTTGCTGGCGGATCGGCGGCTCTTGACGCTGACGGGGCCGCCCGGTTGCGGGAAGACGCGCCTTGCGGTGGAGGCGGCGACGCGGGCATCGGGCGCGTTCAAGGATGGCGTCTGGCTCGTGGAGCTGGACGAGCTGTCCCCGGAGGCGGACGCGGGGGCGGTGGCTGCGAAGGCGGCGGCGGTCGTGGGCGTTGAGGCGTCGCGCCTGGGCGATGCGATCACGGGGACGGAGTCGCTCGTGATCCTGGACAACTGCGAGCATGTGCTCGCGGGGGCGGCGGGGTTCGCGGGGGCGGTGTTGAACGCGTGCCCCCGGGTGAAGGTGCTGGCGACGGGGCGGGAGTCGCTGGGCGTGCCCGGGGAGACGGTCCTGGGCGTGGCGCCGATGGCGGTGCCCCCCGAGGGGGCCGACGCGGGGACGCTGGCGATGACCGAGAGCGTGGAGCTCTTTGTCGATCGGGCGCGGGCGGTGCGGCCCCGCTTCGGGCTGTCGGCGGACAACGCGGAGCTCGTGGGGGCGATCTGCCGTGCGTTGGATGGTCTGCCCCTCGCGATCGAGCTGGCGGCGGCGCGGGTGAAGCTTTTGAGCGTGGAGCAGATCGCGGAGCGGCTCGGGCAGCCCTTCAAGCTGCTCCGTGGCGGGGGCAAGGGGCTCAGCGAACGCCAGCGGAGCCTGCACGACGCGATCGCGTGGAGCTTTGACCGTCTGGAGGGGGCGGAGCGGGCGGCGCTGCGCCGGCTCGGGGTGATCCCGGGGAGTTTCACGCTGGGGGCGGCGGAGCACGTGTGCGCGGGGGAGTACGCGGAGGAGGCGACGCCGGGGGATCTGAACGACGACGCGGTGCTGGAAGAGTGGGAGGTGATCGACCTCCTCGGGCCTTTGCTCGACAAGAGCCTCTTGGATGTGGAGGAGGACGGGGAGGGGGGCGAGCCCCGCTACCGCATGCTGGAGACGGTGCGCAGGTTTGCGCTGTCGCGCCTGGATGAGGCGGGCGAGGGGCAGGTGGCGCGGGATCGGCTGCTGGCGTTCGCGGTCGGCGTCGTCGAGGGGGCGCAGCGAGCCGCGGAGACGGGCGAGATCGACGAGGCGGGGTGGTTCGGCCGGCTCTCGGCGGAGGCGGGCGTGGTGCGGGCGGCGCTGCGCTGGGTGCTGGAGGGCGGGGGGGACCTGGATCTCGGGCGACGCGTCGGGGCTGCGTCGTGGCGCTGGGCGTGGTGGAGCGGGGGATTCGGCGAGATGCGGGCGATGCTGCGCCGCCTCGACGCGTCGGGGCGCGGGGGCGAGCCGACCGGGGCGTGGGCGGGCGTGCGCGAGGGGATGTGCTGGTCGGCGGTCCAGGCGGGGGACCTGGCGGGGGCGATCGCGTGCGGGCTGAGCGGGCTGGAGATGGCCCGGGGGCTCGGGCTGGGGGACGGGGCGGCCGCGGCGGGCCTCCTGTCGGGGCTGGGGGCGGCGTGCCTCGATGAAGAGCAGCCCGACCGGGCGAGGGACTACTTCGAGCAGGCGCTGGCGATGCGGAAGCGGGCGGGCGGCGCCCGGGGCGCGGAGGGGTGGCGGGTGGCGGAGGGTGTGCGGGCGCTCGGGGAGTGCCGGCGGGTGGCGGGGGACTTCGAGGGGGCAAGGGCGTTGTACCGGGAGGCGGCTGGGCTCGTCGCGTGCGATGGCGTGACGCGGGCGATGATCGGGCTGGGCCTGGGCTGGGTCTCGCTGGCGGAGGGGGACTTGGGGGCGGCGCGGGACCACGCGGAGGCGGGGCTGGAGATGGTCGTCGCGATGAACGCCCTCGGGGCGGGGCCCGGGCCCTTGGAACTCGCGGCGAGCGTGGCGAGCGCGGAGGGCACGCACGGGCGGGCGGTGACGCTCTTTGCCTCCGCGGACGCGGCTCGGGACGCCTTCGGATCGCCCCCGAGGGCGAGCGAACGCCGGGACTTTGCCCCGTGGCTGGAGCGGAGCTTCGGGGCGCTCAGCACGCGTGAGCTGGCAACGGCGCGGGCGGCGGGGCTGGGGATGGGTGTTCGTGAGGCGGCGCGGTTCGCGCTCGCGGGTCGGTCGGTCGTGCCTGGAGAATCGTGATGCAGGAAGTGGCGGTGTACGCGGGGAGCTTCGATCCTCCGACGAAGGGGCACGTGTGGATGATCGAGCACGCTTCGGCGATGTTCGATCGCCTGATCGTGGCGGTGGCGCGGAACCCGGAGAAGAGCTACACCTTCGATCTTGCGTTGCGGGAGAAGTGGCTGCGGGAGGTCTCGGCGGGCTTCTCGAATGTGGAGGTGGCGACGCTGGAGAACGAGTTTCTGGCGCACTACGCGCGGGACCGGGGGGCGCGGTTCATGGTGCGCGGGATCCGGAACGAGGACGACTACCAGTACGAGCGGGCCATGCGGTATGTGAACGCGGACCTGGCGCCGGGGCTGACGACGGTGTTTTTGATGCCGCCTCGGGAGTTGTGCGAGGTGTCGTCGAGCTTCGTGAAGGGGATGGTGGGGCCGAGCGGGTGGGAGCCGGTGGTGCGGGGGTATGTGCCGGGCACGGTGTATGAATACATGAAGGGGTGGGCGGGTGAGGGGGCTCGGGGGAAGGCGGCGGAGGGGGTGGTGGGGGATGGGGCGTGAAGTGCAGGTATTCCTCGCGCTTCTTGGTTGATTTTTGTTGTGATTGCGACCGGTTGTGTGTAGGCTACCGCGGCATACGGTTCAGTTGCGTTTGATCTCATCCTGAACGACGGGAGGTCCCTGTGGAGTCATGGCGTGGGATATGTTGCGCCCGGTGCGTTCTTGTCGCTGTTGGCTGCGGTCTTGTGGTGGCGAGTGGTGGGTGTGCGTCGAGTGACGGCGTCGGTGATGGTGCCGCGGTACAGCCGATCCGGCTTGACGATCGGTGGGTGACGGAAAGCATTCCGGAGGACGCGTGGCCCGGGGCTGTCAACGTGCGGAGCGAGGCCGAGGCCGAGCGTGTCGCGGCGGCGATGGGGGCGCTCGTTGAGGCGCGTCTGCGGGAGGGTGAGGATGCGGAGTTGGCCGGCACCGGTCTCGGGGAGCTCTTTGCGGAGCGGCTCCGCTTTGTGCTGGAGCCGAGCTACGAGGGTTGGGCGGAGATGGTGCGCCGGTATGACGCGGATGCGGATACCGGCACAATGAAGAAGCGTTCTTTCCGGAACCGCGTTCCGCAGACGCGACGCTTGCCGATCGTGGACCGCGAAGTGGCGGTGATGCGGATCGATTCGATTCGTGCCCAGCGTGTCGAGATGACGCCCGGCACGACGATGATCGCGGGCGGGAGTCCGAACCTGTATCCGCGTGCTCCCGAGGACCGGCGGGTGCCCGCGATGCGCGTGCTTTTCGCGATGGACTTCAGCCCGGCGGGGGAGCCTCGCCCGACGCTGGTGGCGTTTGACTCATGGTACGACGAGGCGGCTGGGCGGTGGGTGCCGAGCAGGATCGCGTATCACTATCGGAACATTGATGATCCAGTAGCGATGCCGTTGTTTTAGTGATGCGGTGCGCGACTGTCATCCCTTGGAGCATCTTGACCGCGCTGCTGGTCCCGGCGGCCGTCCTCGTTGTCGCGGCAGTGCTGGTGCAGGTCAGCGGGCCGGCGCGGTCGGGTGAGATCAAGTTTGAGTGGGATGTCGAACAGCGTGTAGCGGTGGTGGGCGAGGCGGCGGGGCCTGTTGCGGTGGTGGAATACCGGTGCTGGCCACGCACGGACGACTGGGTGTTCCCGTACCGGCGGGGGAGCTGGGAGCGGCTCGCGGCGACTCGGGCGGACGGGGACCGCGTCCTCTGGGGGGCGTGGTCGAGTGCTCAGGATTCGACGGGCATGGAGCGGGGAGAGTTGGATGAGGCTCTGGGCGGGGCGGCGGGCGTCGAGGCGGCGCTCGGGCATGCGCGGGGGGCGTACGCGGCTCTGTCGCCGGCGTACGCGGAGCGGGTGCGGATGGCGGCGGAGGGGCGGGGGGAGACGGTGTGGCTCGGGGTCTTGGCGAATGTGGCGTTCGCGGTTTTGGTGCCGGTGAGCGGGGCGCTTCTCGGGGTCGCGGGGTGGTGGTGGGTGCGGGGGGTGATGTGGGAACGGGGGCGTCGGCCCGTTCAACCCCAGCCTTCGCTTCGCTCAGGGTTGGCGTTGAGGGAGGACGTTAGGTGATTGATGGACTTTTCACACCTTCTCCAAAGGGGTTGTATTTCACGGGCTTGCCGGCTGCCCAGTTCGGGCGATCGGGAGAGCGGTGGTGCAACTGGTCGTTGCGGCCCGCGATGGTGAGCTGGAGTTCGGCTGTCGCAGCGTCTGTCGTGGTCATTGCAATCGGCAAGGCGCTCGCCCCATCGTACAACAGTAACGAGATACAGCGTCAGCTTGAGCAGCAGTTGCGGGACGATGTCGTACTTGCAGGTTGGTCCATCGTTGCGATACTGATCACCATCGGTATCGTGCGGGTGCTTTGCTGGTCGACAGTCCAAGTAACGGACAAGGGCCTGGCGTGGGTGAACCGCTTCGCCGGAGTGCGAATCGGCGAGCGACAATGCTTTGAGTGGCCCGTGCCGATCTATATCGTTCCGAATGTGCAGATGCGGACTGTTGCGGCCAACCCGGTTTCTGCATACTTGCTGTTCGTCGGTAGCCCTCGCGGTGGACTGTGCGTCGCCGGGTTCAAGCGGGCCGCTGATGCTCAAGAATGGTGTGCAGAAATGGATGCGGAAAAGTTCTTTGTCCGTGAGTCAGTTATCACTCGATCATTTGCCTTCGTTGCATTTCCTTGACTTTGTCGTAGCGATAGCGCAATCGTTGACGCTGCCCGGTATGTGTGAAGCGAAATTACTCGTACAGCCTCGCTAGATCCGCAAAGTAAGTCGGATAGGTCTTCGCCACGCACTGGGGATGGTTGATGTAG
>DAIQNV010000047.1:11636-23540 GCA_036788215.1 Phycisphaerales bacterium | reverse complement strand
CTCCATCGCCCGACCCCACAGGCACTTACGCCGCGTCACCCCCACCGATCCGGCCGTTCAGTGCGCAAAAACGCGCCGGGTCCCGGGTAAGGCAGAAGGGCAGCATCACGCCGACCCTTCGGAAGGGATCACCCATGACCGGCACACACATCGCCCTCGCCCTGACCGCCCCCATCTCCGGCCTGCTCGCCGCCCTCATCCAGCACGCACCCCGCCCCACCGATGAGTGCCCCACCGAAACCCCCACCGAAAGCAAGCCCTCCCAACGCCGCCCCCGCACCCGCCCCCGTACGAGCACAGCCAACCCCGCCGGTGGGATGGCCTCTCGGGCCGTCTCGTCAATCCTGCTCGTCCTCCCCCGCGTCATCCTCCCCGAGATCATCAAAGTACGCCGCCGCATCATCCGGCAGGTCGCGGAACAGATCCTCGACGATCGACGACTCGTCCCCGATCTGCAAGGTCTCCGCGTCCACCGGCAGGAACTTCCCGGCCCGCACGTCGCTCCTCTTCGCCTTGCCCGCCTTCAGCGCCGCCAGCTCCGCACGCTTACGGCTCCGCAGGATCAGCCGGATCGGCACCTCGTCGTAGGGCAGCTCCTCCCGGAGCCGGTTCATCAGGTACCGCTCGTAGGTCCCGCCGAAGAGCTCCGTCTTGTTCACCACCAGGACGATCGTCGGGGGCTCGGTCTTCACCTGCGCCGCGTAGTACACCCGCCCGTGCTGCCCCGCGCGCGAGGTCGGCGCCAGCTTGCTCACGATCTTCTGCACCGTCCGGTTCATCTCGCCCGTGCCGATACGCGTCGTCGCCTGCCCGTGCAGGTCAAAGCACAGATCCACGAGCGCGTTCACGTTCATCCCGTCCTTGGCGCTCGCAAAGGCCATCGGGGCGAACTCCAGCCCCTTGAGCTCCTTCCGCACGTAGGTCTCGTAGTCCTCCGTCGTCACCGGGCGGCCCTTCACCCCGATCGCCCCGCCCGCCACGTCCCACTTGTTCACCGCGATCACCACGGGCTTGAAGCTCTGCTTCACCAACTCCCCGAGCTGCTCGTCCACCTGGCTGATCTTCTCAAGAGCATCCACCAGCAAGACCACCACGTCCGCCCGCGCGATCGCCCGCTGCGCCCGGTCGAACGCGTACCACTCGATCTGGTCCTGGAAGCTCCGCTTCCGCCGCAGACCCGCGGTGTCGATCGCGGTGATCACCCGCCCGTCCCGCCGCTCGATGCGCACATCGATCGCGTCCCGCGTCGTCCCCGCGATCTCCGAAACGATCACCCGCTCCTGCCCCGCGAGCTGGTTGACGAGCGTGCTCTTCCCCGCGTTCCTTTTCCCGACGATCGCGATCCGCAGCCCGGGGTCGAGCCGCTCCGCGTCACCCTCCTCGCGCTCGGGCACGATGTCGTGCAGCGCATCGAGCATCGTTCGGCGCATGTACTTCGTCTTGCTCGAGACCATCAGGGGCTCGTCGAACCCCAGCCCCGCCAGCTCGTACGCGTGCGTCTCCCAGTGCTGCGAGTCCACCTTGGTCGCGATCACCCGCACCGGCACCAGCTCCGCCCCGCGCTTGCGGTCCCCCAGCTTCTGCTCCCGCAGCAGCTTCGCGATCTCGAGGTCCTGGGGCGTGATCCCCGCCTGCACATCCACCGCGAACAGGATCAGGTCCGCCGACCCCACCGCCGCCGCGATCTGCAATTCGATGTCCGAGGTCAGGCTCGCCAGGTCCGCCCCCACATCGTCGTACCGCTTCCCCTCCGCCACGTACACGCCGAACCCGCCGGTATCGATGATCTCGACCGGCTTCCTGGGCCGCCCGTCCGAGGACTCCAGGTCCACGACCACGCTCAGCCGATCCCGAGTCACCCCGGGCGTCGGGTCCACAATCGCCACCCGCTCCCCCGCGATGAGGTTCAGGAGACTCGACTTCCCGACATTCGGTCGGCCCACGATGGCAACACACGGAATAGGCATAGCCCCAATGGTAGGTCACCCCCCGCCCCACCCCCCGCCCACCCAAACCCAAGCCCCAAGAGCCCTTCCGGTGCCACTGACCTGGCTCTGCAGGTCAGTGCCGAACCACCCCAGACCGCCCATCCCCCGGTGCCCCGACCCGCCCAAAGGGCGCGTCGGGCCGATCCACCAACCACCCCCGCCCCACCCCAATCCCCGCTTGCCGTCTGCCGTCTGCCGTCTGCCGTTTGCCGCTCCCCCTGATCCCTGATCGCTGATCCCCGATCCCTTCCTCTCCAACAATCCCCCGTGCTCCCCTTCCCCCTCATCTGTGGCCCCACCGCCGGAGGCAAGACCGCCCTCGCCCTCGCCCTCGCCCATGGTCTGGCCCGCGACGGTCAGCCGGGTGAAGTCATCTCCGCCGACGCCTTCCAGGTCTACAAAGGCCTCGACATCGGCTCCGCCAAGCCCACCCTCGCCGAACGCCAGGGCGTCCCCCACCACCTCATCGACGCGATCGAGCCCACCGAGCCCTTCACCGTCCACGACTGGCTCGCCGAAGCAGAACGCCTCATCGCCGACATCCGCGCCCGAGACCGCGTGCCCATCGTGGTCGGGGGCACCCACCTCTATGTCAAGGCCCTGCTCGAGGGCCTCTTCGAGGGGCCCGAGCCCGACGAAGCCCTCCGCGCCGAGCTCCGCGCCACGCCCCTGCCGCACCTCCGCGCCGAGCTCGAGCGCGTCGACCCCGCCGCCGCGCAGCGCATCCACCCCAACGACGACCGGCGGACCGTCCGGGCCCTCGAGGTCTACCGCCAGACCGGCACCCCCATCTCCGAGCTCCAGCAGCAGTGGGACCGCGCGAAATCCGCCCGCCCCGACGCCCTGCTCGTGGGCCTCGACTGGCCCGCCGACCGGATCAACCCCCGCATCAACGCCCGCGTCCGCCAGATGATGGCCGACGGCTTCCTCGAAGAGGTCCGCGCCCTCGAAGCTTCGGACAGGCTGGGCCCCCAGGCCCGCGAGGGGCTGGGCTACAAGCAGCTGCTCGCCCACCTCCGCGCCGAGCTCTCCTTCGACGACGCGGTCGAGCAGATCAAGATCGAGACCCGGCGCTTCGCCAAGAACCAGCGCACCTGGCTCCGCCGCCTCCGGGCGACCCCGAACTCCGTCTGGCTCACCCCCCAGGACCTCGCGGATCTCCCCGGCGCCTGCGCCCGCATCCGCGCCGCGAGCGCCCCCGCCTGACACTCCGCCCCCCGGAACGCGCCCAAGAAAATGAACAACGCCCCCGTCTCGAAAGACGAGGGCGTCGCCCCTGCGTCCGAGTCACCCGGCCGACCCGCCACGAGCCGCCCGAGCCACCACGGACACCCACCCTGCCCCCGACCCCATCGCTGGGGCCCCAAAGGCTTTCCGTCGATTGTGCAGAGAATGGCCGCGGACCGCACCCGGCCCACGACTTCCCCTTTCTCCACATCCAAGCCCCGCGAGACCGGAGGCCTGATCAAATCGACCCCGTCCTTTGGGGGACGGAAGCCGTCGCTCTCTCGCCTCCGGACTCGGCGGCACGCCGTTCCGACCGGCTGCGCGTCAAGTTTCGCAGATTCCGGGCCCGCGTCAAGGCATACTCGCCTGTTCCGGGGACTTTTGAAAGCGTTTCTGGGCCAGTCATCACACACATCACACCATCTGTTCGCACGAAGATAGGATCTTGGGCCCGAGAATCGAGGGAACATTCGGGCACCAGGCGGGCTTCAGGGCCCTCCGATTCCGATGACCCCGCTTGACTCGGACGCCCCGGCGTGTTTTCGTGCCGACAGCAGCGAGCCCGATCCGGGCCGCCGCCAACCCCCAGAGAAACCCCAGCATGGCCAAGAAGACCGCCAAAAAATCCGCCGCTAAGAAGACCGCCAAGAAGACGACCGCCAAGGCGTCCACCGGCGGCAAGCCCGGCGGTCCATCCGGCGGGCGCAGCCGGCAGAGCTACACCGCGGGGGACGCCAAGGGCAAGAACCTCGTGATCGTGGAGAGCCCGAGCAAGGCCAAGACGATCAACCGCTACCTGGGCGACAACTTCGTCGTGCTCGCCAGCATCGGGCACGTTCGCGACCTCCCGAGCAAGAACCCCAAGGGGGTGAAGGCCCCCGTGCCGGGCGTCGACCTCGAGAAGCGTTTCGCCCCCACCTACGAGATCCTGAGTGGCAAGGAGCAGGTCATCAAGGACCTCAAGCGCGCCGCCAAGGACGTCACCAGCACCGGGGGCGAAGTCTGGTTCGCGACCGACCTTGACCGCGAGGGCGAGGCCATTGCCTGGCACCTCGCGCAGGAACTCGGCATCGACGCCTCCGAGGCCAAGCGGGTCGTCTTCGCCGCCATCACCAAGACCGAGATCGACCGCGCCTTCAGCAACCCCCACCCGATCGACGTCGACCGCGTGAACGCCCAGCAGGCCCGCCGGATCCTCGACCGCATCGTGGGCTACCAGGTCAGCCCCCTCCTCTGGAAGAAGGTGGCCCGGGGCCTGAGCGCCGGGCGCGTCCAGTCCGTCGCGGTCCGCCTGGTCGTCGAGCGCGAGCGCGAGATCCGGGCGTTCGTGCCGGACGAGAACTGGTCCGTCACGGGCTACTTCGCCCTCTCCCGCGCCGAGGCGGAGAAGCTCGCCCCGTCCTTCCGTGACCTCCTGAACCAGCGGGACGAGAAGGGCAACAGCCCGACCATCAAGGCCCAGAACGCCTGGCTCGCCGAGGCCCGCGCCCTCCGCGCCGAGCTCGTCGAGATCAACGGGGAGAAGTTCGACCTCAGCCTCGCGTCCGGCCCCATCGTGGAGCGCGCGACCAAGGGCCTCCCCCCCGCGGAGCAGGCCAGCATCCTCTCCCACGCCCTGGGTGAGCATGTCGCAGCGGTCAAGGAAGCCTTCGCCGACCCCAACGCTCACGACCTCGTGCCCCGCGCCGTGGCGATCGCCCAGTCGATCGGGCTGTCCGACATCAGGACCTCCGTCACCGAGAACGACAAGGGCAAGGGCCCCGACCGCTGGGTGCGCACGGTCGAGGGCACCGCCGACCCGAGCGTCCCCTACGCCATCCGCTCCATCGAGACGAAGAGGACCACGAGCCGCCCCGCGCCCCCCTTCATCACCTCGACCCTGCAGCAGGCTGCCAGCAGCCGGCTGGGGTTCGGCGCCCAGCGGACCATGCGGGCCGCCCAGGCCCTCTACGAGGGCGTGAATGTGCCGGGCGAGGGCCAGGTCGGCCTCATCACCTACATGCGTACCGACTCGACGAACCTGTCGAGAGAAGCCATCGGGATGGCCCGCGACTACATCAAGAAGACCTTCGGCGACAAGTACCTGCCCGACAGCGCCAACATCTATAAGAGCTCGAACAAGGGCGCCCAGGAGGCCCACGAAGCCATCCGCCCCACCGACGCCGCCCGCCACCCCGACCGCGTCGCCAAGGCCCTCACCCCGGACCAGGCCCGCCTGTACAGGCTGATCTGGGAGCGGTTCCTCGCCTGCCAGATGACCCCCGCCCAGTGGGACTCCACCGCGATCATGATCGAGGGCGGACGCGACGGGACCACCGCCGCCTTCCGCGCGACCGGGCGCACCCTCGTCTTCGACGGGTTCTACCGCGTCTCGGGCGTCCCGACCGGTGGGGACGAGCTTGTCCTGCCTGAACTCAAGGAGCAGCAGCCCGTCAGCCCCTTCCACTTCAACCCGCAGCAGCGCTTTACCAGCGCACCCCCCCGCTACACCGAGGCCGGCCTGATCAAGGTCCTTGAAGCGGAGGGGATCGGGCGGCCCTCGACCTACGCCTCCATCATCCAGGTGATCCAGGACCGCAGCTACGCGGAGCAGATCGACCGGCGCTTCCACGCGACCGACCTGGGCGAGGTCGTCACCGACAAGCTCATCGAGGGCTTCCCCGACCTCATGGACATCGGCTACACCCGTGAGATGGAGAGCAAGCTCGACAAGATCGAGGAAGAGCACCTCGACTGGATCGATATGCTCGAACGCTTCTACGGGGACTTCAAGAAGTCGCTCGCCCGCGCCGAGGACGAGCTCCAGCACGCCAAGGCCGAGGTCATGCCCGCGCCCGAGGAGTACCGCTGCGAACGGTGCGGCTCCACCCTGGTCTACCGCTTCGGCAAGAACGGGCGCTTCCTCTCCTGCGCCAAGTACCCCGACTGCGAGTACGCCTGCCCCTGCGACCGGCTGGGCCGACCCCGCAAGGCGGAGTTCGTGAACGTCAAATGCCCCAGGACCGGCCGGCCCATGGTGCGCCGCACCGGGCGATTCGGCCCCTTCCTCACCACCGCGCTCGAGGACGGGGAGGGGCAGGACATCGGGCTCATCCTGAACCTCGACAAGAAGGGCTTCGTCACCGCCCCCAGCCAGCCCCCCCTCGAGACCGACCTGCCCTGCCCCATCTGCCAGGCGGCGCTCAACCTGCGAACCGGCGTCCGGGGGCCCTGGCTGGGCTGCAGCCGATTCCCCAAGTGCCGCGGACGGGGCAAGTGGGCCGAGCTTGAGGACAAGAAGAAGGCCGACCTTGAGAAGGCGCTCGAGCTGCACGCGGTGGCCCACCCCATCCCGGTCATCGAGACCATGGACGGGCAGCCCCTGACCGACCAGAACGGCAAGCCCCTGAAGAACGCGCCGTCGATCGACCAGCTCCTGCTGGAGGACGACCCGCGCGAGGTCTCCGTGGGCGAGCAGGTCCGCCGGCGCACCCCCGAACCCGCCGGGGTGTAAGCCCGGGCGAAATCGGATGCTTGAAATGGCTTTCATTCGCATCCGTTTGTCATCATTTTCGCAATCCGTTCGTGGGCGAAGAAGCGTGCCTATCGTCGGCCCACGCCGGCGTCAGCCCCGGTGGTGCCTGTGGGGGTCACGGGCCCGGGACAGGACTTGTTCGCCGGCACGAAAGGACTGCAAAGATGCGTCTGAACCGACCGTTCCAGGTGATCGGGGTCGCCCTGACCGCCGCGGTGCTGGCCGGCTGTGGGTCGAGCCAGAAAGCAGATGGCTCGTCCGACCTCGCCGACGTTGCGATGGCCACGCGAGGCGGCGAAACGACGAAGGGCGTGGTCTCTCCGGACGAGGCCCTGGCCAGACTGGAGTCTGGTAACCGCCGCTTCGTGAACGGATCGACGGTCCACCCCCGGGCCACGGCGGAGCGCGTCGCGCAGACAGCGCGACAAGGCCAGTTCCCCTTCGCGAGCGTCCTGACCTGCGCGGATTCGCGGGTCCCGGTCGAGCGCGTGTTCGACCTGGGCGTGGGCGACGTCTTCGTGCTGCGTGTCGCGGGCAACATCGCCGGCGCTCACGAAGCGGGCTCGCTCGAATTCGGCGTCGGGGCACTCGGGACGAACCTCGTCGTTGTGATGGGGCACACCATGTGCGGCGCGGTCGACGCTGTGGCCCGCGATGTCCCCCTCAGCGGGAATCTCGCGAGCCTTCGCGGGCCGATCGAGCCGGCGGTCCTTGAGACCCGCGCCGCCTACCCCGGTGCCCAAGGCGTCGAGTTCACGGAGCTCGCGATCCCCGCCAACGCGATGCGGACGGTGTGCGACCTGCTGTCCAACAGCTCGGCCCTCCGCGACGCGGTCCGCTCGGGCAATGTCAAGATCGTGGCTGCGGTCTACGACCTCGAGACCGGCCGGGTCGACTTCCTGGGCGAGCACCCCCAGCAGGCCCAACTGCTGCGTGCCGACGGCTGATCCCGTCCGAAAATCCTGAAAACGCGACGGCGCGGGTCCCCCAATCAGTGGAGCAACCCGCGCCGTTGTTGTGCGCGGACCGGTCAAGTCATCTTCGCACAGGGTCGGGCGGACGCACGGGCCATGGGAACCGATGGTCGTGATGAGGCCCGGCGACCCCGGGCCGGGATCGAACGGGAGCCCCGATGATGCGCACGCCTACCGCCAGCATGACCCTGACCGCCCTCGCCGCCATCTCGCTGGCGGGCGCTCCCGCCAGCTCGGGCAACGGGGGAGCGCCGGGCTTCGGCCCCGCCGACGCCCTCGACCTCCTCAAGGCGGGCAACCTCCGCTTTGCTGAGGGCCGCCCCGAACACCGCAACGCCGGGCACGACCGCGTGGAGATGACCGCCGAGGCGCAGCACCCCTTCGCCACCGTCCTGGCGTGCGCCGACTCCCGCGTGCCGGTGGAGCGCCTGTTCGACCGGGGCGTGGGCGACCTCTTCACCGTGCGCGTCGCGGGCAATGTGACCGGCGCCGACGTGGTGGGCTCGATCGAGTATGGCGTTCAGCACCTCGGGACGCCCGTCCTCGTTGTGCTGGGCCACACCTCCTGCGGCGCCGTCATCGCCGCGAGCCGCCGGGCCACCGACACCCCGAGCATCAACCAGCTCCTGCAGCAGATCACCCCCGCGGTCGAGCAGGCCCAGCGGAACAACCCGGGCGATCTGGTCGAGGCGGCGGTGCAGTACAACGTCTTCAACCAGATCGGTCGGCTCATGCGGACCAGCCCGGAGATCGCCTCCGCTGTTGAGGACGGGCGACTGATCGTGACCGGCGCCGTGTACGACCTCAACACCGGCTCGATCCTCTGGCTGGGCACCCACCCCGACGAGGACCGGATCGTGGCGCAGTCCGCATCGGTCCCGCCCGTGACGCCGGTCGCGCCGGTGGTCCAGGAAGTCTCGCCTGTGCTCCCCCTCGTCGTCGCGCCCGACCCGGAATCCGCCAGGGCCCCCGAGCCGAACGAGCGGCGGCGCCGGTTCGTCAACGTGCCGACGCGCCCCTGAGGCTGGGGACCGGGGGCCCGAGCCGGGCCGAAGTTCGGCCCGATGGCCGCCTTGGCAGCCCGACAAACTTGGGCAACGCCCTCTGACGACGCCGCGCCCGATGGTCCATCGCCCGTAAAGTCCGGCTGAGCGGGCCATGTCGGCCCGCGCTTCAGCAGGAGCGCGACGCCGGACAGTGGCCAGGCCCGACCTGACATTGCGATTCAAGACCCTGTTCGACCGGCTGGGCTTCCAGCGGGAGTGGTGGCTCATCGTCGTGGGGGCCGCGATCGGATCGGTCACGGCGCTCGGCGCGATCGGGTTCGCCCACATGCTCCACTTCGTCGAGGACCTCGCGGGCGAGGCCCGCGACGACCTCCCGATCTGGACGCTGCCGGCCATCCCGATGGCGGGGGCCCTCATCTCCGGCATCCTCGTCTGGCGCTTCGCCAGCGACGCCAAGGGCCATGGCGTGCCCCAGGTGATGAAGGCCATCATCCAGCGCGACGGGCAGATCCCGCTGCGGACCGGCATCGTCAAGATCTTCGCGAGCATCTGCACCGTCGGCTCCGGGGGCTCCGCCGGCACCGAGGGCCCGATCGTCCAGATCGGCGCCACCGCCGGATCTGTCCTCGGGACGAGGCTCAAAATCTCCCGCGAGCAGCTCCGCACGCTCGTGGGCTGCGGCGCCGCCGCCGGGATCGCCAGCATCTTCAACGCCCCCATCGCCGGCGTGTTCTTCGTCATGGAGATCCTGCTCCGCGACTTCTCGGTGCGCACCTTCAGCCCGATCGTGGTCGCCAGCGTGTTCAGCGCCGCGCTCACCCACGCGCTGACGGGGGAGAACATCGCGATCTTCGCCGCGGGGGAGACCCTCGCGGGCTACGCCTTCACCTTCCAGGAACTGCCCAGCTATGTGCTCCTGGGCGTGTTCTGCGGGCTCGTCTCGGTCGGCTTCAACACCATGCTGAACCGGTCTGAGGACCTCTTCGAGCAGCGCGTCCGCGTCCACCCCGCGGTCCGACCCGTCGTCGGCGCCCTCCTCGTGGGCCTCCTGGGCATCGCCTTCCTCTCCATCCAGCGGGCTGCGGGCGACCACCCGGGCGGAACGCCCGCCTTCTTCGGCAACGGCTACGGCACCATCCGCGCCCTGCTCGACCCCATGAGCTACACCGCGGGCGTTGATCCCACCGTCGTCCCCAACCTCGAGAACGCGGGGCACGGCGGGTTCATGATGATCTCCACCGAGCTGTGGCTCCTCTCGATCCTGCTCGTCTTCAAGGCCCTCGCCACCTCCTTCACCCTCGGCGCCGGCGGATCGGGAGGCGTCTTCGCCCCGAGCCTCTTCCTCGGCGCGGTCGCGGGGTCGATCCTGGGCGTCGCGCTCTCCGCACTCGGGTTCATCCCGGAGAACGGCTCCCCCGCCGCCTACGCCCTGGTGGGCATGGCTGCGGTCGTCGCCGGCACCACCCACGCCCCGCTCACCGCGATCCTGATGCTCTTCGAGCTCACGCAGAATGTCTACGTGCTGCTCCCGATCATGCTGGCGGCGGTCGTCTCGACGATCGTCAGCCAACTCGTCGAGCGCGATTCGATCTACACCTACAAGCTCCGGCGCGAGGGCGTCCTCGTCGGCGCCGCCCGCGACCTCACCCTGCTCCGCAGGCTCCGGGTGTCCGACGTCGAGCCCACCGCCATCCCCGACGAGCCCGTCTACCCCTCCGACCCCCTGAGCAAGCTCATCGCGATGCACGCGAACTACAACGTCCCCGATTTCGTCGTCGTCGACCAGACCGGCGGATACATGGGCATGGTCACCGGGGCGGATATCCGCTCGGCCCTGATCGACCGCGAGGCGGTGCCCCTGCTCCTCGTCGCCGAACTCCTGCGGACCGATCTCCCCACCCTCCGCAGCGACGAGACCCTCGATCGCGTGATGGACAAATTCAGCCGCTTCGATGTCTCGGGCCTCTGTCTCGTCTCCGAACCCTCGACCGAGCACCCCCAGGGCATCGCCCGGGCCCTCGTGACGCGCACCAAGACGCTCCGGCGCTACCAGCGGGCCCTCGAATTCAGTTGATTCAACACCGAGGCTCGCGTCATCCCCCTAGTTCATCGCTCCCACGCAGCCCGGGCACCCCGCCCGGGCCCGCCGGGATGGGGTACAGTCCCCGCACCGACCCCGCTTTCGACACGAGGGAGAGCACCATGCCGGGAACGATCCGCCGACTCGCCCGCGTCCTGACCGTCGCCTTCGTCGCGAGCACCCTCGGCGCCTGCGCCGCCCCGGGCGCCAAGGAACGCCAGGAGAACGGCTACGACATCTATGCCAAGCTCGACCGCGCGCCGGGCAACATCACCGTCACACCCGACGGGCGCGTCCTCGTCAGCCTGCACCAGTTTTACGAACCCCGCTGGCGCGTCGCGGAGGTCGACCCCCGCACCGGCATCCTCCGCCCCTTCCCTTCGGGCGAATGGGCTGAGGAACTCGGCGACGACGGCATCGGCCTCGACGCGGTCCTGGGCATCCGCACCAGCGCCGAAGGCATCGTCTGGATGCTCGACAACGGGCTCCGCCTGGGCTCCACCCCGCGGCTCATCGCCTGGGACCTCAAGGCCGACGCCCTGCACCGCGTCATCGCCATCCCCAACCCGCCGGGCGGAGCGACCACCTTCCTCAACGACCTCGCGCTCGACCCCGTCGAGGACTTCATCTACATCGCCGACACCGGGGGCGAACGCGACCCCGCCCTCGTCGTCGTCGACCTCACCACAGGCCTCAGCCGACGCGTCCTCGAGGGCGACCCCGTTGTGCTCCCCGAATCCGGCGTCGAGATGATCATCGACGACCGCGTCATCACCCGCCCCGACGAGAACGGCGTTGAGCGCCCCGCACGCATCGGCGTCAACCCCATCACCATCGATTCCAGGGGCGAGTGGGTCTACTTCGGCGCCATGTCAGGGAAAACCCTCTATCGCGTCCGCGCCTCAGATCTGAGGGACCGCACCCTCTCCACCCCCGCCCTCTCCGCCCGTGTCGAGCGCTACGCCACCAAACCTGTGTGCGACGGCATCACCATCGATGCCAAAGACAACATCTACATCACCGATCTGGAAGCTGGGGGGATTGGGGTCATTGGGCGAAACCGTCAATACGAACTCCTCTTCAGCGATCCCGAGGTCATCGCCTGGCCCGACGC
>DAIQNV010000047.1:0-11536 GCA_036788215.1 Phycisphaerales bacterium | reverse complement strand
GCCCCGGGCTGTGAGGTCACGCTCGTCGCGTCCCGCTCGCGCGAACGCGCCCGGCGCTTCGCCGAGGCCCACGCGATCGACGCCTGGTGCACCTACGACGAGCTGCCCACCCACGCCGGCGCCGACGCGGTCTACCTCACCCTCCCGAATCACGCGCACCCTGGCGCCTCCGTCGATCTCATGCGGGCCGGCAAACACGTGCTCTGCGAGAAGCCCCTCGCCTGGCGAGCTTCCGACGCACGCTCCGCCTACGCGGTCGCGGAGCGCACCAGCCGAGTGCTCGTCGAGGCCTTCGCCTTCGTGCACACCCCCTGGATCGACCGCGTCGCGGCGCTCATCGACCGCATCGGGCCCGTCCGGCGGATCGAGGGGCACTTCGAGATCCCCATCTCCGACGGACCGACGAGCAATGTCCGCTACAGCCGGGCGCTCGCGGGCGGGTCCATGATGGACCTGGGCTGCTACCCCATGAGCTTCGCGCGCTGCGTCACCGGCGAAGAGCCCGACTTCGACACCCTCGAAGCCGGCTGCGACCTCGTCGACCTCTACGTCGACCCCGAGACGGACGGCAAACTGCCCGGGGACGCGGTCGATGGCTCCGCCTGGGCCAGGTGGCGCACGCCCTCCGGCATCGAGGTCGACATCGCCTGCTCCATGACCCGCGCCGGCAAGTTCGGCGCCGTCGTCCTGGGCGAGAAGGGCCGCGTCGAGGTGCCCGAGATGAGCATCCCCAACGGTCTCCGCGTCTGCCTTAATGGGTGCGATCCCGAGATCGACGGCACCCCCGGCGCCAAGGACTCCGCCGACGCCCTCCGCATGTACACCCTCCAGGCCGAGAGTTTCGGGAAGGCCTGCCGGGGCGAGGGGCCCCCCACCCCCAGCCCAGAGTGGTCGATCAACCAGGCCCTCGTCATGGAACGCGTCCTGGAGGGCATGGGCCTTCACCTGGGCAGGGCCCCGGGCCTCTTCGACGACGATCGCTGAGCCTGGGGGCCGACACCGCCCCCGCCGGCGGCACACAATGCCCCATATGCACACGCCCGAACGAACCTCCGGGCCCGAGCCGATCCGCGCCGTCGCCCGAGACGAAGCGGTGCACGCGCTGCGCCGCCTCCGCGACGCCGGGTTCACCGCCTACTTCGCCGGCGGGTGCGTCCGCGATGAACTCCTGGGCCAGGCCCCCAAGGACTACGACATCGCCACCGACGCGACCCCCGACCGCGTCCGGGCCCTCTTCCCGGGCTCCGCGGCGGTGGGCGAGTCCTTTGGAGTCATCCTCGTTCGGACGGGGGCCCGGACCGGAGCCGGGCCCCTCGAAGTCGCGACCTTCCGCGAGGACGCGGGCTACTCCGACAAGCGCCGCCCCGACGCGGTCCGCTTCTCAACGCCCGAAGCCGACGCCCAGCGACGCGACTTCACGATCAACGCCCTCTTCCTCGACCCCCTCGCGGGCCCCACCGGCGAGGTCATCGACTTCGTCGGGGGACGTCGCGACCTCGACGCCCGGATCGTCCGCGCCGTGGGCGACCCGGAGGCCCGCCTCGCGGAGGACCACCTGCGGGCCCTCCGCGCCGTCCGCTTCGCCTGCAGGCTCGGGTTCCAGCTCGACCCCCGCACCGCGGACGCGATCCGCGCCCACGCGAGCGAACTGGCGGGCGTGAGCCGCGAACGCATCGGGGACGAACTCCGGCGGATGCTGACGCACCCCAGCCGCGGGCGCGCCGTCCGCCTGCTCTCGGACCTCGCCCTGGACCGGCCCGCCCTGGCCACGCCCGCCCCGGGGCGCGAGGGCTTCCGATCGCTCGAGGGTCTGGGTGAGACCGGGGGCGCGGAAGACGCCACGATCCCCCTCGCCGCCTGGGCCCTGGACCGCCAGGGCACCGAAGCCGCGACCGACGGGAAGGCCCGGGCCGACCTCGTCCGCGCGTGGAGGCGGGCCCTCTGCCTGAGCAACGACGAGACCGCCTCCCTCCGGGGCATCCTCGAAACGCTCGGGGTGCTGCTCGCCGGGTGGGACACGCTCGGGGTGGCGGGCCGGAAGCGCCTCGCGGTACGCCCCGGCTTCCCGGGGGCGCTTGCGATCCTCGTGACGCTCGACGCCCCGCGGGCGCTCGCAACCCAATCCGGCGTAGAGACCCTCGGGACCGATGGCATCGGGCTCGCCCCGCCCCCCCTGATCGATGGGAACGACCTTATCGGGCTCGGGTGGTCCCCAGGACCGGGGTTTGCCAGGGCTCTTGAGGCGGCTTACGACGCGCAGCTCGAGGGCCGGGTCTCGACGAAATCGCAGGCTCTGGAGCTGGCGCGGGAACTCGGGGCGGACTGGGGCGTCTAATGGGAGGGATTGGGTCCGTTCGAGCACGGGTCCCGGTCATCAGCACACCATCAGACACCGGACACACGACGCAGGAGTCACCGGCATGCAGACGACGAATTCAAGGGCCCAAAGAGGGGTCGGCTCGCTTCTGGCGGGGCTCGCCCTCGGGCTGGGCGCGATCACCGGAGCGGGCGCCCTGGGGCTGACCGCCTCGCCGGCGACCGCAGCGACGGTCCTGCAGGACGGCCCGCTGGACGAGCTGGTGCTCCGCAACGGGCGGACGGTGAAGGGGATCATCACCGAGGAGACCGCGACGGAGGTCAAGATCACCGTCGTCCACGCCGGCATCCAGGCCCCGACGAGCTTCGCCAAGTCGGAGATCCTGAATATCCGCCGGGCCGACCGCGACGCGGAGGCACCCAAGGCGGACGAGGCCCGCGAGCAGGCGCAGCAGCCCCGCAGCCGTCGTGGGCAGCGGGACGAGGCGACCGCGCTCTCGGGGGACCGGGCGCCGAGCGTGTATCACCTGACGCTGACGGGCGACCTGGGCTCCGACATCGCGGTCGCGCCGGTGCGCGATGCGCTCGAGATGGTCGGTCGCGCGGACACGGACGCGCGGGGCAACCCGATCCCGCCGGACTACCTGATCATCGAGCTGAACCGTCGCTGGGCCGACGCGTTCGGCTTCGACCTGGGCGACGACGTGTACATCTTCGACGAGTTCAGCATCGCCGAGGGGATCGTGGACCTCTTCACCAAGGAGTTCCCGCAGCGCTGGAGCAAGATGCCCCACGTCGTGGTGTGGGTGAAGAACGCGATGGGCGGCGCCGCCTTCATGCCCTTCATCGGGCAGACGATCGTCTTCAGCCCCGACGGGCGCATGGGTGGCATCGGCAATCTCGGGCACATGTTCGAGGGCGTGGGCGACGAGGTGGTGCGTCAGAAGCAGCGCTCGCTCCGCATGGCGCGGGCCCAGGGCCTCGCGATCGAGGGCGGGTACGACTACCGGCTCGTCACCGCCATGGCCCGCATGGACTACGAGCTGAGCTACCGCTTCAACGGGGGCGTGGTCGAGCTGCTCGAGCGTGAGCCCGAGAACCCCGGCGAGTTCCTCCTGACCGAGGACGGCACCATCCCCGAGAACACCGACACGCTCCGCCAGCGCGTCGACGGGACGAGCAACGATGTCCTCACCCTCCGCGAGGAGACCGCCCGCCACCTGGGCGTCTCCGCCGGCACCGCGTCGTCGCTCGACGATGTTCTCAACATCCTCGGGATCTACCGCAATCACCGGATGCTCGAGAACCGTTCGGACCGGATCCTCGATAACTGGCGCACGAGCCTGAAGCGTGCCGAGCGCGATCTCCCGCGGATGTGGCGGGAGTACAACGAGGTGCAGGTCGGCGGGACCTTCCAGGAAACACGCCGCGCGATCGGGCGACGGATCCGCATCCTCGAGGACATGCAGGCGATGATGCGCCGCTTCGACGGGGGCCAGCCGGACTGGCCCAGCCTCAACCCGGGCCGCGTGGGCGTGCCGGGCAACGAGCAGATCAACGTGCTCATCGAGCAGAACCGCGTGCAGCTGATCCAGGCGCAGCCTTGAGTCGGGGCGAGTCGAACGAGAACAGGAAGGGCCAGACCATGACAGTTTCGAGGTTCATCTCCGTCCTCGCTGCGGCGCTCGCGATGCTGATCGCGACGATCGCCCCGGCCCAGGACGTGGTCGTGCTGACCGATGGCACCGAGATCCAGGGCGAGATCGTCCGCGAGCTCGAGGGCAACATCTGGATCGACGTGGGCGTCGGCAGCGTCGAGGTGCAGCAGTTCTACGCCGCCGGGAGCATCCGGGAGATCCGGCGTGACGCGGTGACGAACGAAGCGCCCGAGGCGGACGCGACGCGTGCCCCCGCGCCCGTCAACCCCGGCACCCCGAAGGGCGCGGTCATCACCCTGGAGGGCACCGTCGGCATCCAGATGACCGCCAAGACCCTGCGGGACATCCTGCCCGACCTCGAGCGTGAGCTCGGCACCGACGGGACCGGGATCGTTGTCTTCAAGATCAACTCCGGGGGCGGCCTGCTCCTCGAGATCCAGCGCCTGAGCGATGTCATCCAGGAGGAGTACAAGCCCCGCTTCCGCGTCGTCGCGTGGATCGAGAGCGCCATCTCCGCAGCCGCGATGACCAGCCACGCCATCGAGGAAATCTACTTCATGCCCCGCGGGAACTACGGCGCCTGCACGGGGTGGAGCGGTTCTTTGACAGCAATGTCTGGACGCGGACTCGAGGGTGCCCTCTATATGATGGAGCAGATCTCCGCCCGGGGCGGGTACGACCCCCGCATCATGCGGGCCATGCAGATCGATGTGCCCCTGCGGGCGACGATTGACCAGCGGACGGGCGAGGTGACCTGGTTCGAGAGCGAGGACGCGGGCGAGATCCTCGTCAACCCCCAGGGCGAGGTCCTCACTTTCAACTCGCAGAACGCGCTCCAACTGGGCTTCAGCCGGGGCACCGCCTCCACGCTGGATGAACTCACCACCCTGCTCCGCGAGCCGGAGATCCAGTGGGTCGGCCGGTGGACCCCCGAGCTGATCCACCCGATCGGCCGCGCCGAGGAGAGGATGATCCGCTTCCGGAACGAGGTCACCGAGGACGAGAAGCGGCTGAACGAGTACCTCACCAACTACAACATCTCTGTCGGCGCCGCCCAGGGCGCGAACCAGCAGATCCGGGGCGCCCTCGTGGGCCGGGCCCGCCGCCACCTCGACAGCGTGGTGCGGATGGTCAAGCGGAACCCCAACTTCGCGCTGCTCAACTTCAACATGACCGAGGAGGACTTCAAGTTCTACGTGGAGGAGCAGGAGGAGATGCTCCGGGAGATCCTGAATCGCCCGTGAACCCGCGCCCGCCCCCGGCTCTCTACCGGGACGGGCGGGCCTAGTGTGAAAGCCCGGGCGGGCGTCGGCACGACCGGCGCCCGCCTTTGTTTTTGGCCCTTTCGGTCCCTGCCGCGGCGCTCCCGGGCCGCAGGAGACGCACGATGACGACCGCGACCGGTTTCGTTCCCGCTGATCTCGACGCTTCGAAGTGGGAGGCGGTGGAGCCCCTTCTGGTCGCCCTGCGCGACCGCGAGGTGACCGACGCCGCCGGCGCGGAGGCCTGGCTGCTCGACCGCTCGGACCTCGACGCCTCGATCGACGAGGCGGGCAGCCTCATGTACATCAACATGACCTGCGACACCGGGGACAAGGAAGCGTCCGACGCCTTCCGGGCCCACATCGAGCACTTCATCCCGAAGCTCAAGCCGATCGCCTTCGCCCTCGACCAGAAGCAGGCCGCCCTGTGCGAACGCTTCGGGCTCACGGGCGCCCGCTACGAGGTGCTGGCCCGCGACACCATCGCCGATGTCAGGCTCTACCGCGAGGAGAACGTCCCCCTCGAGACCGAACTCGGGACGCTCGGACAGGACTACCAGGCGATCACCGGCGCCATGTCGGTCGAGTTCGAAGGCGAAACCAGGACCCTGCCCCAGATGGGCCCCTACTTCGAGAGAACCGACCGCGATCTCCGCGAGCGCGCCTACCGCGCCGTCGCGGAGCGCCGCCTCGCCGACGCGGAGAAGCTCGACGAGCTTTACGACCGGCAGATCGCCCTCCGGCACCGGGTCGCGCACAACGCCGGCTTCGAGGGTTTCGTCCAGTACGCCTTCGAAGCCAAGCACCGCTTCGACTACACGCCCGCCATGTGCCGCGACTTCCACGACGCGGTCGCGTCCGAGGTCATGCCCCTGGGCGCCGAGCTCGACGAACGGCGCCGGACCGCCCTGGGCCTCACGGAGCTCCGCCCCTGGGACCTCTCCGTCGACCCCAAGGGACGCGAGCCCCTCCGCCCCTTCTCGGGCGGCGCCGACCTCGTCCAGAGGACCCACGCGGTCCTCCGCGCCCTCGACCCCGAGCTCGCGGGCCTCTTCGCCTCGCTGGGCGACGGGACGAACACCCGCGGCGCCCGCGACGGCGCCAGCCTCGACCTTGACAGCCGACGCGGGAAGGCCCCCGGGGGCTACCAGTCGATGCTGCACAAATCCGGCCGCCCCTTCATCTTCATGAACGCCGCGGGCCTGCAGCGCGACGTCGAGACCATGGTCCACGAGGCGGGCCACGCCTTCCACTCCATGCTCTGCAAGGACGAGCCCCTGCTGCACTACCAGTCCAGCCCCATCGAGTTCGCCGAGGTCGCGAGCATGTCGATGGAACTGCTCACCATGCCCCACTGGGGCGTCGAGGGGGGCTACTTCACCGACCCGGACGACCTCGCCCGCGCCCAGCGAGCCCAGCTCGAGGGCTCCGTCACCATGCTCGCCTGGATCGCCACCATCGACGCCTTCCAGCACTGGGTCTACGCCCACCCGGGCCACACCCGCGACCAGCGCACCAACGCCTGGCGCGAGCTCGAGGACCGCTTCGGCGTCCGGGGACACCGCGTCGCCTGGCCCGAAGACCTCGCCCCCTGGCGGGCCCGCACCTGGCAGGCCCAGCTCCACCTCTTCGAGGTCCCCCTCTACTACATCGAGTACGGCATCGCGCAACTCGGTGCCCTCCAGCTCTGGCTCCGAAGCCTCGAGGACGGGGAGGCAGCCGCGGTCGGCTCCTACAAGCGGGCCCTCAGCCTGGGTGGCAGCCGGCCCCTCCCGGAGCTCTTCGCCGCCGCGGGCCTCCCCTTCGACTTCGGCAGCCAGACCGTCGCCCGCGTCGTGCGGGCGGTCCGGGCCGAGCTCGCCAAACTACCCGACTGAGGCACCACAGATCGCCCCTGCCCCGTGCAAGGGCTTGACCCCCTGACCGACACCGGATTTTGGGTGCGTGTTCCCGCGCGATCTGGGCCCCTCACCCGCTTTCGAACAATTTCGCCCGCAAAGCCGTGACCCAACCGCCCCGCGTCCGTTCCTCTTGGCGCGGGTTGCGATCGGGCGACGCGACACGGGAGGTGTCGCCCCCGGGCCCGCGACGGCGGGGCACGGGAGATCCCCCGTCCGTCCGAGGCCATGGTGGAGAGTGGGCACACCCCGGAAACGGGAAACGAAGCCGCCGCGTCGGATGCCCTTAGAGGAGGGGGCATTCGGGGGGGCGGCTTCGTGCTGCGCCGCGTGAAGGCCGGGCTTCTTCTGCGTGGCCGATCCGCAGAGCCGGATCGACCACGGCACCCGGCTCGACGGGCGATCGTGGAGAAATCGCTTCGCGATGTCCACGGCACCCGAGCACCGGTCGCGGGTAAGCCCATACAAACTTTGGCGCGGCTTTTCGGAAACACCGTTACGCGGTGCGGCTCCGTACCGCTGACATATTGAGCGGGTCAACAACCGCTCCCCGGGTCCCCGGGCGAGGCCGCGTGCGTCGCGGTCCCCCGAGCCCCATCAAGTTTCCTTCTCGAAGCGAGGTAACAGACATGTTGAGCATGAACAACCGCCTGGCGGCGGGTGCTGTGGTCGTGGCCGGTCTGGCGATGAGCGTGAACGCCGACATCTTCCAGCGCGAGGTCGGCGACCAGAGCCGTGAGCACGCCTACTCGATCGACAACACCAAGGACGGAGGCTGGGTCAGCGCGGGCTATCGCTTCATCGATGGCCTCTCGTTCCAGTACCACATCGTCAAGTACAAGCCCGACGGCTCCACCGAGTGGGAGCGCCACTTCGGGGGCGACAACGAGGACATCGCCTACTCCGTCCAGCAGACCAGCGACGGCGGGTACATCGTCGCCGGCGAGAGCCGCAGCTCCGCACCGGGCTTCGAGATCGTCCTGCTCAGGCTCGATCCCTCGGGCAACCAGCTCTGGGCCCGCGCCTACCGGGGCACCTACCAGACCGACCCCATCCACACCCCGCAGCCCGGCGTCGCCCTCGACCAGTCGCCCGACGACTCCATCTTCGTCGTGGGCAACAACAAGGGCAGGCCCGTGCTGTTCCGCGTCGGCCCGGGCGGCGCGCTGAACTGGTACGCGGAGTACGACGTCCCCTTCGGGCCCGATGACCCCGTCGACGTCTCCTTCACCGATGTCGAGTTCTCCGAGTTCGACCGCAGCGTCGTCGTCTCCGGCAGCTACCGGCGCCTGCGCCCCGACCCCACGACCGGCGATCCCTTCCGCCAGGACGCGATGCTCTTCAAGGCGGTCCCCGACTTCACCGCAGGGGGCCCCCCCGCCGGCTCACCCATCTTCGTCTTCGGCTACGACTCCGTCTTCGACCGCAGCGGTGCGGACATCCCCAACGTCACCGAGACCGGCGACGGGCTCGATGTCCTCCCCTCCGGCCAGATCATCCTCGCCGGACGCACCGACTTCGGCTTCGACAACGCGCCCTTCGCAGGCACCTTCCTCGTCAACACCGGACCCCTGGGCAACCCGATCTGGAGCCGCGACTACGAGAGCTTCGACGCGAACGGCGACCGCGTCCGCGTCGAGACCGCGTACGCCGCGGTCGAGTGGGACCCGCGCGTCCAGGCGTTCGTTCAGGCGGGTCGCGTGCGCATCGAGGGCCCCGATGGGACCTCGACCACCCTCGCCCACACCCAGCTCACCGAGATCGGGGGCTCGCCCCTCTGGGCCTGGCGATACGGGCGGAACGAGTTCCGCGCCGGAGCCGAGTCCGTGCAGCCCCAGCGCGAAGACTGCGGCTACGCCCTCGTCGGTCGCGTCTTCAACCCGAGCCCCTTCCCGGGCCAGGGCGCGGGCGACATCTACCTCATCAAGAACAACGACGATGGCGAGACCGGCTGCCTCGAGCGCAAGATCTTCGCCGAGCCCGTCGCCCCCCTCGAGCAGCGCCAGATCGTCCTCCGCCCCGCGTACTTCCAGGAAAGCCTGACCGTGCCCGCGCTCACCTTCGCCGCGGACGGGCCCAACAACCCCTTCTGCTACGAGGACGACTGCACGCCCGGCGTCGGCCCCTGCAACCCCGCCGACCTCGCCCCGCCCTTTGGCGTGCTCAGCTTCGCCGACATCGCCGCCTTCCTCGCCTCCTTCAACGCGATGACGCCCCCGTCCGACCTCGCCCCGCCCTTCGGCGCGTGGACCTTCGCGGACATCAGCGCCTTCCTTACCTTCTTCACCGCAGGCTGCCCCTGAGCCGGGCAAGTGATCCCTGTCTGGTGTGATCGGTGATCATCCACGCGGGCGGGCCCGAAAGGGACCGCCCGTCGTTTATTTGGATGCGCCGCGGGCTCTCCCTAGAGCTGTTTCTCCCGCTCCGTAGCGCCCTCCGGGCGCACACTCGCTCTTGTACGGCCGCGCCGGATGGAATCCGGCGGGCCTGAGCGAACCCACACCGCTACGCCTGAGCCATAGCCGCTCTAGACTCTGCCCGCCATGACGCCGACCCCCGCCGAGAACCCGATCGCCACCGCCGACCACCGCTACAACGCCCACCTGGCCAACGCGATCGAGCCCAAATGGCAGACCGCGTGGGACGAACGGGAGGTCTACCGCACGCCCAACCCGGGCGAGCCGGGGTTCGACGGGTCGAAGCCCAAGTTCTATGTGCTCGACATGTTCCCCTACCCCTCTGGCGCGGGCCTGCACGTCGGACACCCCGAGGGCTACACCGCGACCGACATTCTCGGACGCTACAAGACCATGACCGGCCACCGCGTGCTGCACCCGATGGGCTGGGACGCCTTCGGTCTGCCGGCAGAGCAGCACGCCATCAATACAGGCGAGCACCCCGCCGGCTTCACCCGCGAGACTATCCAGAACTTCAAGCGCCAGCTCAAGCGCTTCGGCTTCGGCTACGACTGGTCCCGCGAGATCGCGACCATCGACGAGGGCTACTACCGCTGGACGCAGTGGATCTTCCTGCGGATCTACAACAGCTGGTTTGATGCCGCTCACAGCAAGGCCCGCCCCATCGCGGAACTCATCGCGGAACTCGAGTCGGGCCAGCGGCCCGCCATCCTGAACCCCCGCGCCGCGGAGTACCAGGGCGCCGCCCGCGGAGGCGAGGAGATCGCCTGGGCCGACCTCGACCAGGAAACCCGCCGGTCCATCATCGACTCCTACCGCCTGGCCTACGTCGCGGAGCAGACCGTCAACTGGTGCCCCAAGCTCGGCACCGCCCTCGCCAACGAGGAGGTCATCGACGGGCGCAGCGAGCGGGGCGGGCACCCCGTCTTCCGAAAGCCCTTGCGCCAGTGGCTCTTCCGCATCACCGCCTACGCCGACCGCCTCCTCCAGGGCCTCGAGGGCCTCGACTGGCCCAGCAGCACCAAGACGCAGCAGGCGGAGTGGATCGGGCGCAGCGAGGGGGCGCTCATCGACTTCCCCCTCATCGACACCGACGGGAACGAGACCGAAAAGCTCCGCGTCTTCACGACGCGGCCAGACACCATGTTCGGCGCGACCTACATGGTCGTCGCCCCCGAGCACCCGCTCGTCGACGAGGCGCCGAACGAGCCCCGGGCCGAGACCGACACCACCAAGCTGGGCGAGTATGTCCGCTGGGCCCGCAACCGCAGCGACGTTGAGCGCCAGGAGAGCAAGGAGAAGACCGGCGTCTTCACCGGCGTCTACGCGCGGAACCCCGCGACCGGGCGCGTGATCCCGGTGTGGACCGCGGACTATGTCCTCATCGGCTACGGCACCGGCGCCATCATGGCCGTCCCCGCCCAGGACGAGCGCGACTGGGAGTTCGCGGAGAAGTTCGGCCTCGACATCGTCCGCACCGTCGCGCCGCCCGAGGGCTGGACCGGCGACGCCTACACCGGCGACGGGCCGGCGATCAACAGCGCCAACGACGAGGTCAGCCTCAATGGGCTGGGCGTCACCGAGGCCAAGCGGGCGATCATCACCTGGCTGGAGTCTCGGGGCTTCGGCGAGGGCACCGTTAACTTCAAGCTCCGCGACTGGCTCTTCAGCCGTCAGCGCTACTGGGGCGAGCCCTTCCCCATCGTCTACGACGAGCAGGGCTTCCACCACCCGGTGGGCGAAGAGACGCTGCCGGTGAAGCTGCCACCCCTGACCGACTACGAGCCGGTCGAGAGCAGCGACCCCGCGCCGCTGCTCGCCAAGGCCACCGATTGGCTCAAGACCACCGCGGGCGAGGCCGGCGTCGCCGGGCTCGACCCCTCCGCGACCGTGACCCGCGAGACCAACACGATGCCGGGCTGGGCGGGGAGCTGCTGGTACTACCTGCGCTACGCCGACCCGAACAACGACGGCGCCCCGATCGG
>DAIQNV010000046.1:0-24967 GCA_036788215.1 Phycisphaerales bacterium | reverse complement strand
CCGCCCGGGCCCCGGGCGACGATCCTCCAGTAGTAGGTGGTGCTGTAGGCGAGCGTCGGCAGGTTCCAGGCGGTGCTCGTCGTGTTGCCCAGCAGCTGCCCGGATCCGAGGGTCGGGCTCGTGCCGAAGTAGACGTCGTAGCTGGTCGCGTTCGTCGCGCTCAGCCAGTCGAGGTCGGCGTTGATGCTGACGCCCGTCGCGAAGTTGCTCGGGAAGATCAGCGATGGCGCCTGCGGCGGCAGCGCCTGCTGCACGGTCACGACCTGAGCGTCCCAGGTGTTCGAATCGTTGTTGGCGGCGTTGGTGTCGCCCGGGGCGCTCGAGATGATCACGCCGATCCAGTAGGTGCCCGGAGCGACATCGAGCGGGATCGCCGGTGCCGGGATGTTGAACTGGCGGACCTGGTTGGCCGCGAAGTCGATGTTGCTGTAGTTCCAGGTCCCGATGAGCCGGTCGGCGGTCGAGATGTTGTTGTTGCTCGAGAGACGGATCTGGATCTGGTAGTCCTGCGGGGGCGGGTTGTTGTTGGTCGCGTTGACCATCTGCACGCTGAAGCCGCTGTTGAACGACTCGCCGGCCCGTACCGTCGTGCTGCCGTTGGCCCGCACCTGCAGGGGCTCGAGGTCGAAGGCCGTGCCCCGCGTGTTGGTCTCGAAGTTCACCAGGTCGGTCGTGAACTGCTCCCACAGCTTGGCGTAGCGGCCCCGGGTGCTGCGGTTCGATGTGCTGCACACGCCGTGGGCGAAGCGGTTGTCGCCCTCGATGTAGTACATCGCCGAGCCCGACATGCCGCCCCAGACCGCGGTGTAGCAGCCGGTCGTGGTCGTGAGCTCCATCTGGTTACCGGGGCAGCTGTCGACGCTTCCGAACCAGTAGGTCATGTCACGCCCGTTGTGAAGACCCGCGGTGCCGCACCCCTCGGCGGGGTAGGCGGCGTTGTGATACGTGCGGCTCTGGATATCCCCGCAGCCGAAGCCCCAGGCCCAGCTGAAGTAGCCGGTCAGCGCGCCGATGTTCCGCCCGCCGTCGTCGCTGCGGAAGCGGTTGATGCGCAGCGCCGCCGCGTCGCGGTCCCAGTCGCCGCTGTTCACATAGCCCGAGCCCGCGATGTACGAGGTGGAGACCGCGTAGCCCCACTGGTCGTAGGTCTGGAAGCTGTTGCCCATGTTCCCGTCCCCGTCCCAGCCGGGGTAGATCCAGACCTGGTCCGCGAAGTCGTTGATGTCCGAGTCGCGGTTGAAGATGCAGTGCGCCGCGGTCAGCACCACGCCCGGGTCGTTCATGCTGCCCGAGCAGACGAAGAACGCCTGCGTCCCGTTGGTGCGGGTGAACTGCATCAGCAGCTTCACGTTCGCGCTCCAGGGGAAGGTCGCCCGGCTCGCATCCGAGATGATGCTCATCGAGCCGAAGCCCTCGGTCTGGAAGATGTCATCCATCGAGTCGCCCGCGACGCCCTGGAAGGTGTCGCCGCCCTGGCCGCCGAAGCCTTCGGACGGGAAGGCCGCCGGGATCTCGATCGTCTCGCCCGTCTCCGCGTTGTGGATCAAGAGCGTGTTGTCCGACTCGACCTTGAACCCCGCCTCGATCACGTTGGGGTAGTGCATCGGCGCCGGGGGCACCTGGTCGATCGGCGGGTGGGCCGGCGGCGCGAACGCCTCATCGTCCGGGCCCTCGGGGGCGGGCACATTCTCATGCTGGCCGGACGCGGGATCCACCGCCCGCCCGAGCGTCCCCTCGGCACCCTCGGGCTCAGCGCCGAAGGCGCTGCCCGCAGTCAGGGCCAGAACGGTGGTCAACGACAGCGTGGCGCCGTAAACACGGCGCGAGGTCATCTTGGTCTTCATATGGGTTTCGCTTCCCCTCGAATCGGTGCAAACTGGTGGCTTCCCGTGGGTCGTCACAGACCCCGATGGCTGTGACCCTACAAGAAGGAAGCGTTGCGCGGAGGGGAATCTACCTCGGGTTTACCCAAATTGCAGAGAATCATGAACTTTCGGGAAACCGCCGAATACACCGTGACACCCGCGCCAGAAATGCGGCTTTGACGCAAGGGACACCGATGGCCATCCTGTTCGCAGTGCTTGCGGGAATCTGCTGGGGCGTTGGTGAGGTCTTCACCAAACAGGTCTTGCACACCGGGCGAGTGGGGCCCCTTGCCGCCATCGCGGTGCGAAGCACGGTCGCTCTACCCCTGCTTTGGGCGGTCTATGCCGTGGTCGCTCACGGCATGAAGCAAGACACCACCCAATGGGGGGATATCACTGCCGGCACGTGGTGGAAGCTCATTCTGGGCTCGGGCCTGCTCGCGGGCTTCGGGGGGATGGCCTTCTTCTACCTCGCCCTGAACTTCGGGGAGGTCGGACGCGTGAAGCCCATCGCCTTCGCCCTGGCGCCCGCGATCGGGGCGACCCTGGGCTGGCTGATGCTGGGCGAATCCATGACCCCGAAGAAGGTCACGGGCCTCGCCCTGATCATCGCGGGCGTCGTTGCTTTGGCGACGAAGTAGTCACCGTCACCGCGACCCGATCGGGACGCCGAGTCTGAGCTCAGCGAAGGCTCGGGTTCAGGGGGCACAGGCCCCCGCCCGACTCAGCACATCGTCATCCCGCCATCCACCGCGATCGTCTGCCCCGTCAGGTATCGCGACGCGTCGCTTGCCAGGAAGGCGACGACCGCCGCGATGTCCTCGGGCTCGCCCACATCCTTGGTCGCGATCATCTTCTTGACGCTGTCGATGACCGTCTCGGGGAGGTTGGCGGTCATGTCCGTCTTGACAAAGCCCGGCGCGACCACGTTGGCGGTGATGCCCTTGCTCCCGAGCTCCCGGGCGATGGTCTTCGTCAGGCCCGTCAGCGCCGCCTTGCTGGCGGCGTAGTTGGCTTGGCCGGCGTTGCCCACCAGACCCGAGGTGCTCGCGATATTGATGATCCGCCCGAAGCGGTTCTTCATCATGGGCCTTGCCGCGGCACGGCACGCGACGAACGCCGAGCGGGTGTTCACCCGCATCACCTCGTCGAACTCCTCGTCGCTCATCCGCAGGATCAGGTTGTCGCGCGTGATGCCCGCGTTGTTGACGAGGATGTCCAGCCGCCCCATCTCCTCCGCCACGCCCTCGATCAGGCCCGCGAGCGACACCCCGTCGCCGATGTCGACGGTCCTCGCGCTCGCCTTGCCCCCGGCCTCCTCGATCTCGTGCTTGAGGTCATTGAGAGGCCCCTCGCTCCGGGCGGCGAGCACGACATGCTTGCCATCGGCCGCGAGCTGCTTGGCGATGGCCCGCCCGATGCCGCGGGAGGCGCCGGTAACCACCGCGACGCGCGTGACAGAGTCGGTCATCCTGAAGATCCTTTCCTGAAGGGACGCGGGCCCGGCCTGGCTTACGGCTGGGCTTCCTCGAAGTACGCGCGAGCCTCGGCCTCATCGATCTGATAGACCGCCGCGATCGCCTCGATCACCTGCTCGTCCGTCACCACCGTGCCCATCGCGGCCCCGATCATCCGGGCGCTCTGGATGAACTGCCCGACCTCCGCCGGGTCGGCCTTCACCCCACGCTCCCGATTCGCGAGCCGCCCCTCGGTATAGACCTCGAGCACGCGCTCCGTAGACACACCCGCCATCTGCGCTATCGGGTCCAACACTTCGTCTTCGCTCAGGTCCATATCCATGACCTTCCCCAATTGGCGGAAGATCTCGACCGCGAAGAAGACCAGCGGCGGATCGGCGAGCAGCATCGCACCCATCGCGTCGCCCCCGCCCATCCCGAGCCCGCCTCCATCGCTTCCCGAGCCCGCCGCGGGGCTGAACGCCCCCATCGTGTCCGCGTCCCACTCGCTCGCCCGCGCCTTCGTCTGCCCGGTGCTGGGCTGCGCGGAGAACCGCCACCCCTCGCCCGCGTTCGTCGCGTTCCACGCGAGGACATACGCCTCGCCGGGCTCCTGCACCGCCAGCACCACCTCGCCCCCCCGGGCCTCGGTGTTCTCGTCCGGGCTCTGGCTCAGGTAGACCACCCGCACGCCCTCGACCGCCCCCGTCGCGTCGTACCACTCGCCCGACGCCACGAGCTGATCGAGCACCGCCCGGCCCGCGGGGTCCAGCACGGGCGCCATCGCCAGGTCGTCCCCCGAAGCGATCGAGCCGGCCAGCACGACCACCGCCTCCGCGAGCGACCGGTCGTAGGGCGCCTGCTCCTGCGGGAACTGCACCCGCGCATCCGCGTCGATCTCCCGAAGCACATCCGCCACCCGGACCCGGTCCGGCACCGGCGGAGGGGGCGGCGCCGTGTCGCGAGGCGGCGGCGGCGGCGGGGGCGGGGGCTCTTCCTTCCCGCACCCCACCAGCGTGATGGGCAGCAACGCCAAACCGGCGACGATCGCGCCCGCCCTGCTGAGTACGAAATCAGTTCGCCGGTGTGTCATGCGTCGTCACCTTCATGCTCTTGTCGATCCGTCGCATCAGCCCGGCCAGGGTCTTCCCGGGGGCCAACTCGTACGGCGCGCCCGCCGCGTTGTCCGCCAGCCAGCGGGCGCACTGCTCCCAGCGTACCGGGCTCGTCAGCTGCTCGACGAGGCGGGCCCGGATCGAGCCCGCGTCGGGCTCGTGGGGCTCGCCCGTCACGTTGCTCAGGACCGTACACCGGGGCGCCGCGACCTCCGTCCGCTCCAGCGCTGCGCCCAGGCGCTCCGCAGCGGGGGCCATCAGTGGGCTGTGGAACGCCCCCGCGACCGTCAGCCTCGTCGCCCGCAGCCCGATCTCCCCCGCCACCTGCTCCGCCTCATCGCACGCCCGGGCCGACCCCGACACCACCACCTGCCCCGGCGCGTTGAAGTTCGCCGGCACCAGGACCCGCTCCGCGTCCTCCGCGTCCTCCAGACGCTCGAGCACCCGCTCGCACAGGTCCATCGCGCTCGCCTCATCCGCCCCGATCAGGGCGACCATCGAGCTGGGGGAGGACTCCGCCGCGTCCTGCATCGCCCGCCCGCGCAGCGCGACCAGCCTCAGCCCGTCCTCGAAACTGAACGCCCCCGCCAGGTGTAGCGCCGTGTACTCCCCCAGGCTCAGCCCGGCAGCCGCCGCGAGGGGCACCTCCGCCGGGTCGTGCCCCGCGATCGCGCACACCGCGTGCCAGCTCGCCACCCCGCAGGTGTAGATCGCGGGCTGCGACACGTCCGTCCGGTTCAGCCTGTCCGCCGGCCCGTTGAAGCAGATCGCGCTCAGCGCATCGGTCAGCCCCGACTTTTCGCCCAGGTCGAGCCCCGCCAGCGTCGCGTCCGCACGCTCGAAGATCGCCCGGGCCTCCGGGTACGCCTCCGCCCAGGCCTTCCCCATCCCCAGCGTCTGAGCCCCCTGCCCGGGGCAGAGGAGTGTGATCGGTTCAGTCATGAAACCATGGTACGCCCCAACCCCCGCAAAGCCCCGACCCCCCGGTGCCCCGAACCGCTGCGCAGCGGCGCTTCGGGCCGATCGTCACCACCTGTCCGCCCGCACCCCCAACACCCGACGCGCCCTCCGGGCGGGTCGGGGCACCGCGCCCACCCCCTCACCCGTCTCCCCTCCCCCCCCCCCCCTTCACCCCACCCCCAGCCTCTCCCGCCACCACGCGATCGTCTCCCCGATCCCCTCCTCCAGCCCGTACTTGGGCTCGTACCCCACCTCCCCCAGCAGGCGCTCCACCCGCGCCGCCAGCCTGGGCGGGTCGTTCGCCGGCGCCTCCCGCACGCCCAGGCGCACCAGGTCGGGCCGCCCGATCGTCTCCCCGATCATCCGCGCGACGGTCCCGAGCGCCTCGCACCGCCCCGACGCGATGTTGACGGGCCCCTCCACCCCGCTCGCCACCAGCGCCGCCAGCGCCCCCCCCACATCCGCGACATGCATGAAGTCCCGCTCCTGGCGACCGTGCGTCAATTCCGCCGCCTCCCCCCGCAGCAGGTTCGCGATCACCGCCGGCACCAGCCTCGTCTCCACCTCTCCGGGCCCGTACAGAAAGAACACCCGCCCCCACGCGAACGACACCCCGAGCGCCCCCGCCGACGCCTCCAGCATCCCCCGCAGCGCATCCTTGCACACGCCGTAGAGCGTGTGGGGCCTCGTGGGCGTCGCTCGCTCATCCAGCTCCGCGTGCGACCAGTCGTACTCCGCGCACGACCCCGAGCAGACCAGCCGCTCCCCGCCCTGGGTCGCGAACGCCCGGGCCAGCTCCAGTGACCCCCGCACCCAGTCCAGGTTCTGGGGCGCCGTCCAGAACTTCCCGTGCACCGCGTACCACGCCATGTGCAGCAGGTGCGTGGGCTTCACCTCTTCGATGATCCTCGTGGGCCCGCCCGGCGTCAGCAGGTCCGCCGGGTGAAACTCAACACCCAGCCCCGCCTCATCCGGCCCCGCCTCGAGGCCCGCGGTGTGCACCTCGAAGCCGCGCTCCACCAGCCCCCGCACCGCCCAGGGCCCGATGAACCCCGACGCCCCGGTCACCAGCACGCGCCCACTCACCCCTCCACCCCGTAGTCCGGGTAGGTGGCGTCGCGATCGCTTAGCACCGGCCCGTCTTCGAGCCCCAGCTCATCCAGCCTCCAGTCGATCGCGAACGCGGGGTCGTCCCACCGCACGCCCCGGGCCAGGGGCCCGTCGTAGAACTCCGTCATCATGTAGAAGACCTCGGCGTCGTCGGTCAGGGTGACGAACCCGTGGGCGAGGCCCGGGGGCACATACAGCGCCGCCCGGTTCTCCGCGGTCAGTTCCCGCGCCACCCACTGCAGGTGCGTCGGCGAGTCCTTCCGCAGGTCCACCAGCACATCGCGGATCGCCCCCGAGGTGCACCGCACCAGCTTGCCCTCCGGGCTCGGGTCCGCCTGGTAGTGCATCCCCCGCAGCGTGCCCTTCCGCGCATTGAAACTCACGTTGCACTGCACGAAACGCGTCGGCAGGCCCGCCCCCTCGAACTCGTCTTCGCAGTACGTCCGCGCGAAGAACCCGCGGTGGTCCTCCCGCCGCTCGATCTCCACGAGGAACACGCCCGGCAGCTTCAGCTCGGTGATCCGCACAACGCCCGCCCGCTCAGAAGATCTCGATCTCCGGGATCGGCACGACGAACTTGCCGCCCCATTCCCGGACCGCCTTCATCTGCTCCGAGATCTCGTCCCGCAGATTCCAGGGCAGGATGAACACCTCGTCCGGACGCTCCTCCAGGATCGCCTCGGGCGCCCTGACCGGGATCCGCGTCCCCGGGAGCAGCGTGTTCTGCTTGTGCGGGCTGCGGTCGACGGTGAAGGGCAAGAGCTCCGGGCCCACGCCGCAGTAGTTGAGCAGCGTGTTGCCCTTGGCGGGGGCCCCGTAGCCCGCGACCCTCTTGCCCTTGTCCGCGGCGTCGAGGAAGTACCGGAGCACCTTCTTCTTCGTCGCGACGACCTGGTCGCTGAACCGCTCGTAGGTCCCGATGTCCCACAGCCCGAAGCCCTCCTCGAGCTCGCGCATCTTCACGACGTTGTCCGACTCACCCTTCGCCTCGTCCTCCTCGTGGCAGGCGTAGATGCGCAGCGACCCGCCGTGCGTCGGCAGCTCGTCGACGTCGAACATCCGCAGCCCGTTCGCCGCGAAGACGCGCTCGACCGCCCCGAAGCTCAGGTACGAGTAGTGCTCGTGGTAGATCGTGTCGAACTGGTTGTGCTCGATCTGCCGGAGCAGATGCGGGAACTCCACCGTCACCGCCCCGCCGGGCTTCAGGAGCACCTTGAAGCCCTTCACGAAATTGTTGATGTCCGGCACGTGCGCCAGGACGTTCTTCGCCGCGATCAGGTCCGGCTCGTGCCCCTCGCCCTTGAGTTTCGCCGCCGTCGCCTCGCCGAAGAAGGCGATCTCCGTGGGCACGCCCTTCTTCAGCGCCGCCTCGGCGACCGTCCGGGCGGGCTCGACCCCGAGGACGGGCACGCCCAGCTTCTGGAAGAACTGCAGCATGTACCCGTCGTTGCTCGCCACCTCGACGACGAGGGAGTCCTTGCCCAGCCCGAGCCGTTTCGAGAGCGTCTGGGCGTACCGCTCGCAGTGCCTCAGCCACGCATCGCTGAAGCTCGAGAAGTACGCGTAGTCGTCGAAGATCGCCTCCGGACGCTCGTAGTCCTCGAGCTGCACCAGCCAGCACTGGTCGCACACGAAGGCGTGCAGCGGGAAGAAGGGCTCCATCGCACGCTCGCGCCCCGCCTTGATGTAGCTGTTCGCCAGGGGGCTCACGCCCAGGTCCGCGAACGTCACCGTCAGGGGAGCCTTGCAGAAACGGCACTTGGGCGTCCCGGTCCGCGCCGCCGCCTTCGACTCCAGTTCGCCCGCGCCCGCTGTCTTCATCGCCGTCATCACACGCTCCCAACAGCAGCCCGCGAGGAGGCTTCATCCGCCCCCGCCAGACGCTCGTACTTCTCGATCTGCTCGAGGCACAACGACGACGCGTCGGCCCCCTCAAGGTGGGCCCGGTGCCACCCCACCGCCCAGTCCACCGCGTCCCACACCCGCATCCGGGGCCGCCAGCCGAGCCGCTGGCGGGCCTTGCTCGCGTCCACTTTCAGGTAGGTCGCCTCCGGGGGGTGCTCCGCCCCGTCCTGCTCCCACCGGGCCCCCTCGCCCCACGCGCCGCACACCCGGTCCACCATCCAGCGCACGGGCTGGGCATCGTCATCGACCGGGCCGAAGTTCCACCCCTCCGCCGCGTCCTGCCCCCTCTCCCCCGGACCATGCCCCGCCAGCGCCTCCGCCAGGACCAGGTACCCGCTCAGGGGCTCCAGCACGTGCTGCCAGGGACGCGTCGACCGGGGCGACCGGATCGGGATCGCCCGGCCCGCGCCGAGGCACCGCACGCAGTCGGGCACCAGCCGGTCCTTCGCCCAGTCCCCGCCACCGATCACGTTGCCCGCCCGGGCGGTCGCGACCGCGGTCTCGGTCTTCTCGAAGAACGACCGCCGGAAGCTCGCGGTGACCAGCTCCGCGCACCCCTTGCTCGCGGAGTAGGGGTCCTTCCCGCCCATGGGCTCGTCCTCGCGGTAGGCCCAGGCCCACTCGCGGTTCTCGTAGCACTTGTCGCTCGTCACGCTCACGACGGAGCGCACGCCCCCGACCCGGCGCACCGCCTCGAGCACCCGCGCCGTCCCGACCACGTTTGTCTCGAAGGTCCCGACCGGGTCGTCGTAGCTGGGGCGCACCAGCGCCTGCGCCGCCATGTGCAGCACGACCTCCGCCCCGCTCGCCTTGAGCGCCCGCTCCGCGACGCCCGCCTCGCGGATGTCCCCCTCGATGTGGTCGACGATCGACGCGATCCGGGCCTCCTCGAAGAGGCTCGGGTCCGTCTCGGGCGCGAGCGCGAGCCCCGTGACCTCCGCGCCCAGGTGCCTCAGCCACAGGCACAGCCAGGAGCCCTTGAAGCCCGTATGCCCCGTCACCAGAACACGACGCCCGCGCCAGAACCCGGCGCTCGGCCCCACGATCTCGTCCATGCCCATCCTCACGCGTTCGCCGGTCAAGACCAGTTCTTCCAGGGGGCCTCGCCGCTCGCCCAGAGCTCCTCGAGGTGGCGCTTGTCCCGCAGCGTGTCCATGGGCTGCCAGAACCCATCGTGCCGGTACGCCATGAGCTGCCCGTCCTTGGCAAGCCCCTTCAGGGGCTCCTGCTCCCACACCGTGGTATCCCCCCTGATGCGGTCAAGCACCGAGGGATTCAGGACGAAGAACCCGCCGTTGATCCAGCCCCCGTCGCCCATGGGCTTCTCAACGAACCCGTTCACCGAGTCGTCGTCGCCGAAGTCGAGGGCGCCGAACCGCCCGGGGGGACGCACCGCGGTCACCGTCGCGTCCTTCCCGTGCTCCAGGTGGAACCGGATCCCCCGCCCGATGTCCACGTCGCTCACCCCGTCCCCGTAGGTCAGGCAGAAGGGCTCGTTGTTCAGGTACTCCCGCACCCGCCGGATGCGCCCCCCGGTCATCGTGTCCTCGCCCGTGTCGATCAGCGTGATCTTCCAGGGCTCCGACCCGTCGCGGTGCACCGTCGTCCGGTTCTTCTCGAGGTCAAAGGTCACGTCCGCGAGGTGCAACGCGTAGTTCGCGAAGTACTCCTTGAACATGTAGCCCTTGTAGCCGAGACAGATCACGAACTCGTTCACCCCGAAGCTCGAGTACATCTTCATGATGTGCCAGATGATCGGGCGACCGCCGATCTCCACCATGGGCTTCGGACGGATGCCCGTCTCCTCGCTCAGGCGCGTCCCCAGCCCGCCCGCCAGGATCACCGCTCGACTGACCATCCGACCTCCCGTCCGCACACCCCGGTTTCCCCGGGGCCAGACCCGCTGCCAACACGATCGCCCATCCGGTCCCGGAGCACGCCAAGCGAACGCGCAGCGGACCCATAAGTCCAGCACAAGCCTACCCCAACCACCCCGACCGCGCCTCAGCCCACCTCCAACTTCCCTCCCCCAATCATCTTCCGATCAGAGGTATGCTGACCCGGTCTCCCGAACCGTGGTGCCCCGAACCGCCCGAAGGGCGCTTCGGGCCGACCAACCCAAGACGACCGCACCCCCCATGCCTCCGGACCTGCCATCCAAGCACCGCATGAAGCGCCACGAGGGTGATCACCGGGCCCGGTTTCTGACCTTCTCGACTTTCCAGCGCCTCCCCCTCCTGACCAACCCCGCCATCCGCGACCGCTTCCTCGCGCACCTCGACGACACCCGCCTCCGAGACGGCTTTCGTCTCTACGCCTGGGTCGTCATGCCCGAGCATGTGCATCTGCTGATGCACCCCGCCGACCTCCCGGTTTCTCAAAGCCTCACCGCGATGAAGCGAGCCCTCGCACAGGAAGCGATCGGACGATGGCGTGACCTTGACGCGCCGATCCTGAGCCGCATCACGCGAGCCGACGGCCGGGCCCGCTTCTGGCAAGCCGGAGGCGGCTACGACCGCAACCTCCGTTCGCGCGACGAGTGCATCGAGAAACTCCAGTACATCCACAACAACCCGGTCAAGCGAGGCCTCGCACCCCATCCGAGCGACTGGCGATGGTCCTCCGCCGTCTGGCATTCGGGAGACACCAGCGCTTTCCCACGCGCGGATCCGATCCCCTGGTGACCCCCCCGGTGCCCCGAACCGCGCGAAGGGCGCTTCGGGCCGCCCGTCACCAACTGTTCGTTCCCACCCCCAACACCCGACGCGCCCTGCGGGCGGGTCGGGGCACCACAGGCCCACGATCTTGCGTCTGATCTGATTTTCCGGTGCCCCATTCCCTCGGTGCCCCGAACCGCGCGAAGGGCGCTTCGGGCCGCCCGTCACCAACTGTTCGTTCCCACCCCCAACACCCGACGCGCCCTGCGGGCGGGTCGGGGCACCGCATTGCCCTACCCAAACACCGCCTTCTCCACCCCGCCCACCACCGCGTGCAGCAGCAGCATGTGCAACTCCTGGATCCGGTCCGACCGCACCCGCCGCCCGCCCACCTCGCCGGGCACCACGATCTCCAGGTCGCACCGCCCCGCCAGCTTCCCCCCGTCCCCCCCAAGGAAGGCCGCAGTCGTCACCCCCCGCTCCGCCGCCGCCTCCACCGCGTGGATCACGTTCGCCGAGTTCCCGCTCGTGCTCAGCACCACCAGCACGTCCCCGGGCCGGCCCAGCGCCTCCACCCAGCGGCTGAACACCCGGTCGAACCCGTAGTCGTTCGCCACGCAGGTCAGGTGCCCCGGGTCCACGCACGCGACCGCCGCGATCGCGGGCCGGTCGTCCCGGTAGCGGCCCGTCAGCTCCTCGCAGAAGTGCATCGCGTCCGCCGCGGAGCCCCCGTTGCCGCACGCCAGCACCTTGTGCCCCGCCCGGACGCTCTCCGCGATCCGCTCGATCAGCTCCCCCGTCCCTTCGACGATCGCCTCATCCCCCGCCATCGCCTCGAGCACCGCCCGCGCATCCGCGACCTCGCCCCGGAGCCACTCGACCATCCCGCTGCTCACGCCGTCCATAGCTCGCCCCCGCCGCTGAGTGTGCCGCGCCCCGTCCCGTCGTGCTGAGCCAGCCCGCGCGACGCGAGCGCGTTCCGCGTGTCCACCACCAGCCGCGCCGAGCGAGCGACCAGCCCGTAGTCGAGGTCCGTGTGGTCCGTCACGATCACCACCGCGTCCGCCGAGCCCAGCGCTTCCGCGCTCAGCTCCACGCCCGTCAGGTCGATGTCGTACTTCCGCATCGCCGGGAACCGCCCCACGAACGGATCGTGATACCCCACCCCCGCCCCCGCCTCCCGCAGGCGCGTGATGATCTCCGCCGCCGGGCTCTCGCGTATGTCGTCGACATCCTTTTTGTACGCCACGCCCACCACCAGGACCGACGCCCCGCTCAGCGACCTGCCCGACGCGTTCAGCGCCTCGCCCACCCGGCGCACCACCCGCCCGGGCATCTGCCGGTTGATCTCCCCCGCGAGCTCGATGAACCGCGTCGTGTCCCCGCTCCGCCGCGCCCACCACTCGAGGTAGTAGGGGTCGATCGGGATGCAGTGCCCCCCGAGCCCCGGCCCGGGATAGAACGCTTGGAACCCGAAGGGCTTCGTCTTCGCCGCCTCGATCACCTCCCACACGTCGATCCCCTGGTGCCCGAGGATCACCTTGAGCTCGTTCACCAGCGCGATGTTCACCGCGCGATAGATGTTCTCCAGCAGCTTCGCCGACTCCGCCACCTCCGCCGTCCGCACCAGGTGCACCTCGTCCACGAACTTCCGGTACAGCCCCGCCGCCAGCTCCCCGCTCACCCCGTCCACCCCGCCCACCAGCTTGGGCGTCGTTTTCGTCCCGTGGCTCACCCGCCCCGGATCCTCGCGCTCCGGGCTGTACGCGCAGAACGCATCCACCCCCACCCTCCGCCCCGCCCCCTCGAGCGCCGCCACCACCTCCTCGCGCGTCGTCCCCGGATAGGTCGTGCTCTCCAGCACCACCAGCCCCCCGGGCTTCAAAACCTTCGCCACCATCTCCGCGCTCGCGCGGACGAACGACAGATCCGGCTCCCGATACCGCCCAAGAGGCGTCGGCACGCACAGCAGCACCGCATCGCACCGCGAAAGCTCCCCCGCGTCCGCGGTGGGCGTAAACCGCCCCGACCGCGCCAGCTCCAGGATCAGATCCCCCCGCGCCGTGCGGATGTACGACACACCCTCCCGCAACTTGCGGATCTTCTCCGGGTCACGGTCATACCCCACGACCGCCAGCCCCGCATCATGAATCGCGCCCACCAGGGGCAGCCCCACATACCCGAGCCCCACCACCCCGACGACAGCCTCGCCCGCATCAATCCGGCTCCGCAGCTCTCGGGCAAGGTCGTTCATCGCTCACAGATTACGCCGACTCCACCGCCCCCACCGCCCGCACCGCCCCCTCCGCCAGCTCGCGAGCCACCCCGAGCGACCGATCCGTCGGGTTCACCACCGTCACGTGCCCCACCTTCCGCCCGGGCCGGCCGGGCTTGTTGTAACTGTGCAGGTGCAGCCCCGCCTCCGCGCACCGCGCCCCCGCGTCCGCCGGAATCCCCCCGATCAGGTTCACCATCGCGGCGCCCGACACCCCGGGCGCAAACCCGGTCCCCCCCAGCCCCAGCCCAGCCACCGCCCGCATGTGGTTCTCAAACTGCCCCGCCTCCGCCCCCTCGATCGTCCAGTGCCCCGTGTTGTGCACCCGCGGCGCGATCTCGTTCGCCAAGAGATCCCCCGATTCCGTCACAAAGAACTCCACCGCCAGCACCCCCACATGCCCCAGGAGCGCCGCCACCCGCTCCGCAGCCCGCACCGCCGCCCCGTGCACCCGCCCGTCCCCCCCGTCCGGCACCAGGCTCTCCCGCAGAATCCCTCCCGAGTGCGCGTTCGACCCGATCGGGTACGCGCTCACACGCCCCTCACGGTCCCGCACCGCGACGCACGAGATCTCCCGCACGAAGGGCACGATCCGATCCAGGATCGCCGGCGCCCCCCCGATATCCGCCCACGCACCCTCCGCCTGCTCCGCCGACTCGAAGACCGCCTGCCCCTTCCCGTCATACCCGAACCGCCGCGTCTTCAGGATCGCCCGCCCACCCAATTGCTCCAGCGCCCGACGCAGATCGTCCGGAGAGTTCACCGCCAGCCAGTTGGGCGTCGGGATCTGCAGCTCCGCGAACAGCTGCCGCTCCAGCAGCCGATCCTGCGCCACCTCCAGCGAGCGGCTCGAAGGGTGCACCGCGACACCCCGCGCCTCCAGCGCCCGCATCGGCACCACCGGCACATTCTCAAACTCATACGTGACCGCGTCGCACCCCTCCGCAAACGCCGCGATCGCCTCCGCATCGTCAAACGCACCCACCGTCAACGCGCACACATCCCCCGCGCACGCCCCGGGCGAGGCGTCGTAGCACCGGACCTCGATGTCGAGGGCCGCCCCGGCCCGGGCGAGCATCCGCCCAAGCTGCCCGCCCCCCAGGATGCCGATGGTCGTGGTCATCGTGGGTGCTCGCCTGCTCAGTGGTTCGGCGCGGGCCGGCTCGGGTCAGGGTCGTTCAGGACGCGGGTGGTCTGGGCCTCGCGGTAGGCGTCGAGGCGACTGGCGATGGCGTCGTCGGTCGTGGCGAGCATCGCGACCGCGAGCAGGGCGGCGTTGATCGCCCCCGCCTTCCCGATCGCGAGGGTGCCGACGGGGATGCCCGCGGGCATCTGGGCGATGGAAAGCAGCGAGTCGAGCCCGTTCAGGGCCTTGGACTGCACGGGGACGCCCAGGATCGGGACGGGGGTCTTGCTGGCGAGCATGCCCGGGAGGTGGGCCGCGCCCCCGGCGCCCGCGATGATCACGCGCAGGCCCCGGTCACGGGCGGTCGAGGCGAACTCAAACAACAGGTCCGGCGTCCGGTGCGCGGAGACGACCCGCGTCTCGAAAGGGATGCCGAGCGCCGCCAGCGTCTCCGCGGCGTGCGCCATGGTCTCCCAGTCGGAGCGGCTGCCCATGACGATGGCGACGAGCGGAGGTGACATGAAGATAGGGTAGGGGGAGGAGGGGATCGGGGATCGGCCATCGGCCATCGGCGGGGCAATGGGCAATGGGCAGTGGGCAATGGGGGGAGCGGCAAACCGCAGACGACAAACGGCGGTCGGGCTTGCACGACGCGACGCGGCGCGTCGCATAGCGGCACCGATCGACCCTTCGTCGCGAGTGGGTCTCATTTGGGGTGTGGGCGACGAAAGCGGGCGGGTGCGCCCCGGGCGTGTCGTAGCGTTCGGTGGAAGCGAGGTGGCGCATGGATGTATCCGGCGACGGGATGGCCAAGGGGCGGGAGGGCGTGGGGGAGGTGGGGGAGGTGGGGGGCGATGGGGCCGCCCCCCCGCCCGACAGCTGGCTCCGCGAGTTCGTCTACGGAGGCATCGATGGCACCGTCACCACCTTCGCCGTCGTCGCAGGCGTCGCCGGCGCCGGCCTCAGCCCCGCCATCGTCCTCGTCCTGGGCCTCGCCAACCTCCTGGGCGATGGCTTCGCCATGGCCGCGGGCAACTACCTCTCCACCAAGGCCGACCACCAGCGCGAAACCCGCGACGACCCCCGAGGCCCCGCCGCCAAGGGCGTCGAGCGCACCGCCCGGCGGGCCGCGACCGTCACCTTTGTCTCGTTCGTGGTCCTGGGGACGACCCCCCTCGTGCCCTTCCTGCTCGGGCTGGTCGTGCCCATGGAACGGTGGACCTTCACCCTCAGCACCCTCGGGACCGCCCTCGCCTTCTGCGTCATCGGCGTCATGAAGGGCCGCGTCACGCGCCGCAGCCCCGTCAAGGGTGCCGCCGAGACGCTCCTTATTGGGGGCGCCGCCGCCGGCGTCGCGTACGCGGTGGGGTGGGTCCTGAAGGGACTCGTCTAGCCACAGCCTTGCCGGTGGTCCTTGGGGACACCGTCCCGCGAGGTGCTGCTGGCGCTTGCCAAGGCAAACCATGGGGCCCCCCGTCTCATCGCACGCCCAGGCAACAATGCACCCATCCCGGGGAGGGATATTTCCGAACTTGCTGGTCATCGTCCGGGTCTGGGGTATGTCTTCCAGCGATGCCCACGCGCACTCCCGCGTCGGCACACTCCCCTGCAGGAGACGGATACATGCGTTTTTGCTCCTTCGCGGCGGTCTCCGCCGCTTCGCTCGTCGCAGCGGCCGCGTCGACCGCGACCGCGCAGCCGTTCACTTTCCGGGCGATCGTCACCGAAGGCGACGTTCTGAACGACGGCAGCGTGGTCTCGTCCCTGGATCGCGCGTTCGATGTCAACAACGCCGGTGGCGTCGCGTGGACCGCCGCCCTCTCGGGAACGCCCGCCGGCACGCTCGACAACCGCCTGCTCGCGACCTCGCAGATCGCGGGCGGGGGGGCGACGCAGATCGATCGTGGTGGCTCGGCCGATACGACGGGGGGCCCGCTCGCGTTCTTCGGCCCGCGGATCAACGACGCGGGCCAGGTCGTCGTCGAGACGAGCAGGCGGGTCAAGGGGGCGTTCGTCAACCGGGTTGTGCGGTACGACAGCGTCGGCTCATTCACGACGATCCTCGACAACTCGGACCCCGTCGTCGACGCGAACGGGCTGGTCATCCCCGGTTTCGTACACCGCAGCTTCGGCCCCGGGGGCCAGAGCCTCGCCACCTACGACATCGATAACGCCGGCAATGTCGCGGTCCGCTCGACGATCGCCGGCCCCGGCGGCCAGATCCTCGAAGACGCGGTGTCGTACTACCGCGAAGGCACAGGCGAGCCCGCCAGGACGCTTCTGCGACAGGGCCGGTCGTTCGGGGGCGTGGGGGGCGATGCCCCGGTCTACGGCGCCTCGCGCGCCATCGAAACCTTCGCGGACGGGTCCATCGGACTGAACGCGTCGCTCAGCTCAGGCGTCGGTCCGGGGCGCACCGCCCTGCGCCTGACCCCCGCCGCGGGTGGCGGCGGTGACCCTTCGTCGACGGGCTTCGACGCGAGGTTGCTCGCGGCCTCGGGCGACCCGCTGGGACCGGGCCGGTTCATCTCGGCTGTCTTTGACACCAACTGGCTTTCCGACGGGTCGGCGGTCGCGAACATCGAGATCAGCGACACCTTCGGCGCCGCCTCCGGCACCGACGCCTACGCGATCCTAAGCGATACCGGGACGACCGTCGTCCTCGAGGTCGGCGACGCGGCGCCCGATGGCGGTGCGTTCGAGCTGCTCACCGGAAGCCTCGACGCCACCGACGACGGCCTGATGGTCTTCGTCGGTCGCTCGGACGTCGGCAGCAACGCGATCTACGCGATGAACCTCCTGACCGCCGAAATCACCGAGATCATCAGCCAGGGCGACGCGATCTTCGGGGGCACGCTGTCCAGCATCCACGATCTGGCGGTCGACGCGGACAACAGGCTCGTGTTCGCCGGTGCGTTCCGAGACGGGGGCCCTTCCATCGACTTCCTCGCGACCGTCGATCTGGCCCCGCTGATTCCGGCGCCGGGAACGGCGGCCTTCGCGGCGATCGGGCTCGCGTGGGCGGGGCGTCGGCGTCGCTGATCAGTTGAGCGGGCGCCGGCGGGGCCCGCACGCGCGACCGTTTGTGCAAAGGGTCGTCGGCGACGGTCACCCGATCGCCTGCCCCCCGCGCTCCTTCGTCCGGATCCGCACCACCTGCTCGAGGGGCAGCACAAAGATCTTCCCGTCCCCCTGGTCGCCCGTCTGGTCGGGCCAGTGCGTCTGCGCACTGTTCACGATGATGTCGATCACCGGCTCCACGAACTCATCGTTCAGCGCGATCTCGATCCGCACCTTTTTCAGAAGGTCGATCTCGACATCCGCCCCCCGGTAGTTCTCGTGCAGCCCCTTCTCGGCTCCGGAGCCGACGGCGTTCGTCACGCTGAACCGCGTGATGTCATTCTTCAGAAGCGCCCGCTTCACGTCCGTAAAGACCTCGGGCTTGATGTACGCGATCAGCAGCTTCATGGCGTGGTCCTTTCGGTCGCTCACCGCCCTGGTCACCGGGTCGTAAAGATCTGGAAGCCGGAGTACGCCTCCATCCCGTGCTCACCCACGTCGAGGCCCATCAGCTCCTCCTCGCGGGGCACCCGCAGCCCCGTGGTCTTCTTCAGCAGGAAGAAGAACGCCAGCGCCGCCGGGAAGCACAACGCCCCCGTCGCCCCCACGCCGATCAGCTGCGCCACCAGCCCCCCCGCCCCCTTCAGCGCCGCAGTGTTCCCGAAGATCCCGACCGCCAGCGTCCCCCAGATCCCGCACACCAGGTGCACCGAGATCGCCCCCACCGGGTCGTCCAGCCTCGCCCGATCGAGCAGCGTCACCGCGAAGACCACCAGCACGCCCGCGACCCCGCCGACCACGATCGCCCCGGGCAGCGTGATGACATCCGCCCCCGCGGTGATCCCCACCAGCCCCGCCAGCGCCCCGTTCAGCGTCATCGAGAGGTCCGGCCGCTTCGTCCACACCCAGTTCGTCACCATCGCCCCGATGATCCCCGCCGCCGCCGCCATCGAGGTGGTCATGAACACCAGCCCCACGCCCTTGAACCCGTAGGCAAAGGGTTGGCCATCCGCGTCGAGCCCCACCGGGTCCGCCGAGAGCACCGACCCCCCGTTGAACCCGAACCACCCGAACCACAGCAGGAAGACCCCGATCGCCGCCAGGGGCATCGAGTGCCCCATCAGGGGCCGGATCTCCGTCGTCCCGTTCTCCCGCTTCACGTACTTCCCGAGCCTTGGCCCCAGCACGATCACCCCCGCCAGCGCCCCCCACCCGCCCACCGAGTGCACCACCGTCGAACCCGCGAAGTCGTAGAAACCAAGATCATCGAGGAACCCGTACCCCCATTTCCACGAGCCCACGATCGGATAGATGATCGCGACGTACGCCGTCGAGAAGAGCAGGAAGGGCAGGAGCTTGATCCGCTCCGCCACCGCTCCCGACACGATCGTTGCCGCGGTCGCCGCGAACATCGCCTGGAAGATGAAGTCCGCCCAGTAGGTGTAGCTCGCGTAGTCGGGCGTCATGCCCGTCCCGTCCGCCGGGGGCCCTGCGGGCGCGATCGCCCCCAGCCAGTCCTGCACCATCCAGCCCTCCCCGGGGTACATCAGGTTGAACCCGATCAGGGCGTAGGTGAGCAGCCCGATCGCGATGATCGCGGTGTTCTTGAAGAGGATGTTGGCGGTGTTCTTCGCCTGCGTCAGCCCCGACTCCAGGCTCGCGAACCCAAGGTGCATGAGGAAGACGAGCGCCGCCGCGATCAGGAGCCACAGGTTGTCGAGCACAAACCGATCCGTGATCGGCGCGAGTTGCGCCGAGGCTTCCGCGGCTTGATCCTGCGCGAAGGAGAGGGCGGGGCAGAGGACGAGCGGGGCAAGAGCGAGGAGGGCCGAGGGGGTACGCATGCGTGGGGTCTCCCGGAAAGCGCGGAAACTAGCGACGCAAGCCGTTTAACGGAAGGGCCTCAGCCCCGGCGTGCAAAGAAAATCTCATTGGAAGCGCTTGCTTCCCTGAGGCGCACAGCAATCCAAGCCAGGTCCACTTCCCCCGGTGCCCCGAACCGCCCGCAGGGCGCTTCGGGCCGATCGTCACCCCATCACCGCCCCGTCAACGCCGCGACCGTCGCCCCCACCCGGTCAAGCGCGATGTTCTCCAGCTTCTCCTTGGTGTCCAGGTGCTGTACCGTCGCGTGCTCCGCCGACTCGACGATGACCAGCGTCTTCGCGTGCTGCCCCGTCGCGTCCTTGATCAGCTTCCCGACATTCCGCGTCGCCTTGTAGGATCGCCGCGCGTGCAGGGGGCGGACCTCGTACCGGTCCCCCGCCCAGGGCTTCCCGTCGAACCCCGCCCGCTCCGTCCCCCGGCGCAGCCCCGCGACCAGCCGCCGCACCTCGGGATCGAGCGACTCATGGGGCGTCACGACAAACGCCTCGGGCCGCAGCGAAGCCCCCAGCCCGCTCACCGCATCCAGGAGCTCCGCCCCCTCCGGCATCAGCCCCTTGTCCTCGAGCAGCAGCGACAGCACGACATCACCCATGGCGAACCCCACCGCAGGAGTCGGGGGGCCACCGAGCAGCTCGATGAGGTTGTCGTACCGCCCGCCACCCGCGACCGCCCGCTCGCCTTCGGCGATGACCTCGAAGACGGTGCCGGTGTAGTAGGCGAGGCCTCGGAAGATGTTGAGCATCACCTTCCACGATTCGGTGCCGATGCCCGCGTCCTCGAGCGGCTCAGCAAACACCTTCTGCATCTCAAGCAGTTCGGGACCGACCGTGGCCGTGCCAATCTTCAGCTCGGCGATGACGTTCGTCGCGTCCCCGGCCTGTCCCTCGAGTTCACCGAGGACGAATGTGAGGTAAGACTCTGGAATCTTGCGCTCTCTCGCACCGGCGATGAAGTCATCGCGCTTCATCTTGCCCAGGCGATCGAGGAACGTGAAAGCCTCCGTGATCTCGGAGTCGCCGAGCCCCTGTGATCGAAGCCAGGTCTCGTGCATGCTGCGGTCGTTGAGATGCACACGAGCATCACCGTCGGCGATGCCGAACGCTCGCAAGGCGCTCACCTGAGTAGCAATGCACTGGACATCCGCGTCGGTGCGGGTCTCCCCGCCCTCATCTCCGAGGATGTCGCAGTTCCACTGCAAAAACTCCCGCAGCCGCCCCCGCTGAGGTCGCTCCGCCCGGAAGAACGGCCCGATGCTGAACCACTTCGTGGGCTTCGCCAGCTGCGCCGCCCGCGCCGCGTACATCCGCGCCAAGGTCGGCGTGAACTCCGGACGCAGGGCAAAGGGCGCCCGCCCCTCCTTCTGCACCCGCTCCACTTCCTCCGGGCTCTTCCCGCTGAACGCCTGGAAGAGCTCCCCCAGGATCCCCTCCCCGCTCTTCACCGCGTACAGCTCGCTCGTCTCGAAGGTCGGCCCGTCGATCTCCTCGAACCCGTGCCGGATCGAGGTGTCCCGCCACACGCCCGTCAGATACCGACGGCGCAGCATCTCTTCCGGATACAGGTCCCGCGTGCCCTTCGGATTCTGAAAGCGAGGCTTGGCCATGGGGCGAGGATAGGAAAGGACCAGACCCAGCACCCGCCATCCGCTCCACACCCCCCGGTGCCCCGAACCGCCCGAAGGGCGCTTCGGGCGATCGACGCGAGGCGCGCCAAGGTGCCCCCACCAACACACGAGTGCCCGATCACCAATCACCTTTGCACCCGACCGGGCTAGGGACGCGACAGTGCTTCCGCGAATCTCCACCGAAACGCGCGCCCCGCTCTGGCCCGCCCCCCCGTGGCGTGGTATGCATGAGGTGTCCAAAGGCGGGCGGTGGGAAGGTAGAGGAGAGTTGCCGGGCGCCGGCTGGAAAGTCGACCCGAGACCGCAGAGGTGGCTCACCACACCAAAGCGATCCCCCGCCGCGCCTACGCCCGGCTTCACAGCAGCACCTCCAACCCGGAGTCCCCGCGTCCGAGCGCCCAAGCCGCGCGCCCGGGCGCGCCGCGTTGGCTCTGTGCAGGGGTCGGGATTTGACCCGACGGGAACCCGACCCTTTCTCCGAACTGTTCCGGGGAAACTGTTCCCCGAACTTTCCGCCACAAGCGGTCACCCATCAGCGGTGCACCGGAAACACCCCCCCGTGCGCACGCCCCGCGCCCCCCTCCGGCGCACCCTCGCCGGGGTAGAGTGCAGGGGGCCCGGGGCCGGAGGTGTCGATGCATCCACGCGCGTTTCAGCCCCCCCAGTGGGCCCTGGCGCTCGCCATCCTGGCGGGCCTGGCCGCGTTCGGGTGGACCCTCGTCACCCAGGCCCCCCCCTCCCGCACCCGCTCGGACAATTCCTTCAGCGTTCGCGTCCGCGAGCTGATGTCCCGCGAGGAGTGGCTGGGCGCCGTCGACCTCTCCCGCGAGCGCCTGGAGGAACGCGGGAACTCCATGGAGGCCCTGTACTTCCTCGCCATGGCCCTCGAGAGACGGGGCTTCGCAGGCGACCGGGAGGAGGCGCGGGGCGTCTGGGAGGCGCTCGCGATCGAGGGCGAGGACCGGCTGGAGCGGGCCTGGCCCAACCAGGGCCCGGGCCCGGCGGTGGTGCGGGACTACTACCTGGGGCAGGCGTACCGGGCGGTCGGGCGGACCTCGGAAGCGACGGAGGCGTTCGCCCGCGCCGAGGAGCGCCAGGCCCGGATGGTCGAGCGGTCGCCCACCTCGGAGGGGCTGTACGTGCACGCGAACCTGCTCGGTGCCCTGGGGCGCGACGAGGAGGCGCTCGACGCCTGGCACCGGGCGATCGCGGGGGGGTTCCGGTATGTCTCGTGGTCCCGGGTGGATCCGGACCTGACCAGGCTCCGCGAGGACCCGCGCTTCCGGCCCCTGACGCGCTCCGCAGCGGGGCAGTTCCCGACCGTGGCGCGCGAGCTCTATTCCGAGGGGCAATTCGCTCTGCTGGAAGAGGTCGCGCGCAAGCGCATCGAGATCGTGCCCGGGGACAGCGAGGCCCGCCTGTTCCAGGCGTTCGCGCTCGGGCGCATCGACGCCCCCGCGGAGCGCCAGACCGATGCGTGGCAGGGCCTGCTCGAGCTGGCGGACCGCGAGCTCGGGGCGCGGTCGGAGGACGGGGTGGACGTGCTGACGCTCGAGGCCTGGGGCGGGCGGCCCCCGGTCGAGGCGTGGTTCGCCAGGGGCTGGGCCCTCAAGGGCCTGGGTCGGGAGGCGGAGGCGGTCGCGCAGTTCCGCCTGCTCCTCGCGGGCTACGTCCTGCGGGGGAGCGGGGAACTCGGGAGGGCTCAGCCTTCCGGGGATTACAACCTCGCCTGCTACGCGGCTCTCGCGGACGAGACGGACCTGGCGATCCGCTGCGTGGAGCTGGGGGCGCTGCGGTCGGGGGGGGTGACGCCGGCGTGGGCCCTGGTCGACCCGGACCTCGCGTCGATCCGGGAGGCGCCGGCGGTGCGGGCGGAGATGGAGCGGATCATGGCGATGCGGATGGGCGTCGGTCCCGCCGGTCGGGACCCGGGTGGGCTGGGCGGGCGTGACGGGGGCGGGCTGGGGCTCGAAGGCTCGCGGGACGAGCGGGGGCCCGAAACGGGCGAGGGGGCCGGGATCGCCCCCGGGTCCTCCGGGGTGGAGGTCCCGGCTGCGGGGGACGGGGACGCGGGCGGGCCCTGATGGGGCGTGGGGCGTTTGGCGACCCGCCGGGGCGGGGGTCGGTCGCTACGATCGCGGCATGCCGACGATCACGATCAATGGGGTCAAGATGGAGTTCACGCCTGGGGAGAAGATCCTGCAGGTGGCCAACCGCGCCGTGGAGGCGGGTGAAGAGACCCATATCCCCTATTACTGCTACCACGACGGGCTGAGCATCCCGGCGCAGTGCCGTATCTGCCTCGTCGAGATCTGGGCTCCGAACCCTCGGAACGAGGGCAAGCTCGAGGCCATGATGGGCGGGAAGCTGCAGCCCAGCTGCTCGACGGACGCTGCGGACGGGATGGTGGTGTACGCCAACAGCCCCCGTGCGGTGGCGAACCAGAAGGCGGTGATGGAGTACCTGCTCATCAACCACCCCTTGGACTGCCCGGTGTGCGACCAGGCGGGCGAGTGCGACCTGCAGGACTACAGCTTCAAGTACGGGCGCGGGGTGAGCCGGTTTGAAGAGACGAAGGTCAAGCAGGCGAAGAAGGACCTGGGTCCCCACGTCTACATCTACGCGGACCGGTGCATCATGTGCACGCGGTGCGTGCGGTTTGCCCGCGAGGTGCCGGAGACCTCGGAGCTGATGATCGACGGGCGGGGGAACCAGAGCCAGATCGATGTCTTCCCGGGTGAGGCGCTCGACAACGAGCTCTCGGCGAACGTGATCGACCTGTGCCCGGTGGGGGCGCTTCTCGACAAGGACTTCCTGTTTGCGCAGCGGGTGTGGTTCCTGAAGTCGACGCCCAGCATCGACGGGATCACCGCTTCGGGCGACAACGTCCTGATCGAGCACAACGAGGGGAAGATCTACCGGCTCAAGCCCCGGACGAACCTGTCGGTGAACAAGTGGTGGATCACGGACGAGGTGCGGTACGGCTGGAAGTTCGTGCACGCGGAGAACCGGATCCCGACGCCCCTGCGTCGCCAGTACGGGACGCTGGTCGAGACGGACTGGGCGCGGGCGCTCGACCAGGCGGTCGACGGGATCCGCGAGCGGGCGCTCGACAAGGGGCAGAGGCTCGGGGTGGTGATCAGCCCGATGATCGCGTGCGAGGAGGCGTTTGCGCTGGCGGAGCTGGCGCGCCGGATCGACCCGGAGGCGGTGCTGGCGGTGGGTCCGGTGCCCTTCCAGGGTGAGGACAAGCACTTCCCGCCGAGCCTCGACAAGGACGACCCGAAGGCGTTCCACCTGTACGCGGAGAAGGCGCCCAACGCCCGGGGCGTGCGGCGCGTGCTGGAGGCGGTGACGGGCAAGAAGCCGGTCGAGTTCGACGACTTCCGCAAGTCCGGGCTCGCAAAGTGCGGCGCGGTGATCATGACGGGGAACTACCACTTCCCGATGGACTGGGCTGCGGAGGGCTTCGGCGACGAGGTGCGGGAGAAGTACTTCGTCCTGATCGACACGCTCGACAGCTACCTGACCGGCTCGGCGGACGTGGTGCTCCCCGCGGCCACCTGGGCGGAGAAGGCGGGCACCTTCGAGAACGCGCGGGGGGTCCTGCAGGCCTTCCAGCAGGCGATCCCGACGCAGCACGAGAGCAAGGGCGAGGGCCAGATCGCGGCGGACCTGGGGGCGATGCTGGAGGGCAAGAGCTTCGAACGCCCCAGCACGACCGCGGCGGACGCGGTCATCGACGAGGGCCCGGGCCAGGTGCCGGCGGGCACCGATGTCGCGTCCATGCCCCGAGCGGCCTTGTTCAACGCGGCGAACACGCGCCAGGCGATGGCGTCGGCGTACCCGAAGCTGGGCGTGTTCGTGACGGAGGTGGTGCTGCCGAAGGTGGCGTTGAAGTCGAAGCCGGATGTGGAAGTGGTGGAGCT
>DAIQNV010000045.1:0-25476 GCA_036788215.1 Phycisphaerales bacterium | reverse complement strand
GCCCAACCGGATTTCGAATCCGGCGCATTCAACCGCTCTGCCACCTCTCCAACAAGGGCCGCAAGTCTAGCCACCATAAACAACCCCAGCCACACACCCCATCAACCGCCCGACCCCGCCCGCCCCTCCCGCGGCAGTCCCCCCTCCGCCAACGCCCGGTTCCGATACCCCGCCTCGCCCGTCACCTCACGCCCGAACCACGCGGGAGCCTCGAACCGCCCCGCCTCCCCCGCATCCGCAAACTCCACCTCCACCACCACCAGCCCCGCCAGCCGACCCCCGTACACATCCACCTCCGCCACCACCTCGCCCGCCAGCCCCACCCGCACCCGCCGCTTCTCCAGCCGCCGGCCATCCGTCATCGCCCACAACGCCTCAAACACCGCCCGCCCCAGCGGCACCTCCACCTCCCGCCGCCCCACCCCAGCGCCGATCCCAGCCCCCTCACCCTTCACCGTCAACCATCGCTCGTCGCCGGCCGCGCGCACCCGCACCTCCACGCCACCCTCGACCGCGAGGTACCCCTGCCGGATATCGACCCCGCGAAGGCTTCGGAACTCCGCCGGCAGGGACGCGACCAGGAACTTCCGCTCGATCTCCACCCCCGCCCGCTCCCGAGGCTCACCCGTCCCGCTCATCAACGATGCTACGCGACCCCCGCGAAACAGGCTCCCGCACGACCGCACGGGCCGCCCCCTAAGGACACCCCGCCGCAAACGCCGACAGGAACGCGCTGATATCCGCAAAGGTGAACGCCCCAAACGGCTCCGCCAGATCCGCCGCCGGGTCCGAAGCGTTGAACGCCGACAGGGAACCCGCGATGTCCGCGAAGGTCAGGTCTCCAAACGGCGCTGCAAGATCAGCCGCGTTGCACGACACACCCACCACCCGCACCGTGCCGTCGAGCAGCAACGACGAGGCGTCCGTCGCGAGGCCATCGGCAACGTTGCTGCCTCCATCGCGTCAAACGCTCGCCGCACCGTGTCGCCCTCCGGGCACAGACCACCGCACGGCGGGGAAGGTACGAGGCTTTGCGTGCACACTTATCCAGTCGTTGCGCGCGCCCGCGCCTCCCAGGCGCATAAACAGTCCCGCGCCGGTGACACCCGCCGCGGGACCATTGTGTCGCACCAGAAAATCCGTCGGCCTCCCGACCCCGCCCGTCCCCGTGAGGGTTACCCCTCGCTCGACTTGTCGTCCGGGTGGTCCGCCGCTCCATCCTGCGCATCAATGAGCTGGCGGAGGTACTTGTTCTCCCGACGCGTCGCCTCGAGGTCGAAGACGAGGTACTTCACCGTCAGACGGAGGTGATCGAGCGAGTCCTGGAGCTCGGTCAGCGTCTTCTTCATCCGCTCGTGACGGGTCTTCGTCTCCTCCGCGAGCTTCTCGAGCTCGGGCCGCTGCTCTTCCGGGAGGCCGCCGATCTGCTTGAGGAGCTCGCCGAGCTTGTTCTGGAAGTCCTGATCGTTCATCGGTGCGACCCTCTCGTCTTGGCGTTGTCTCGCAGCCGAGCCCCGCGGCGTCGGCGACAGAGGGACGAAGGCAAGCCGGGTGCCAGAGTGCCGGGGCGGGTGGCACGCCGGAAGGTCCCAGAAGAACCGCGTTCACGCATCAGAATCGAGGGTTGGCACGGCGCGCCTGTCGACGCCGCTCCACCGCGTTGTCCCCACGCAACACCCCGCGTCGCCCAGCCGCACCGTTCGGGGCCAAACCCGTCGCCTCAGCGGAGCCCGCCATGCCGGCGCAGCGCCGCCTGGGCACCCGCCTGGGCGTTCCGGGGAACCTGGGCCAGAAGGCCGGCGACATCGAGCCGGGCCCGGTGGGCCTGTTTAAGCAATTCGACCAGGTACTGATCCCGGGTCACCCGGTACTTATCAAAGAAGACCTCGAGCTCGTGGCGGTTGAAGGCAACGAGTGGGTCGGGGAGCCCAGACTGGGCCGAGGCCCATTCCAGCAGCCGCCCGCCGTCGGGCGTGTGGCGGTACAGCGCGAGCGTCTGCACGATCCGGGCCTCCAGCGAGGCAAAGGGGTCGGTCGCGGGTTCAGGGAGCTGCGCCATAATAGCCCGGGCTTTCTCGGGGTCCAACTGTTCAAACGGGTTCGGGGGCGGCGCCTCCGACTTGTCCCGCCCCCCGCCCGGCACCTGAGTGCGGGGAGTCGCGGGGCCCCTGGGGGCCGATCCGGGCTCCCGGAGCGGGTTGATAGCCCCCCTGATCCGGGCTTCACCCGCCGGCTGCAGTTTCGCGAACGCGGTCGACAGCGTCTTGAGCCCGCCTCGGGCGAAGCGGACGGTGAGGCGCTGGGCTTTCTCCCCCTCGTGCGTCACCCCCTCCGCCTTGATGACGGTGCCGGTGCCCCACTCGGGCTTGGCGGGGTGGGCGACGGTGTCGCCGGGCTGGAAGACAGGTGTTGGGGAGGTCGCGCTGGTCATCTCTCTCTATGGTTGGGACAGGCGGGGCCCGAGGGAAGCCGGCGCCCCGGGTAATCGGGCCTCGCGCCGCCCCCGACCCCTTCCCCCACCCCTTCCCCACACCGGCACCCGCCTGCCTCACCCCGCCAAGACGCGGAGGAGCGAGGGGTCTATCGTTGTGACTGGCCCGGGGCGGGCCGGTGGCCGCGGCGTGCGGTGGGCTGCGAGCGGCTGAAGCGCGTGTGCGGCGGGTGGTTACGGAGTGCGTGATGATCGAAGCGTTGAAGAGCGATGACCTTGTGGCGAAGGCTGGCGGTCGGTTCAAGCTGTGCGCGTTGATCCAGCGCCGGCTGGGTCAGCTCCTGGACGGGGAGCGCCCCCTTGTGCCCCGCAACGGGCGCTCGGACCTTGAGGTCGTGATCGACGAGATCGCGCGGGACAAGATCACGCTGCAGTTCGTCGACTCGTCGGCCGAGAACGGCCGGGGCGCGGACGAGCCCCTCCTGTAAGGGCGGACTCCCACTCAACAGGAGCGCGGCGATGACGACCGGCGACGGGCTCGATCCCGCGGCGTTGCGCGGGGCGTTCGAGGGGCGCCGGCTGTTGGTCTGCGTCTGCGGCGGGATCGCGGCGTACAAGTCGGCGACGATCGTGAGCCGCCTGGCGCAGGCGGGCGCGGATGTCACGGTCGCGATGACCGAGGGCGCGACGCGCTTCGTAACCCCGCTCACCTTCCAGGCGTTGAGCGCGAACCCGGTCTACATCAGCGTCTGGGACCAGCACGAGGCCAAGGACCCGCAGCACATCCGGCTCGCGGACCGGCTCGACGCGGCGGTGGTCGCGCCCTGCACGATGGACTGCATGGCGAGGCTCGCGACGGGGCGGGCCGATGACGTCATCACCCTGATCCTGAGCGCGGTGGATCGGACGCGGGTCCCGGTGCTGCTCGCGCCCGCGATGAACAGCGCGATGTGGGCGCAGCCCGCGACGCAGCGCAACGCGCGGCAGTTGGTGGAGGACGGGTTCGACCTGGTGGGGCCGGGCGAGGGGTGGCAGGCGTGCCGGCACACGGGGTCGGGGCGGATGTCAGAGCCGGCGGAAATCGTGGGGAAGCTGACGGAGTATTTGGTGCGGCGTTGAGCGATGATTCCCGCGAACGAGGTCGGCGAACAACTGCTATTCATGCTCGACGAGCGATACGCGTTTGAGCGTGCGCGAGTCGACATCGCCTATCGGCGCAAGCCGAACCCCGACAACCCGCTGATGCCGAGCAGGAGTTGGGTGTGGTCGATCTCTGATCGACACGGGAGTGCGGCCCTCGAAGTCTGTTTCTCGTGGGGCGATGGCCCGACGGACCACGGGCTTGAGTTGCGGTATGTCGTTGATGATCGTCGTTCGCTCACGCTTATTGTCTGCGAATACAACGATCTCTTCACAGAGTGGGGCGGCTCGCTCCGCGACGGCGACGAGCATCGCGTTCCTGCCGAGTATCTCTCCTTGATCTCGGATGACCTCGTCGATGCTTGGCTCGATGGACGCCTGATCGCGCTGCGTCGGCGATTCTTCGGCTGGTTCTACTGGGAGGTTCGGCTGGACGGTCGCTGGCGATCCTCGAACAACTGGCTCGTTTCATTGCTGACGATCAGGAAGCGGCACCAATCGCCGAGTTGGGCGGCGCCCTCGGGTACGGAGCACTGACCCAAAGAGCCGGGTCAGTGGCACCGGGGATCGGGGAGAACATCCGGCGGCGTCGTGCGGGGTGTCTTTCCGCACCGGTGTTGGACATGGGGCGGTGGTCGTGTAAGGTGCGAGATCGTCGCGCGGAGACGCCGGGCGGCCCGAGGAGGTGCGAGCGTGTTTGATATTGCTTGGCGTGGTGTGTTCTCGGGCGTCGGCGTCGCGGTTGGTCTCGGCGCGGTGGTGTGCGGGGCGGCGGGGCAAACGACCGAAACACTCAAGATCATCGCGGACGATGCCTACGAGTCCGCGGGGCTCGGCAACCGCGTCGCCCTCTCCGGCACGCTCGCTGCGGCGAGCGCCTATGGCACGTTCACGCTGTCGATCACAGGGGCGGCCTATCTCTTCGACGCCACGACGGGGGCTCAGCTCGCCAAGCTCGACCTGCCCCTGGCAACGGGCAACACGCTCATCGTGGAGGACGTGGTGCTGGGCGACGGGTTCGTGGGCGTCACCTCCCGCGTGAACGGCCTCAGCGCCGCGACGACGCGGGTGCACCTGTTCTCCACAGCGGACCCGACGAACCCGGTGCTGCTGACGAGCATCGCATCGCCCGAATCGCCGGCAGATGATGCCTTCGGGTACGCGACCGCCATCGATGGCGACCGGCTGCTGGTGGGGGCATGGGCGGACCGGAACGCGGCCGGCGTGTTCGGGGCGGCGTACCTCTTCGATGTATCGGACCCGGCGAGCCCCCTGCTGCTGTCGAAGCTGACGAGCGCCGACACCGGCAATGTCTGGGCGTTCGGCTGGTCGGTGGCGCTCGACGGGGACATCGCGGTGATCGGCGCGCGGTGGGACGACACCATCGCGAACCAGGCGGGGGCGGCGCACGTCTTTGACATCAGCGATCTGAAGAACCCGGTCGAGACAGCAAAGCTGGTGCCGCTGGACGGGGCGGAGCAGGACTTCTTCGGCTACAGCGTGGGCGTCGCGGGCGACGTCGCGGTCGTGGGGTCGATCTTCAACGACGAAGGCGGGTTCGCAGCGGGCGCCGCGTACGTGTACGACCTGACCGATCGGGCGAACCCGGTGCTGGCCCGGAAGATCCTCGTGCCGGATACCGCGGAAACCTTCGACTTCGGGTGGTCGATCGCGATGGAGGGCACGCGGGCGCTGATCGGAGCACGTTCCGCCAACACCTTCGCGCTGGACGAGGGGGCGGCGTATCTCTACGAGCTTTCTGACCCGGCGAACCCGGCTTTGCTGACGAAGCTCGGTGCTTCCGACGGAACGGCGAACGACCTCTTCGGGTGGGACGTGGCGCTCTCGGCAGACACGGCGCTTATCGGAGCGTACGGGGAGGACGCGGGTGCCTCGAACACAGGGGCCCTGTACGTCTTCGATGTGTCCGCCGGGCCGACGGCGTGCAACGCCGCGGACCTGGCCGAACCGTTCGACTCACTGACATTCGCCGATATCTCGGCTTTCCTGGTGGCGTTCACGGGGAGCGACGCGGCGGCGGACCTCGCAGCACCGACCGGGCAGTTCACCTTCGCGGATATCGCGGCCTTCCTCGGAGCGTTCACCGCGGGCTGCCCGTAGGAACGCCGCCGGTTCATGAGCACCGGCTAGCAGGCCGCCCTAGTCCGCTTGCGCAGCTTCACATGTGATAACCTCGGTCTCCATGAATCATGATCTTGACGCGTGATCCGAAAGACTGAATCGGATACGGTGGCCCTCGCGCCAGCACTCCGCGAAAGGACTTTCGATGCGTACCACAGCCGCTGCCAGCGTCCTCGGTCTTCTTGCCCTCGTCGGCACAGCCCATGGCCAAGTGAGAGCGTGGGCCAATCCGGTCAACGGCAACTGGTCCGTCGCAGCAAACTGGATGCCCATGGATGTGCCGAACACGCTGGGTGAGTCGGCGTTGCTCGGGCTGTCGGGTGCGTACGCGGTCACGCTCGACACCCCGGTCCTGACCACCATCGCGTCGCTGGGACTTGTTGCCGGGCCCCGCTTGGATATCGCGCCATTCACGGAGCTGGTGATCGGCGGGGGGGGGCCGGGGGCTGTCTCCAACGACGGGCTCATCCGGCTCAACCCGTCGGCTTCGGCGTTCAACGCGGTCCTGACCTTCGGGGCGAGCGGGTCCATCGGTGGCTCGGGGACGCTGCAGCTCATCGGGGGCTTTGACGATGCCCAGCTTAACGCACCCGCGGGCGTGGTCATCACCAACGAGGCGTCGCACACGATCGAGGGCGCCGGCCAGATCAACGCGGAGATGGTGAACGACGGGGTGCTCCGGGCGGAGAACCTCGGGTTCGGGAACGCGCTCGAGATCAACGGGTTCATCACGAACAACTCGGGGATGGTGGCGTCGGCGAATGCGGAGCTGCAGATCAGAGCGACCGAGATCGACCAGACCGGCGGGGGCACGCTGGACGCCGGGGCGGGGACGCTCGTGTTCTTTCAGAACACCGACTCGGTCATCCGCTCCGGGGTGATCGAGTCGACCGACGGCGGAACGATCGTGCGTCGGCCCGGCACGACGACCTTCGAGGATGTCGAGCTCCTGAGCGATCTTTCGATCGATCCGTCCGGGACGGTTCGGGTGACGGGGAGCGGGCTGACCAACGAGGGCACGATCTTCGTGAATGACACCACGTCGGCGTTCAACAGCGCCGTGGTGTTTGTGGATTCGGGCGAGCTCCGCGGGTCGGGAACGCTCTTCCTTGGTGGGGGCGGCGACGATGCCCAACTCAACACCGAGCCGGGGGCGGTGATCCAGCACGCGGGCCCGCACACAATCGCGGGGACGGGCCAGCTGAACGCGGCGCTTGTCAACGATGGGACGGTGCGTGCGGAAGCGGCCTCGTTCGGCAACGCCCTCACGCTACGGGGTGAGGACAAGGCCAACCGGAGCCGTTTCCTCTCTTCCACCGGGGCCACTCTCGAGATCGGCCCCATCACGATCGACCAGAACGGCGGCGGCGTGATCGACGCCGCGGACGGCTCGGTCGTCTTCCTGTCGGGCAACAACTCCGCGATCGTCCGGGGCGTGATCCGTGCCTCCGCCGGCGGGACCGTCCGGCGTCAGGCCGGGACCACCGTGCTCGACGGGGTGACGCTCGAGGATCTGTTCATCATCGACCCCACCGGGACCGTGAGGGTGACCGCCTCGGGGCTGACGAACAACGGGCGGATCGACATCAACCCGACCTCGTCGGCGTTCAACGGCATTCTGATCGCCGACGGGCCCGCGGCGCTCGACGGCACGGGCACGATTGTGCTCGGGGGCGGGGGCGACGACGCAAGCATCGATAGCGAAGCGGGGGCGAGTTTCACCCAGGGAGCCGGCCACACCATCGAGGGCGGCGGCCGCATCACCGCAGCCCTCGTGAACAACGGCCTCGTCAGAGCAGCGGTGACGCCCTTTGCGAACACGCTCGAACTCGTTGGGGAAGACAAGGTCAACAACAGCGTGATGGGGGCTTCCCAAGGCGCAACGCTCCTCATCGGCGGGATAGATCTCACGCAGAACGCGGGCGCGGCCCTGCGTTCGAACGACGGTCTGATCGTGTTCGCCAACGCGACCGATTCGGCCGTGAGCGGAGGCTCGATCGACGGATCGGCACGCCGCGACGCAGGCAGGACAACCCTGGACGGCGTGACGCTGACAGGGACCATTGACATTCAGCCCACCGGCACGATCGCGGTCGGGCCGAACGGACTTTTGAACAACGGCATGCTGATCGTGAACAATACCAACTCGGCATTCAACGGGATCGTCTCGTTCCCGGGGGACGCGACGCTGGGTGGCTTCGGCACGACTCTGCTCGGCGGGGGATCGGACGATTCCCAGATCCGCGCTGAGCCGGGGGCGACGGGCACGATCGGCCCGGGCCAGGTGATCGCGGGTGAGGGGCAACTCGCCGGTTCGCTGGTGGTCGAAGGCGCCATCTCCATCGGGCTGAGCTCCGGGAGTGCCGGCGAGCTCTTCCTCGCGCCCCTCGAGCCCGGGGACGGGCTGACGCTCACAAGCACGAGCAGCGTCGATGTCGACCTGATCTCGCCCGCGAACCACGATCAGTTCGCCAGGAACAACAGCGGGTACGCGGTGAACCTCGGCGGCACACTGAATGCGTTCGTGAACCCGGCGTACAGCCCGCGACTCGGTGATGAGTTCGACATCGTGGAACTGGGCGGCCCGGTGACGGGGGCGTTCGGAACATTCAACATCGCGGGCGTGCCCGCCGGCTACGCGTTCGTCGAGGTCGTGCGGGCCAACGAGTACGTGCTGCGCGTGATCAACTCGACGTGTGCCGCGGACCTCGCCGAGCCCTACGGCTCGCTCACCTTCGCCGACATCTCGAGCTTCCTCGCAGCCTTCAACGCGGGCGAACCCCCCGCCGACCTGGCGGCGCCCTTTGGCCAGTACACCTTCGCGGATATCGCTTCGTTCCTGGGCTCCTTTGCCGCTGGCTGCCCCTGACAAGACGGGAGCAACGTCTCGGGAGAGGTGACGCGGGCCCTCATCTTCGCGCGGTCTTCATGCTGCGCTCTTGATCCCCCAACCGGGGTCGGGATGATGGTCAGGGTGGCGTAGACCGACCAGGCCGCCACCGAAACGTCACTCTCGAGGAGCAGGGCATGAGTCGTATTTTTACCGCCACGGCGATCGTTGCCGCCGCTGGCCTCGTGAGCACTTCGGCCGCGAACCCCACTGTGCTGATCCAGACGACGGGTTCCGGGGCGAACAGTGCCATCAGCGGGAACGCGTTCGGTTCGTTGGACCGCCCGGTGAAGAATGGGACCGGGTCGAAGTGGATCCTGCTGACGCGGGTGAACGGCACCTCGCAGGAGGCGCTCATCACGGGTGACGCCTCGTCCGTAAATCTGGTCGCGCTCGAGGGCGTCACGGAGGTGGAGCCGGATCGCTTCTGGGCGTCGATCGACCGTTACGCCGACATCAACGAAGCCGGTGACTGGGTGCACATCGGCAACCTCGACGGCGGCGCCACGACGGATGATGAGGTGGTGTACCGCGGAACCTTCGACGGGTCCTCGATCTCCGTCGCGTTCCGCGAGGGGCAGACCATCGCCACCGGCGATGTCCTGGGCAGCGCGAACTACGGGCCGACGATCGCCGACAGCGGGGCGGTCGGCTTTGGCTGGTCCTCCACCGCTTCGACCTCCGATGTGTCGTACTTCCTGGACGACGGGGCCCGGGTCGTTCTTCGCAACGGCGGGAGCGTGGCGGGTGCGGCCGATCCCTTCTCCACAGCCGGCTTCGGCGGTCGGAACGCCTTCCAAGCCACCCCCGACTTCACGAACTGGGTCGTACGCGGGACGCTGGTGAACAGCTCCGGCCCGATCGTCCTGGTCAAGGACGGTGCCGTGGTTCTCGCGGCGGGGGACACCTTCGACGGGCGGACGATCAGCCAGATCAACGGCGAGCAGAACATCCTCGAGGCCAACGGCGACTGGCTCACCCGCGTGCGCTTCACCGATGGGACGGGCGGCGCGATCCGCAACGGCGCGCTCATCGCCAAGTCGGGCGACCCCGTCAACGGCACCGTCCCCGGCGAGCTCTGGTCGGAAATCCCCTGGACCTCGAGCTCGGATACAACATTCTTCATCACCGCCGGCGACAGCAACGGGAATGTGGTGCTGGGCGGGTTCACCGATAACCTGAGCCCGCGCGACAACGCCGTCTGGACCTACAACGGGCAGGAGTTCCTCCGCTCCGGAGACCAGCTCGACCTCGACAACGACGGGACGCTCGACAACGCGTACATCTTCACCTCCGGCTTCTTCTCCGCGAGTCCCGCGGGCCTCGGCGGCTTCCTGGCGGACGACGGGCGCTTCTACACCGTCGTCGACATCCGGGACGACCTCGACAACGACCTCGGGCAGGCCTTCATCGTCGTCGAAACACCCGGCTTCGCGACGGGCTGCAACCCCGCCGATCTCGCCGCCCCGTTCGACCAGCTCACTTTCGCCGACATCTCCGCGTTCCTCGCCGCCTTCGCGGCTTCGGACCCGGCGGCCGACCTCGCCGATCCTGCGGGCCAGTTCACCTTTGCCGACATCTCCGCATTCCTCGCCGCCTTCGCCGCCGGCTGCCCGTAACCGGTGTCGCGGGTGAAATCTGAACGCGTTTCTCGCAACAACGCCCCATGAGGGGCGTTGTTTATGCGCCGTTGCCGCACCCTCTGCCCGTCACCGAACAAGAGAAAGGACGGCCGATGCCGCGCGCCCCTTGGATCGTGTTCCCGATGCTGCTCACCGGGCCCGCCTTCGCCCTGCCCTACGACTTCTCCGCAGCGGACGCCCTGCTGACCGGCCAGCTCCCCAACCTCAACGGGAACGTGACGGTGCTCGTGCGCCAGAACGGCCGAGAACTCTACCGATTCCAGGCCGGATCGATCGATGAGGACACCAGGACGCGCCTCGCATCCTTCACCAAGACCATCTCCGCAGGCGTCATCCTCTCCCTCATCGACGATGGCACCATCGACCCCGATCAATCCATCGGCGCAGCCCTGCCCCAGTTCGCAACGAACGGCGTCGGCGGGGCCACCATCCTCGACTGCTGGGCGATGCGCCACGGGGTGGAACCGACGCAGCCTTATCAGCGGTTGCCATTCTTCACGCTCCAGCAGTCCGTGAACCTGATCGCCGCCACAGCGACGCAGGTCTTCCCGCCCGCGACGATGCTGGGGTACGACGGCGCAGGCATGCAGGTGACGGGCCAGATCGCATCCCAGCGCACCGGCCTCGACTGGGAATCGCTCGCCCGCCAGCGGATCTTCGACCCCTGCGACATGCCCCAGGCCGACTACCAGCAGTTCAACCCCAACCCCGCGGTCGCGGGCGGGCTCCGCTCCACCGCCCGTGAAACGATGAACTACGCGAAGATGGTCCTCGACCAGGGCGTCTACAACGGCGCCCGCGTCCTCAGCGAGCAGAGCATCGAGCGGATGTTCGTCAACAACACGCAGGGCCTGCCGGTCTACGCGACGCCCTGGCCCTCGGGCCGGCCCGATTACCCCTACGGGATGGACCCCGACTACGCCTTCGGCTCCTGGGTCTTCGCCCAGAACCCCGGCTCCGGCCACGTCGAGGAGATTGTCGGCGCCGGAGCGTGGGGCAGCTTCATCTGGATCGATCGCCGGCGCGGGCTCACCGCGGTCCTCATCACCGATGTCGCGCCCGGAAGCCAGTCCTCAATGGACGCCGCCCTGGGCGTCATCTCCATCGCCCGCGCGCAGGCCGAACTCGCCCAGGCCACGCGCCTCTCCGCGGCACCCCGCGGCCCGGACATCCGGCTGTCCTGGACCCCCGCCCCCGGATCCGTTGCGTCGCGGGTCTACGCCCTCGATCGCCCGGTCCGTGATCTGTTCGACCTCCGGGACGCCAGCCCCGTCGCCCAGATCGCAACCGGCACCGCCCAGAGCGTTGCGGTCGTCCCCGCGTCGGCGTACTACGCGGTCCTCGCGGTCTTCCCGGACATCGAGAATGTCGCCCTCGTGCCCGGTGGCAACAGCCTCGACACGCCCGCGCCGCCCCCGTGCCCCGCCGATCTCGCCGCACCCTTCGGCACGCTCACCTACGCCGACATCGCGGCATTCCTCGGCGCCTTCATCCGGGCCGAGCCAAGGGCCGACCTCGCGGCGCCCACCGGCGACTTCACCTTCGCCGACATCTCCGCGTTCCTCATCGCTTTCGGGGCCGGCTGCCCGTAAGGCCGGTTGACAGTGTCGACTGCACCGGCACGCCGCCAGCAGCTTTCCCTCATTCTCCCGCAACCCACGCGCCCCCCGGTGCGAACCGGCCCATACTCGGGGGAGTCGCGTGGTTTTCTGCGCGCCGTTCTCGGTCCCTCGGGTCCCCAGCTCATTTTGAGCCGTTGATTACGGACATTCACGGTCAGAAGAGGATGATACAGATGCTCACCGTTGCCGCACTTGCTCTCGCTGCCGGGCTTTCGACCGCGCCGCAGGCCGGGCTCGCCCCGACCCAGGCCGCGCCCTTCGTCGTGCTCGAGCAGACGCCCGAGGTCCAGGTCCCGCGCGTCGAGCCCCGCGCCTACGCCCCCGTGCGCTTCGACGAAGCCGCCTTCCGGGCCGAGCTCGCGCCGGCGCCGATGGAGTTCACCGCCGCCGCGACCGATGCCCCGCTGCTGATCGACCTGCCGCACCCGGACGGATCGACGCGGACCGTGCGCGTCGCGGAGACCCAGGTCCTGCACCCCGACCTCGCCGCCCGATTCCCCGAGATCAAGACCTACCGCCTGTACGGCGTCGACGAGCCCGGCGCCACCGGGCGCATCACCGTCACCCCGCAGGCAACCAGCGTCTTCGTGCGTTCGCCCCAGGGCTCGTGGTTCGTGGACCGCCTCGACGACATGGCCGACGATGTGTATGGCGCCTTCCTGTGGAAGGACGCCGGCATCACCCGCGAGTGGGTCTGCACCGCGGGCCACGACCACGCCATCGACCCGGGCATGATGCAGCTCGTCCCCGAGGTGCAGGCCCGCATCGCGGGACAGATCCGCACCCTCCGCGCCGCCTTCGCCGCCACCGGGGAGTTCACCCAGGCCAACGGGGGCACCGTCGCCGCCGGGCTGGCAGCGGTCGCGGCGACCATTAACGGAGTCAACGCCAACATCGAGCCCGACTTCGGCGCCCGTCTGCAGCTCGTCGCCAACAACGACGCGATCATCTTCACGAACCCCGCCACCGATGGCTACTCCAACTTCAACAACGGCCAGCTCCTGGGCCAGAACCAGGCCAAGCTCGACTCCGTGATCGGCAACGCGAACTACGACATCGGTCATGTCCTCAACACCGCCGGTGGCGGCGTCGTCGCCAGCCTGGGCTCCATCTGCAGCCCCACGCTCAAGGGGCGGGGCGTCTCCGGCACCTTCTCGGGCATCCCCAACGCGGCGCTGATCGATGTGACCAGCCACGAGGTCGGCCACCAGTTCGGCGCGGGTCACACCTGGAACGGCGTGAACGGCGGGTGCTCGTCCCAGCAGTGGTCGTCCGTCGACGCCTTCGAGCCGGGCTCCGGCTCCACCATCATGAGCTACGCCGGCATCTGCGGCTCGGACAACGTCGCCTCGACCGGCCTCCCGCAGTACCACTCCAAGTCCATCGCCTCCGCAGACCTCGTCCTCGGAATCCTGCCCAACTGCGGCACCGTCACCAGCACCGGCAACAGCCCCCCCTCCGTCACCATCCCCGGCGCGACCACGATCCCCGCCTCCCAGCCCTTCGAGCTCACCGCGGTGGGCACCGACCCAGACGGGGACACCCTGACCTACTCCTGGGAGCAGCGCGACCGCGGGCCGCAGGCGTCGCTCTTCGCCGCGGACGACGGGCAGATCCCGCTCTTCGAGGTCCGCGCCGACACCACGAACCCGACACGCGTCTTCCCCCGTCCGGCGGTCCTGCGCGGGGTCAACGACCCGGGCGAGCGCCTCCCCTCGGTGCCCCGGTCGATGTCGATGCGCGTGCAGGTTCGCGACGGACAGGGCAACACCGCGACCGAGCGAGTCATCATCAGCGTCGTGAACAGCGTGGGCCCCCTCGGAGTCATCACGCCCCTGAGCACACAGAGCTTCACCGGCCCGTTCGACATCAGCTGGTTCGTCGGCGGCACCGACGGCCCCCCCACCAACGCCGAGACGGTCGACATCTACCTCTCGACCGACAACGCGGACTCCTTCCCCATCCTGCTGGCGGCCGGCGAGCCCAACGACGGATTCGCCACCGTCACCCCCCCGCCCGGCATCAACACCACCACCGCCCGGGTCAAGCTCAAGGCCTCCAACTCGATCTGGTTCGCGATCAACCCCGGCGCGTTCACACTCAACACACCCGACAGCCAGGGCTGCAACGGCGCCGACATCGCGCCCCCGTTCGGGCAACTGACCTTCGCCGACATCTCCGCCTTCCTCGGGGCGTTCAGCGCAAGCGACCCCGCCGCCGACCTCGCCGCACCCACCGGCGCCTTCACCTTCGCCGACATCTCCGCCTTCCTCGCCCTGTTCAGCTCAGGCTGCCCCTGACACGACCAAGACGCCGCCGGGAGTCCGATACCCCCGGGCAACACACGGACACCTCACGAAGCGGCCGGCACCCCCGGTCGCTTCGCTTTTTTGACGCCCCTGGGCACACACCGCGGTGGCGTCCGCCCACGGACGGGGTACCTTCCTAGCGGCGGGTGAGCCCGCGGCGGCGCGGTTGCTGCCGCCTTGCCCAAGTCTCCCGCCAACCGCTCCGGCCCCACGGGCGCGGAGCGACGGATGAGAAAGAGAAGGAAACCCGATGCCCACCCCCACCGCTTCGACCGCCACCATCGCCACCGCCCTCGCCGGTCTCGCCGCCCTCGCGTCGGCCCAGCCCGCCACGCTGACGGTGGACCCCGCCCAGTCGAGCATCTTCGTGACCGCGACCGCGATGACCTCCGTGGGCAACGACACCGACACCGCAACCTCCGCCGTCTCCGGCTCGATCGAGATCGTGCTGGATGACTACGGATCGCCGACAGCAATCACGCTCAACGACTTCACCTTCGCCCTCGAGTCGAACCCGACGCTCAACTTCAGCTTTGGCTTCTTCGGCTCCGCGACCGCGACCCTGACCGACGCGGTGGCGGTCTACGCCACCCCCGGCCTGCCCCTGGGCCCGACCCCCCTGGTGTCCAGCGAGTTCGACTTCCCCGCCGTCTCCACGATCATCACCGGGACGACGAACTACAGCTACAACATCCTCTTCGTCGGCAACGACACCGGCTCGCAGAACCTCGCCGACCTCGGCGCCAACGACGCCCCCTTCAACGGCTCGGTCAGCGTCTCGGACGGCATCATCACCCTCGTCGCGACGCTCGACATCGCCGGCACCCAGAACATCATCCCCGACCTCGTCGATGTCGAACTCCTGGGCACCGCCACCATCGTCGCCACCGGCCCCGCCCCGGCGGGCGGGTGCAACGCAGCGGACTTCTCCGCGCCCTTCGGCCAGCTCACCTTCGCTGATATCTCCGCCTTCCTCGGAGCCTTCAGCGGTCAGGACCCCGCCGCCGACCTCGCCGCCCCCGCGGGCGCCTTCACCTTCGCTGACGTCTCCGCGTTCCTCACCGCCTTCGCCGCAGGCTGCCCGTAACGCCGGGCCCCACCGGGCAAGGCCTCGACCGCACAAGTCAACAAGAGGGCCGCGACGCCCACGCGCCGCGACCCCCAGCGCAGAAAAGTCCCCTGCCCTCTCCGAAGCCCTCGAAGGGACGGCGGTCACTCCGTGGTCAGGCCGGTCCACGCGACGCCATCGGGCCCGGCTTTCGGCCCGAACGCGATCACGCTCCGGATCGCCAACACCTCAAGGTCGACGACCGAAACGAACCCTCCCAGCACGCTCGAGACGAATGCGTAGCGCCCATCGCCGCTCGTCGCCAGACCCATGGGCGCGGTACTCGACCCGAGCGTCGGGTGAAAGGCGTCGTAGTGCTCCGGTGATTCGAGCAGTACGCGCCCCACTTCGCCCACGCTCTCCGCGTCGTACACGACGAGCTCCCCCGTCCCCACGCACGAAACCAGCACCCGCGCACCGTCGGGCGTGAAGGCGACGCGGATCGGCCCCGTCCCGGTCACGACGCTCTTCTTCACCTCGAGCGTGCGTGCATCGATCACGCTGACGCTGTGCGACGCCCTGTTCGTGACCCAGACGTCACCCGCCCCGGGCCCATCGCCCGGGCGTACAGCGATGCCCTCCGCCCCGGGCGCCGTCATCACCACCTTCACCGTCTCGCCCGAACCAAGGTCGATGACCGTCACCGAGCCGGCGTCGCCGTTCGCCACGAAGGCCCGCTCACCGCAGGCGCTCGCCACGACCATGTGGCTCCCGGGCTGACGCGTCGGGATCGCGCGGGTCACCTGCATCGTCCAGGGATCCACCACCAGCAATCGCCGCTCACCCTCAGCGGTCACCAGGAGTTTCTGGTCATCGCCCGAGCCCACGAACGCGAGCCCGTGCGGACGCGTGTAGCCCGTCAGCGTGACCCGCCCCGTGATCCGGCCCTCGGGCATCGCCAGGAAGACAAGCTCATTCCCCGGACGCGACCATCCGTACAGGCTCACGACCGCCCGCATGCCATCGGGGCTGATGGCGACCTCGTGAGGCCCGACCGAGGGCGCCACACCCGCGCGGTCGGCGGGTTCACCGTCCTCGTCGCGCGTCATCGTCCCGGCGTTCAGGTCGATCGTGCGCAGCACCGAGCCCGACCGACCGTCCACGATCGCGAGCGAGCCCGCCTGCTTCAGCGCCACCGCCAGGGTGCCCCCGGGGCGCGGGTCCCGATCCCCCGCCCCGCCGGCCGCGAGACCGGGCCCCGCGAAGGTCATCATCGTGAGGATCGCCAGGGCCCCGGCAAGGCCGGAGCGTGAGCAACGTGAACGCATCGCAAAGGTCTCCAGGGCGTGGGCCCCGGGTATGCTGGGGCCCGCCGCGTCCGTTCACTCGGATGGGCGAACAATCGGTCTCCGTCACAGATTCCCGACTTCCGAAAGGACCGAGCCATGAGCACGACCAGGATCATCGACGAGCTGAACGGGCTGCTGGCCGATGCCGCGGTGTTCTACTTCAAGCTGCACACCTTCCACTGGACGGTGAAGGGTGAGCACTTCTTCACGCTGCACGCAAAGTTCGAGGAGCTGTACACCCAGTGGGCCACGATCATGGACGACATCGCCGAGCGGATCGTGGTCCTGGGCGGGACCCCCCTCCCCTCGCTGAACGCCTGCCTGACCCAGACCTCGATCAAGGAAGCCGGCGCGGAACTTGACCACCGCCAGATGGTCCAGGCGACCATCGACGACATCCACGCCCAGCGGGCCCGGATGCTCAAGGCCCAGGGCGTCGCCCAGGACCTTTCCGACAAAACGACCGAGAACATCCTCGACGAGTTCGTCGACCAGGCCGCCCAGCACGTCTGGATGCTCAACGCCTTCCTCGGAAAGAAAGCCAGCGAAAAGTAAGCCCCGCCCAGACTTCCGCCCCCCCTCGGAAACCGCCCCGGGCGGGGGCGTCTTCCCCATCGCCCCCCGCCCCCGAGCCTGCAGAGGCCGGTTCTGCGAACTTCCGTCCGAAACGGGTTGACCTTTGGGGGCGGAGGTGGCCTATTGTTACCCGGAGGGCGTGGGGGCCACCCCACACAACCTTCCGCCAACTCAGCCCCACCCCAGACGCCCCGCGTCGCTGCCCATTGGGCACCGCGGGGCGTCGCCTTGCGCTGACACCTTTTTCCGGCCAGCAGCCAGGTTTCGCCCCTCAATCAGAGCCGCGGTGGTGACATCGCGGTCGCGGGCCATCGCCCACGATCCGAAAGCCCGCGTTGTCACCAACGTGGCCCTGACCGGCCACTTCGAGCCGCCCGGGGTACCGTCCACCCGCATGCCCACCCGCCTGACCATCCGCCCGCCCGAGGACTTCCAACTCCCCCGCGACTGCTGCTCCTACGGCTATTTCCTGCTCGCCCCGAACCACTGGGATGTGCCCGCCCAGTCCCTGACCCGGGTCCTCACCCTCGCAACAGGCCCGGCGACGGTCGTCATCGACCAGCCCGGCCTCCCGACGGACGGGCCCGGCGCCCCCCTCCGGGCCCGCTTCGACCGCACCCTCGACCGCGCCGAGCAGGCCGAGGCCCGCGCGCAAATCACCCGCATGCTCCGCCTCGACGAATCCGCCGAGCACGTGGCCCAGTTCCACGCCCTCGACCCCCGCTGGAAGAAGCGGGGCCAGGGCCGCCTCCTCCGCTCGCCCACGCTCTTCGAGGATGTCGTCAAGACCGTCACGAGCTGCAATGTCGCCTGGCCCAGCACGATCCGCATGAACGAGCGCCTCTGCATCGTCGCGGGGCGCAAGGCCCCCACCGGTGGCCACGCCTTCCCCACCGCCACGAAACTCGCGCGAACACGCCCCGGCACCCTGCGGGCCCGCTGCTCGGTCGGCTACCGCGACCAGCGCCTGGTCGACCTCGCCACGCTCTTTCACAAGGGCGCCATCGACGAAGCCTGGCTGGAATCGCCCGAAACACCCGACGACGACGCCTTCAAGTTCCTGCTGACGCTCCCCGGTATCGGCCCCTACGCCGCGGGGAACATCATGCAGCTCCTCGGTCGCTACTCACGCCTCGCCCTCGACACCGAGAGCGTGCGCCATGGCAAGGCGGTCCTGGGCTACACCGGCACCGACCGCGCGATCCTCAAGCAACTCGAGGCCCACTACGAGCCCTTCGGCGAGCACCGCTTCCGCAGCTACTGGTTCGAGCTCTGGCAGTTCTACGAGTCCAAGCGAGGGCCCGCCCACAAGTGGGAGCGGGAGACGACAGGCAAGACCTTTACGGCGGCGTTGCTGGCGGATTGATCTAGAAGACCCCCGACGCCGAGTCTCCAGCGCCGGGGGCCGATCAGGGGGAAGGTTGACACTCGCTTCGCGGGCCTTTCGCCCGCGTCAGTTGATCGTGCTGACAAACCCGCCATCCACCCGCAGGTTCGTCCCCGTGATGTAGTCCGCTCGCGGACTCGCCAGGAACGCCGCCGCGTCCGCGATCTCCTCAGGCCGCCCGGCCCGCCCGACGATCACCGTCGGCATCACCGCCGCGAGCACCTTCGCCTCGATCTCCTCAAACGAGCCCGAAAGTCCCATCGACTGCGCGACCTGCCCGAAGAACACCTCAAGCCCCGGCGTCCGGACCGGGCCGGGGCTAATCGTGTTTACCGTGACCCCGGTGCCCGCGAACTCCTTCGAGAGGCTCACCGTCATGGTGGCATTCGCCGCCTTCGTCGCCGCGTAGTCGGGCATCCCGCTGAAGGGGTTGTTGTAGATCCCGCTCGAGATCTGGATGTAGCGCCCCCACCCCTTACCCCGCAGATGCGCGAGCGTCCCGCGGATCACACGCACCATGCTCAGAACGTTCTGGTTGTACCCATCGGCCCACTTCTCCGGGGTCGCCCCCGCCCAGTCCGTCGTCTCGTAGCCCCCCGCGTTGTTCACGACGATGTCGAGCCCACCGAACGCACCCAGCGCCTGCTCGATCGCGCTCGCCGCGCCCTCGTCGGTCGACAGGTCCCCGATCGCGACCTTCGCCTGCCCGCCCGCATCGACGATACTCCGCGCCACCGCCTCCGCACGCTCGCGATTCCGCCCGTGCACGACCACCCGCGCGCCCTCCTCCGCGAGCCTCCGGGCGATCGCCTCGCCGATGCCCGCGCTGCTCCCCGTGACCAACGCCGACTTCCCCGCCAGTTGCAGATCCATGCCTCATGTTCCTTCCGCGCGTCCGGACCGATCGCGCACCCCCTCCGGGGCCGCCCTCGACCGCTCGTGTCCCTTGCCGGTGCCCCCCGCGCCTCGCGGGGCGTGCCGGAGGCGAACCCGGGAGGACAGCGACTCCATTCCCATGCTTCAAAGGTTTTTGAACCAACGGCTGTTTGTGGCCGTACAAGGCCCAGGGACCGAATACTGGAGAGGCCCGAGCCCGTTCGGCACCTCAGCAGCCACCCGCGTCATGCCCACCATCCACCACCCACAACTCACCTCCGTCCCCCTCTCCGCCGCCCTCGCCGCTCTCAGCGATCCCACGCGCCTCGAGATCGTGCGGAAGCTCGACGCCGCGGGCGACGCAGGCTGCGTCTGCTCCGAGGTCGGGGTCGAGGGCTCCAAGTCCGCCCTGAGCCACCACTTCAAGGTGCTCCGCCACGCCGGCATCGTCCACCAGCGCGCCGAAGGCACCAGCCGCGTCATGACGCTCCGTCGGACGGAGTTCGACGCCCGCTTCCCCGGGCTGCTCGATTCGATCCTCAGCGCCGGCGGGCTGCAGTGACCAATCAACGCTGGAACGCGTACACCGACCCCAGCCCGAGGATCCCCGAAAGGTCATCGAGCGCCCCGCGGCACTCGTCGAGCAACAACGGATCCGCGAGATCCGCCGGACGCAGCTCCTCGCGATAGTGCTTCTCCGCCCATCGCGTGAGCTCGCGGTAGAGATCATCATCCAGACGGGTCCGCCCGCCGAGCGCCGCCCGCTCCTCGTCGGTCATCACGACCCGCAGGCGCAGGCACGCCGGCCCGCCCCCGTTCCGCATCGACTCGCGGACATCCACGAACTCGACCGACCCGACCTCGGGCGCCTCCGCCAGCAGCCGGTCGACGCACGCCCTTGCCGGGGCGTTCTCCGCCACCTCACGCGGCGCGATCAGCACCATGCGTCCGGGCCCGTCCCGACCCGGGATGGTCACGATCTGCGAGTTGAACAAGTAGCAGTCCACCAGGTCGGCGATCCCGAGCTCCAGTTCGCTGATCACGACCGCCCGCAGCTCCCCGCGCAACCGCCGGCGCAGCCCCTCCACCACCGCCCCCGTGTCCGCGTACGCCGCCTCGTGCACAAACAGCACATCCTCGTTCGCCACCGCGATCACATCGTTGTGAAACACGCCCGCGTCGATCACCCGCGGGTCCTGTCTCACGAACACGGTCTCCCGGACCGCGTGCCGCCGCGCGATCGCCCGGCTCGCCGCCTCCCCCTGCCTCGGGCTGAACCGCACCGTCCCGCACGCGTGCGCATCGCGGGCGTCGTCGGGCCGGCCCCAGCAGAAGACCTCAACCCCCGGCTCCCCGTGCCGGCTCGCCAGGCGCATGTGGTTCGCCGCCCCCTCATCAAACATCCCGGGCGTCCCGGGCAGGGGGTCGTGCACACAGAAGCGGTCCTCGTCCGCGAAGATCTCGCGCAGGATCCGGGCCATGGGCGTCGCCTCGAGCCCCCGGTGCTGGTTGAACGCGAGATTCGCGGGCGTGATGTGCAGCCGGGCGTCCTCGGTGTCGGCGCTCGGGCTCACGGTCGCTGCGTTCGCCGCCCACATCGCGCTCGCGCTGCACACGCTCGAAAGCAGCGCCGGCGCTTCCCGCCCCGCCCGCTCGATCACCTCCGCGTCGGTGCCGCGGAAGCCCAGCGCCCGCAGGGCCGCGGGATCGGGTCGCTCGAGGGGGGGCAGCACATGCTGCTCGATGCCCAGGTCAGCCAGGCGCTTCGCCTTGGCCAGCCCCTGCAGCACCGCGCCCCTCGGGCTGCTCGCCGCCCCACGGTTCTTCTCGCTCGCGAGGTTCCCCGGGCTCAGCCCCGCGTAGTTGTGCGTCGGACCGACGATCCCGTCGAAGTTGGCCTCAAGTGCCGGCATCGAGCGACCTTACCGCCATGCGGGCAGCCCGCCAAGCGTCCGCCGTCGGTATGAGCCGCCCTTCACACATGTAAACGAGATCATCGGATCACGTTCGCGAGCGAGAACACGCCCCGCCGCCCCCGGGGGCCCGGGTCAGCCCCCGCCCACCCCTCCACCGGACGCAAGCGCCGGCGCGGTACGCTCTGGGCCATGTCGGCGTCCGCTTCCGTTCAACCGAGCGACTTCGGCTACGGGCCCATCGAGACCCTTGCCCGCGTCGCCGATCCCGCGCCCGCCCCCGATCACTCCGCCTTCTGGTCACGCTGGGAGAAACGCGTCCATGAGGCCCGCCCGCGCCTCGTCGAGCGCGCCCCCGACGGGGTGGGCGGGCGACAACTCGACCCGAGCGACGAGACCGCCACCCACGCCTTCACCAGCCTCGGCGCACGCATCGGGGCACGCCTCCTCCTGCCACCCCCCGGCGTCCCGATCCGCGCCGGCCTCGTCTCCACCCACGGCTACGCCGCCAGCCTCCCCCTGGCGGACCGCGACCCGCTCTTCGCGGGCGCGATCGAGCGGGGCGTGGCGGTCCTCAACATCCGCGTCCGTGGGTTCGCGGGCAGCCGGCTCGATTGTGGTGACCTCACCGAACCGACCGAGCCCGGGTTGGGCTGGATCACGCGCGGACTCGACCACCCGGGCGAGCCCCAGGCCTGCGACGGATGGACATGGCCCGGCGCCGTGGCGGATGTCTTCAACGCCTGCCGCGCCCTGCAGTGGTGGCTCTCCGAAAGGCTGGAGATCCCGGAAGGCGAGCGCGCCCCCCTCTATCTGCACGGGGAGAGCTTCGGGGGCGGGCTCGCGGTCGCCGCCGCGGCGCTGCTGCCCGGTCGCCCCGGCGCCAAGACCAGCGTCGACCGCCTCGTCCTGGGCCTCCCGACGATGGGCGACTGGCCCTGGCGCCTCTCCGAGCCCGGGCGCGCCGGCGCGGGCAGCGGGACCGAGGTCGCGACGCTCATCGAACGCCGCCCGGAACGCGCCGAGATGATCCGGGCCCGCCTGCGTTTCGTCGACGCGGTCGTCCTCGCCCGCGAGGTGCGCTGCCCGGTCCTCTGCAAGCTCGCGCTGCGGGACGAGGTCGTCCCCGCGCCCACCGCATCCGCGGTCTTCAACGCCCTGGGCGTCGACCCCGGGCTGAAGTGGCGGTTCGTCGTGCCCGCGGGCCACGCCGAGATCGGCCTCGCCAACGCCCGACGCCACGCGACCTTCGAACGCTGCGCCACCGACTTCCTCGACCCCGGCGCCGACCCCGCCAGGTCGATGGCCACATGGGAAGACCGCCTCCTCGACGCCGACGAGCCCACACCCGCCGGCGCAGGGGGCGAAACAGCCTCCCTCTTCGGCGCCGACTCCGATCGCGACGACACCACCGACGCCCTCGTCCGCGCCTACGAAGCCGCGGGGCGCACGCTCGACGACCTGCCCTACACCACCGAGTACGAGCAGCTCTGGACGACCGTCGCCAAGGAAACACGCCTCGACCGCCGGGGCGTCTTCCACAAACTGCACAACCTCCGTAAGGCCGGCAAGCTCCCCAGGATGGGCCGCGCCGCGACCAAGCCCACCCGCCTCGAGCCCGAGGAGGAGACGCTGCTCGCCGAAATGGTCGTCGGAGCCGTGGGAACGCTGGGCCAGCGCGACCGCCTCCCCTACACCGAGGACTTCGACCGGATCCGCGAGGCGTTCAGCGAGCGGACCGGGCGTACGCTCACCCAGCACGACCTGTGGCGGGTGATCGCGAAGCTGGCTAAGTGAGCCACCCTTCATCTCCCGACCACTCCCCGGGGCCCCGGTCGGAAGGGAGAGCCATGCTCGCGAGCATCCGCACGCTGATGGACGGGCTGATCGACTACGCCGGCCTGTTCCCGCCCTCGAAGCGATCCATGTCGGACGCGGTCGCCGAGTTCGGCCGCCAGCGCATGGGCACCCACGAGCGCTTCCTCGGGAAGTTCATCTGCCCCGCCAGCCGCCTCGACGAACTCACCGAACAGGGCCGCAGCCTCATGCCCGGCACCTTCGCCACCAGCGGCTACCGCGAGATGGCCCAGACCTCCGAGCCCTGGGAGGTCTCGGTCGTCCTCGACCAGCCCCTCGAGCAGGCCCTCGACGCCATCGACGCCTTCAACGCCCGCCACGCGAGCGAAGAGGGCGGGCTCGCGCGGATCCGCACCATCGAACTGAAGGTCGCCAGGGCCTCCGAGGTCGACGACGTGGTCGACGCCCTGCCCGAGGACATCCAGCCCTTCTTCGAACTCCCGCGCGAGACCCTCGACGCCGACCCCCGAGGCATCATCACCGCCCTCGCCACCAGCGAGGGCCTCGCCGCCAAGATCCGCTGCGGGGGCGTCGAGCCCGACATGATCCCGCCCTCCCGCACCGTCGCCCGCTTCATCGCGACCTGCGCCGCCGCCGGCGTCCCCTTCAAAGCCACCGCCGGCCTGCACCACCCGATCCGCGCCGACTACCCGCTCACCTACGAGCCGAGTCCGCCCCGCGCCACCATGCACGGGTTCATCAATGTCTTCATCGCCTCCGCGATCGCCCTGCAGCACCGGGCCAAGGAAGACGAACTCACCCAGGTCATCGAGGAAACCGACCCCTCCGCCTTCCGCTTCTCCGAGCACGGGGTCGTCTGGCGCGACCGCGAGATCACGCTCGAGGAACTCGGCACCACCCGCGCCCGCTTCGCCCTGGGCTACGGGTCCTGCTCGTTCAGCGAGCCCCTCGACGACCTGCGCAAGCTGGGCCTCCTGCCGACCGGGGCATGACCGAACTCGCCGCAAAGCCAGCACGCTTCTACGGCCCCGTCATGGCGGGCGTCGCCCTCCTCGTCACGCTCGCGAGCCTGCCCGGGCAGACCGTCGTCATGGGGCTCTTCAACCAGCCCATACGCGACGCCCTCGGGCTCAGCGTCATAGAGATCAGCTGGGCCTACACCATCGGCACGCTCGCCGCCGCAGCCCCGCTCCAACTCGTGGGCCGCCTCGCCGACCGCCTGGGCGTGCGGACCGCCATCGGGCTCGTCACCGTGGGCTTCACGATCGCCCTCGCTCTGACGCCCCTCTCCAGGGGCGCTGTCTCGCTCACCGTCGCCTTCTTCTTCCTCCGCTTCCTCGGGCAGGGCTCGCTGGGCATGCTCGGGGGGCACATCCTCGCCATGTGGTACGAACGCAAACTCGGCATGCACGAGTCCATCCGCCATGTCGGCATGGCCCTGGGCTCCGGCGCCGCGCCGCTGCTGGTGCTGCCACTCATCCATGCGGTCGGCTGGCGCGTCGCGCTGCTCATCATTGCGGGCATCATCGCCGCCGTCCTCCTGCCCCTGGTCTTCACGATCTTCCGCAACCGCCCCGAGGACATAGGTCAGCACCTCGATGGCGACCCCGTCGAGCACACCACCCACGACACCCTCCACGGAGGCCCCCCGCCCCGCAACGACCCCGCCTTCACCCTCCGCGAGGCCCTGGGCACGCGGGCCTTCTGGGTCCTGCTCAGCGCCATGGTCCCTCCCGGCATCATCGGCACCGCCCTGCTCTTCCACATGCAGACACTGCTCGAGAGCATCGGCGCCGACCCGGCCAACGCGGACAAGGCCATCGCCCCCTGGCCCGTCGCCACCGCAGCCGCCATGCTCGCCGGGGGCTGGCTCGCGGACCGCGTGCACGCCAACCGCGTCCTCCCGATCGCCGCGCTCGTCATGGGCGCCTCCTGCCTCGTCATCTGGGCCGCCACCACGGAGGTCACGCTCGCACGCTGGGAAGTCATCGGCGCCGGCATGCTCGTCTTCGGCCTCGCCATGGGCCTGGGCGTCTCGAACGCCAACCCCGCCATCGCCCGTTACTTCGGCCGCACCCACCACGGCAGCATCCGGGGACTCGTCTCGACCGCGATCGTCGCCGGCACCGGCGCCGGCCCCCTGCTCGCGGGCTGGATCTACGAAGCCTTCGACCACAGCTTCGCCCCGCTCCTGCTGGCCTTCGCGATCGCGTGCGTCCCCCTCGCCCTCATCGCCGCCACACTCCGCCCACCAACACCCCCCACCCATGGCCCCACAGGCACCCCCCACCCCGACCAACCGGACCCACCGGAGGTGGCGCTGTAGGCTTGC
>DAIQNV010000044.1:0-25889 GCA_036788215.1 Phycisphaerales bacterium | reverse complement strand
GATCATGTCGTAGACCGCGGGGTCGGTGGGTGAGCGGGCGATGGAGGCGTAAAGGGGATAGGGATCTAGGGGCAGAGGGGCAGAGGGGTAGAGGGGCGGAGGCATGTCAATTCGGTCATCGACCTCTACTTGGTTCGGAGCTTGCTCATCAAAGCGTTCAGCATCCGATCTTGCTCGGCAAGCAGAGACTCGAGTTGTTCCGTTCTCGGGAGCATGCCGAGATCGATCGCCAGTTCGTGCTGGGTCCGAAGTTCCGCGAGCGACCCTTGTGCGATCCGCACGAATCGCAGGTAGTCCTTTCGGGAACCTCTCGCGTGCCCCTCCGCAATGTTCGATGGTATCGACACCGCTGCCCGGCGCATCTGCGCAATGAGACCAAACCGTTCGCTCTCCGGCATCGCACCGGTCTGCCGATAGATCACCTTCGCGATCTCCATGCCCCGTTGCCACACGATCAGGTCGCGAAAGGTCCGAATCGACATCCCCATCTCCTGCCAAGGTAGGTACGCCCATGATATCGCACACCCTCTGCCCCTCTGCCCCTCTGCCCCTCTGCCCCTCGATGATCAACTCCAACCCCCTCCGCAGCACCGTCAACATCCCCAGCCCCAAACAATCCACCTTCAACATCCCCATCGCATCGATGTCGTCCTTGTCCCACTCGATCACCGTGCGGTCCTCCATCGCCGCGTTCTCGACCGGGACCAGTTCGCTCAGCGCCGTCTTCGTGATGACGAACCCGCCCACGTGCTGCGACATGTGCCTCGGGAAGCCGATCAACTCGCCCGTCAGATCGATCACGCGACGGATCGTCGGGTCACGCGGGTTCAGCCCGATCTCCCGCACCCGCTCGTCGCTCGCCGACTCGCCCCACCGGTCCAGGTTCTTCGCCATCGCGTCGATGCAGTCCCGGGGCAGCCCGAGCGCCTTCGCCACCTCGCGCACCGCGCTCCGACCCCGGTAGGTGATCACCTCCGCTGTCAGCGCCGCACGCTCCCGCCCGTACTTGCTGTACAGGTACTGGATCACCTCCTCCCGACGCTCGTGCTCGAAGTCGATGTCGATATCCGGGGGCTCGCCCCGCTCACGGCTGATGAACCGCTCGAACAGCAGGCTGTGCGTCGCCGGGTCCACCTCGGTGATGCCCAGGCAGTAGCACACCGCCGAGTTCGCCGCCCCCCCGCGCCCCTGGCACAGGATGCCCCGCGACCGCGCGAACGCCACGATGTCGGCGCAGGTCAGGAAATACGCCTCGTACTTCAGCTCGCCGATCAACGCCAGTTCGTACCGCAGCGCCGACTGTGTCTTCTCGGGGGGCTCGCCCCCGTACCGCCACCGCGCCCCCGCCCAAGCCTGCTGCTCGAGGTACGCGCTCGCCGACATCCCCTCCGGGCACGCTTCTGCGGGGTACTCGTACCGCAGCTCATCCAGGCTGAACCGCGCCCGCGCCGCGAGCGCCGCGCTCCGCGCCACCGCCCGGGGGTGCGCCGCGAACAGCCGGGCCATCTCCTCGGGCTCCTTCAGGTGCCGCTCCGCGTTCGCCGCCAGCCGGAATCCCGCCCGCTCGATCGTGCACCCGTGCCGGATGCAGGTCAGGACATCCTGCAACGCCCGGCGCGAAGGGTCGTGGTACACGACCCGGTTCGTCGCCACCAGGGGAACGCCCGTCCGGCGCGACAGGTCCGCCAGCCGCTCCAGCCGCTCCCCGTCCCGCCCGTCGAACGCGACCGCCCCACCGAGCGACAGCCGGTCGTCATCGAACACCCCCCGCAGACGCTCGATGACCCCCAGCACGCGCTCGTCGACCGCGTCGGGCGTCTCGACCACCGCGAGCAGGCCCTCGTGGTGCGCCAGCAGGTCGTCGAGCGACAGGTGGCACTCCCCCTTCGGCGCCCGGCGCTTGCCCAGTGTCAGCAGGCGGCACAGGCGCGCATACGCACCCCGGTCCGTCGGGTACATCAGGACCGCCGGCGCATCCCCGGGCGCCACACGGCACCCCACGACCAAGGGGATGCCCGCCCGCTTCGCCGCCACGTGCGCCCGCACGATCCCCGCGAGCGTGTTCGTGTCCGTCAGCGCCACCGCCCGGTGCCCGAGCGCCGCCGCCCGCTCCATCAACTCCTCTGGGTGGCTCCCCCCTGTCAGAAAGGTGTAGTTGCTCGTCACCGCCAGCTCGGCGTACGCCACTTCTGATATGACCCGCTCCGCATGCGGATCGGAGCCGCCCGCCTTCGCGGGGTGCGGACGCACCTTGGGAAACTCATTCTCCGGCATCGCTCAGGCCCACTCCCCCCGGATCGACCACGCATCGCCCCCCGCGCTCGCACTCACCCCCGTTTCACGGCACAGCCACAGCCACCGCCCGTCCTCGGTCTGCACGCAGAACGAGTCCCGCTCGGACCCCTCTCCCGTCGCGCGCCACCACTCGGACAACACCCGCTCGGGGCCAAGGCACGACACGATCGCGTGCTCCCCCCCGCGCCACGAGACCCGGTGCACCGGCCCGTCGGGCAGCAGCGTCACCACCCGCGCCGGCGTCGGACGGTCGAAGAGAACAGTGGGGCGGTCCATCGGCGCGAGCGCCGTTACCTCGCGCGCCTTCGGCACACCGTCCAGCGCCGGGCGCCACGCCACCGCCCGCTCGGGCAGGTGCGACTCGACCATCTCCGCCCGTACCACCCGCTCCCGCCCCAGCCGGTTGCTCAGGGTGTCGATCAACTCCGCTCCCGCCTGCGCGCACTCGACCGCCGAGACCGCGCCGTCCCCGAAGCGCTCCGCCTGCGCGTGCCGCAGGGGACCGACCACGCGCGCCCGCACGCGCACCGCCTCGACGCCGAAGCCCAGGTGCGCCCGCTCAAGCCTGGGCTGCACCAGCCTCCACAGGTGCCTCGCGTCCCGGCTGGGTCGGCCCAGCGTGATGGTCAGCACCTCGGGCGCCAGGTCCGAGCGGGCGAGCTCCACCTCCAGCACGCGCACGCCGCACTCGCGCGACAGGAGTTCGGGCGCGAGTTCGTCCAGCAGGTCGCGCACCGTGCGTTCGATCGCCTCGACCCGGTCGGTGGGCCCGTCGAAGACGCGCTCCAGCCTCGGGGGCGGGTCGGGGCGCACCGGCTCGATCGTCTCGATCGCCTGCCCGAGCGCCCGGTCGAGTTGGAGCAACAGCCCGTCCCCGAACCGCACCGGCAGCGTCGATCGGGGCAGGTCCAGCACATCCCCCACGCGCTCGATCCCGAGTTCCGCGAGCTGCTCGACCAGCGTGCGTTCCACGCGCAACGCCGCGATCGGGAGCGGGGCGAGTGATTCACGCGCCGCGCCCGGGCGCACGATCGCGCGGTCGTGCGCACCGAACCGGGCCACGCCCCAGGCGCACCCGAAGGTGGGGGCGACGCACACCCGGGCCCGGAGCCGCAGGCGCGCCAGATCGGCACGCGCCCGCTCGACGAGCCGGCCCTCGCCCTTCCACACCCGCTCGCACCCGGTGATGTCGATGAGCAGCCCGTCCGGCTCGTCCACCGCCACCAGGGGGGACCACCGCCTGGCCCACGACGCGAGCGCGTGCAGCGCCGCGCGGTCCCGGGGGGCGTCGTGCGCCTCGATCCGCACCAGGTCGGTGCGGAACAAGGCGCGGGCCTGGCCGACGGGCATGCCCTTGCGCACACCCGCGGCCAGGGCCCGCTCGCAGCACGAAGCGACGATCTGGCGCTGGCGGTCCTCCACCGCCAGCAGGATCGCCCTCCGGTCCGCTGCCTCAGGCCGGTCGCGCCTGCGGAAGAGGTCGATCGCTGCCATGGGCAGCCAGACCGCCATCGCCCTTCGATCGTTCCGCGAGCCACTCGCTGATTGCGCCCGTTGCATGATCCCGCCGCACGACCCAGCGTCGCGCGTCCTCCTCGGGCTGCAGTCCCTTGCAGCGCAGAAGCTCGACCGTCCATGCCTGTCCGTTGCCTTCCGTCCGCCTGGGGGAGACCCGCCAGCGCGTGCGCGCCGCGGAGAGCTCGCGCTCCTCCCAGGGCGGGCGGGCCAGGAAGGCCATCGCGCTCCCGCTCCCCCCCCCCCCCCCCCCCGCCCCACCCGCCCCACCCGCCGCTGCCAACTGGAGCCGGCGCGACTCCGCCATCCCCAGGCCCGAGCCATCCGCCACCACCACCGCGACCGCGCGGCAGCGCAGGGCCAGGTCGATCGCCCAGACCCGCTCCTCGGGTCGTCGCGCGTCCACGAACAGCGAGCGCCCGCGCAGATCGTCCTTGTCGCATGTCTTCCCCCCTTCGTCCTTCCCCCCGTCGCGCACCGCCAGGGCGTGGGGGTAGGGCCAGCAGGCCCGTCCGACCCAGACCACCAGGCTGTTCGGTCCCCCGGCGGCGCCCCGCACCGCGTCGCGGGTGGCCCCGATCAGCACCCCCAGGGGGGGGTGCCACAGCCCTCGCGTGCCCGAGCCCCCTGCGCAGCCGAACCACTCGTGAAGTGCCCCTTGGGTCAGCGGCTTGGAGTGCCCAAGGCCTTTAGCTTCAGTGCTTTCCGCTCCGTGTTCCAGCCGGGCGAGTTGCTCGCGGAGCTGGGCCAGGGCGGGTTTCTGAGACATGACAAGACCCGAAGATCGCATAGTGTCAGGGTATAGTCCACCCAAAGACCGATCAAGAGGTTCTGAGGCTTTCTGAAAGGTTTTTGTTTGGAATTATCGGGCCGGGACTTGTCCTCGCCACGCGTTCCGGGGGCTGTCCTCCCGGGCGCCCTTCAGAGGAACAGCCCGGCGATCGACGCGGTCATCCAGCAGGCGAGCATGCCGCCCAGCATCGCCCGGACGACGAGGCGGGCGAAGTCGGCCCGGCGGGAGGGGGCGAGCTCGCCCAGCCCGCCCAGTTGGATGCCGATCGAGGCGAAGTTGCAGAACCCGCAGAGGGCGTAGGTCGCGATCTCGATCGAGCGGGGGTCGACGGTGCTCCCGGGGTCCGACGCGATCTCCGCGAGCCCGGCGTAGGCGAGGAACTCCGTGGCGACGATCTGGAGGCCCATGACCCCGCCGATCGCGTTCGCGTCCTCCCACCGGACGCCTATGGCCCAGGCGGCGGGGGTGAAGATCATCCCGAGCACCTCGGAGACGCTGGTCCCCACGAGACCCAGGGGCCAGTCGGCGAGGGCGACCAGCGACACGAACGCGATCAGCACCGCCCCGACGTTGAGCGCCAGGAAAAGCCCGTCGCGGGCGCCGCGGGCCGCGGCGTCCAGCACGTTGGCCCCCGGGAGCTCCATCTCGCGGATCGCGGCCCGTTCGTCGGGCGGGTCCTCGGTCTCGGGGACCATGATCTTGGCGATGGCGAAGGCGCCGGGCGCGGACATGAGGCTGGCGGTGATCAGGTGCATCGCGAACATCGCCTGGCGCTCGGGGTCGGCCCCGCCCAGGACCGCGATGTAGCCCAGAAGGACGCTGCCGGCGATCGTCGCGAAGCCGCTGGTCATGACGACGCTGAGCTGCGAGCGGGTCATGCGGGTGAGGAAGGGCTTGATGCACAGGGGGGCCTCGGTCTGGCCCAGGAAGATGTTGGCGGCGACCGCGAGCGACTCGAGCCCGGTGACGCCCAGCGTGCGTCGGAGGCAGAAGGCGAGCCCCGCGATGAGGATCTGCATGATCCGCAGGTGGTAGAGGATGGCGACGAGGGAACTCAGGAAGATCAGGATGGGGAGGACGCGGAAGGCGAAGACGAAGCCGGCGGGCCCGTCGGCGCGGGCGAGATCACCGAAGAGGAAGACGGCGCCGGCCTCGCTCATCTGGAGGAGCCCGGTGACACCCTCCGCGACCCAGCGCAGGGCGGCGGTGGCGGGGGGAACATTGAACACCAGGAGGGCGATGGCGAACTGCAGGGCGACCGCCCCGAGCACCGTCCGCACGCTGATCGCCCGCCGGTCGGTCGAGAGCGCGAGCGCGATCACCAGGATTCCGAGAATGCCGACGAGGCCCTGCATCGGGCGAAGATACCGCAACGGCGCGGGCTGCGGGACCGCGGGAGCGCGACCCCCTAACCTCCCCCCGTGATCCCGAGCTTCCTCAACGACCATCTCGCCCGCCTGCTCGAGCGCCCGGGGCCCGCCCGCCCGCTCGTCGCGATCGCGGGCCCCGTTGCCAGCGGCAAGACCACCCTCGCCCGGGAGGTCGCCCGAGCCCATGGCACCGACGCCCTGAGCACCGACGAGTACTTTCCCGACTATGCCTTCACGCCCCGGATGGAGCGGGACGAACCCCGCCACGCGGACCTGGACCGGCTCCGGGCGGACCTGGCGTCGCTGCGGGAGGGCCGGGAGACGCGGGTGCCGGTGTGGTCGTTCTTCGAGAACCGGCGGGTGGATGAGCGCCCGCTGACGCCCGGCCCGATCGTGGTGGTTGAGGGCCTGTTCGCGCTGCACCCGGTGCTGAAGGGCCTGATCGACCTCGGGGTGTTCGTCGATGGCCCTCCCGAGTTCCGGCGCGAGCGGTTCGTGGGGCGCAGCGCGGACGGGGAGCGGGGCTTCAGCGTCGCGGAGGCGGAGTCGCACTTCCGCGACATCGCGGAGCCCACGCTCTGGCGTCACGCGCCGAGCTACTACCCCCAGGCAACCTACCGGCTGGAGCACGACGGGGCGGGCGGGTTCCGCGAGCGCGGGCCGGTGTCGGCGACCTGACCCGATCGGCGGGCGCCCCGGGGAATCCCGCCGCCCGGTGGGTACCGGGCGACGGGGAGGGGTTGCACAGGGGCCCTAGGGGCACCCGGTGCTGAATGCGCTCAGGAAGGCCGACATATCGGCGAAGGTGATCTCCCCGAAGGGCGGCGCGAGGTCGGCGGAGGGCGATCCCGCGTCGAAGAGCTGGGTGAAGAGCGTGACATCGGCGAAGGTCAGGGCGCCGTCGTTGTTGATGTCCGCGGGCCCGCAGCGGACGCCCAGGTAGGCCAGCCCGTTCAGGTTCGGGCTATCGGGGGCCCTCCGGATGTACGGGGTCGGGATGCCGGTGGCGGTGTCGATGAAGCTGTACGCGCTGCCGAAGGAGAGTTCGTAGACGGGCCCGCGCGCGGGGTCGATGAAGGGGAGGTCGGAAATGACAGCCTGGAAAGTCGGGTCGGCGTCGGGGGGAAGTGGGGGGGCGTTGGTGCCCTGATCGATCGAGAGGTCCGGATCGATGACGGTGACCGCGCGTGTCACCGGGTCGATGCGCACGAGCGAGATGATCCGCGTCGCGCCCGGCGCCGCGTCGGTGCCGGCGTAGGTCGTGGCGAACAGCGCGAAGAGGTCGGTTCCATCATCCGCGAGCGCCGACCACCCTCGGCCCAGCACCGGACCGAATGCGCCCGCGTACGAGGGCGTGATCGTGGGGGTGACGACCTCGCCTGTGAGGTCGGCGGGCCCGAGGGGGAGCGGCCCGGCGTCCGGGTCGAGGCTGACGATCCGGAAAGTCTGCGGGAACGACCCGTCGTCGACCATGACATGGATGATGCCGTCATCGGTCACGGCGGCGTGGTCCGGGCGGGCGGAGCCATCGGTGTTGCGGTAGACCTCGACCCGGCTGCCGTCCGGGAGGTAGCGCCAGATCGATGTGCGGTCGGTGTGCACGACGCCCCCGGAGACGGGGTCGGCGTCCTGCGGGGCGGCGGGTTCATCGAAGACCGCGAAGTTGAGCGTCCCGGGGTTGATGAGGTATGAGTAGAGAAGCTCGTAGACATACAGCGTTCCGTCGGGGCCGGCGCCGATTCCCGCGATGCCTTCGAAGCCGAAGGCGGGCAGGACGGTGGTGGGGAGCGTTCCGAAGGGCTCGTCGAAGCGGCTGTGAGCGAAGGTGCTGACCCCGTGGGCCTCGGGCCCACCGGAGGGCTCGGGCACCGCGTAGAGGCGTGCGTTGCGGTCCGGGAAGACGGGGAGGTCGCAGCCCGGGCTTGGGGCGACGGTCACCTCGTCGCCCGGGCCGAGGATCGAGGTCATCTCGGCGCGGAGGCGTACCTCGATGACTTCACCCGTCGCGAGCGGGCCGGTGTAGCGGACCGCTTCTGCGACGGGGTCCCAGGTGACGCCCGGGGGCGGCGCGCCGACGAAGGGGGATCCGGATGCCCGGAAGGTGTTCGCGAAGCTGTACTCGAAGAAGGCATCCTGAAGGTCGGGCCCGCTGGGGTTCTCGACGGTCAGCAGGATCTCCGCCTCCTCGCCGAGTCGTCCGAAGGCGATGAGGGTGGGGTTGAAGCCCACCAGCACGTTGGGGTGGAACCGCAGCGTGCCGGGATTGACCTCGGAATAGGTGAGCGAGGAACGCATGGGCGGCGTGGTCTCGATGCGTCGGGCGGTCTCCCGTGCGACGATGTTGTTGCAGGCCCCGCCTCCCCGGAGCCAGATCTCGGCGCCCTGGTTCAGCCAGACGCCGAAGGGGCCCCCGAGATTTGCCGGTGATACGCAGTCGATCCGTGTGCGGAAGATGAGCGTGCGTGTGCTCATCGCGGGCAAGTCGCCCTCCCAGGTGAGCCTCCCCGGGGCGCAGTCGTCCAAGGTGATGCTGCCCCCGGCGTCGTCGAGGATGGCGTCGAGGCTGTTGCCCGGCCCGAGGCGGATGCACTCGAGACGCAGTCCGATCGCGTCGATGGAGCCGGAGTTGGCCATTGTGAGCGTGTGGGTGATGAAGTCGCCCTGGATGGCGGGCTCGGTGCCGGAGGCGACGGAGTCGACCGTGAGCGTGATCTGCCCGCCCGCGGAGCTGACGACCTGGGTGGAGAGCGTGGTGCCCCGGAAGAAGCTCGAGCCGATCCTCGCTTCGTACGAGGTCGAGGGGAGCGTGATGGTGCCCGTGTTGCAGGGCGTGGTGACGGACATGGTGACGGTACGGTCGGCGCCCGGCGCGAGCGGCGCCAGGGCCCAGCTGACGAGGGTCTGCCCGAGGCCAAGTGTGCCGCCCTGCGAGAAGCCGGTGATGGTCTGGCCGGCGGGTGCGCGGGCGGAGACGATGACGTTGTTCGCGACGACCGAGCCGGTGTTCAGGACCGTGAAGGAGTAGGTGAGCGGCTGGCCCGCAGCGACGGTGGCGGGGGCGCCGCCGAAGATTTCGATCTCGGGCTGCGGGCAGGCCTGGTCGCAGGTCGCCCCGGCGAAGAAGGCGTTGGTGCCGCACTGGAATTCGGTGACGCCTTCGGAGCAGCCGGTGGTGCCCCCGATGTCGAAGCAGCACGCCCCGAGGACCGGGGGCTGGGCGTCGATGCAGTCGGGGAGGGTCTGGAAGAAGACGGGCGTGGGCCGGCCCGGGATCTGTCCCACGATGTCGACCGTGCCGCTCCCCACCGCGACGACGCTGAAGACGGGGTCGGGCGGGATGTCGGCGCTCGGGACGCGGATGTCGCTGGCGAGGCCGAAGTTGCCCGTGGCGGCGCAGAGATCGATGAGGGTGAAGTCGACATTCTGAAAATCAGAGTCGGAGAGGCCATTCTTGATGACGAGGTGCGTGCCGGAGGGGGCGAAGGTGCCGGCGCCGAGTCCTGCGGAGAGGTTGACCCGGGCTTCGCCACTGAGCCCCTGGGTGTTGAGGTCGAAGACCTGGGCCCAGACCTCGGAGCCATTGGGCTGGCCTGCGATGATGACCGCGGTGTTGAGCCCGCCGAAGCTTTCATAGAAAAAGGGGCCCTGGAGCACGCGGGCGGAGCCCAGCTGGCCCGTGAGTGTGTAGGGCCCATGGACGATCGAGACGCCCCCGGCGCCGTCGAGCTGCGCGAACCAGAGGCGCGAGGGCGTGGTGCCCTGGCTGTTGTCCTCGAGGACATAGAGGAAGCGGCGCGAGGGTGAGAGGAGGTAATTCGCCTGCGACGCGAGCGCCGGGGCCTGGACTGCGAGGTTGTAGGCGACGGGGGGCGTGAAGGGGTCCCCGTCGTCGTCGACGAGTATGGTGAAGCCTCCGGGCGCGTTGGGATTCGTGGCGACGCCCCCGAAGACCGGGGGCAGCCAGGGGATGAAGTCGCCCGTGACGCTCTGCGCGGGGGCGAGGCTCGCCACCGCGAGGCACACCAGGGCTGCTGTCCATCTGCGCACGAGCGTGGACGCCCGCGCGATTCGTGTCCGATATCGCTGCACCATGATCATCCTCCCGGGGGGCCGCACCCGGGCCGGGTGTGGGCGCAGCCCGCCGGATCCGGGTAGCGCGATCCGCGGGGGCATCCCGACACGCGTGGGAAAAAAAACTTTGGTTGGGGGGGTTGAGGGGAATCAGGGCGTCGCGGGCGGGGCGAGGGCGGTGAGCCGGTCCCGGGCCCACTTCGCCCAGGGATGGTTCTCCCCCCGCGTCGAGGCCAGCCCCCGGGCTGCAGCGCGGAGCAGACGCTGGGCTTCCTCGGTGCGGCCCAGGCCCCCGAGCGCAGCGCCCCGGATGGCGGTGAAGCGCCAGAGGTTCCAGTCCTCTTCAACGCCCGGGCCGGAGAGGGCGTCGATGGCCCGCTCCGCGGTCGCCGCCGCCTCGTCGTGGTCGCCCCGCCCGAGGGCCGCCATCGCGTGCCGGCTGATGGCGAACAGTCGCAAAGGGTTCTCGGGGTCGAGGGCGCGCTCCGCGATCGGGACGAACTCCCTGAGCAGGCGGTCCGCTTCGTCTTCGGCGCCGGTCTGGCTGAGGTTGGTCACGAGGTTCATGGCGGAGGCGATGGTCTCGGGGTGTTCCGGGCCCAGGGTGGCGCGCCGGAGCTCGTAGACGCGTCGGGTCATGGCGCCGGCTTCGTCGAGGCGTCCCTGTCGCCCGATCGCGATGGCGAGGTTATTGATGGCGGAGATGGTGCGCGGGTGGTCGTCGCCCAGCACGCGTGTTCGGGCCTCGAGGACCCGGCGCAGCACCTGTTCGGCGCCGGGGGCGTCGCCCGCCTCGGTGAGCGCGGTCGCGAGGTTGTTGAGCGCTGTGAGCGTCTCGGGGTGTTCCTCGCCCAGGAGGTCGCGCCGGCCCTCGGCGCAGGCCCGGAGGAGGTCGGCGGCGCCCGGAGCGTCCCCGCGCTCGGCGCGGATCATCCCGAGGGAGTTCAGGAGCGACAGGCGCTCCCTTGCGCTCACGCCCGCACCATCGGCCCGGTCGATCGCGAGGGCGAGCAGTTCCTCGCCCCGTGCGAGATCGCCATCCCGGGCGAGGGTCGCCGCGAGCCCGGCCAGGGCGTTGACCGCGAGGGGCGAGGTTTCCAGGGTGCCCAGCCGGCCCGCGAGCGCGACCGCGTCGGCGTACAGCGTTTCCGCCTCGCGGAGTTGCTGGTCGTCGAAGTGGGCCTCCGCGAGGGCGATCATGGTCTCCAGCGTCGCCTCGTCGTCGCCAAGGCGCAACGCCCGGGCGTCGAGCGCCGCCCGCAGGGTCGCCCGGGCCCCGGCGCGGTCGCCCACCGCGAGCTGGGCGGTGCCGATCGACTGGCGGACGGATGCCGCGAGCAGCGGTCGGCCCGTGAGGTCGCGGTCGACGCCGATCGCTGCGCGGGCGAGCATCTCGCGGACGGTGACGTCGCTGGTGCCGGCCTCGTCGGGCGTGACGGAGGTCAGCACGCGGGCGAGGTAGGTGTTGAGGTCGCGGAGGCGCTCGCTCTCCGCCCGGGCGTCGTCCGCGCTCCGCGTCGCGCGGACCGCGAGGGCGGCGCTGACCGCGCTGCCCGCGACGAGCGACACCAGCGCGATCCCCAGGGCGATCGTCGCTGCGGGGTTGCGGCGCGCCAGTTTGCGGAGCTGGTACACGGTGGTCGCGGGGCGGGCCTCGATCGGGCGGTTCTCCAGCCAGCGCTCGAGGTCGGCGGAGAGGGCCTCCGCGGAGGCGTAGCGCCGGGCGGGGTCCTTCTCGAGCGCCTTGAGCACGACCGTGTCGAGGTCGCCCCGGCACGCCGGCGCGTGCCGGGAGGCCGGCGTGGGCTCCCGGGTCGCGATCGCCTGCGCCGCGGCGACGACGCCCTCCCCGAGTTCGTAGGGCAGGCGCCCGGTCAGCAGCTCGTAGAGCACAAGTCCCAAGGCGTACACGTCGCTCCGGGCGTCCACATCCGCGGCGCGCCCCCGGGCCTGCTCGGGGCTCATGTAGCGGACTGTGCCGACCAGGCCCCCCGCGATCGTCCCCATCGTCGGGTCGCCCGCGTCGCTCGCGACGACGCGTGCCACCCCGTAGTCGATGACCTTCGGGGAACCGTCCTTGCCGACGAGGATGTTGCCGGGCTTGAGGTCGCGGTGCACCACGCCCTTCTGATGCCCGAAGTGCACCGCTTCGCACACGCCCAGGAAGAGGCGCACCGTCTCCCGGGGCCCGAGCCCGGTCCTGGAGACATGCGCCGTGATTGTTTCCGCGTCCTCGATCATCTCGAGCGCGAGGTAGGGCAAGGGCGCGGACCCGGATCCGTGCACGCCGGCGCTGTAGACCTGGGCGATGTGCGGATGGCGGAGCCGGCCCAGGATCTCGCTCTCATAGGCGAACCGGCGCAGGGCGTCCTCCGTCGCCTGCCCGCGTCGGATCACCTTCAGCGCGACGCGACGGCGGGGCGACGCCTGTTCCGCGTCGTACACCGTGCCCATCCCCCCGTGCGCCAGCACGCCCCGCACCGCGTACCCGCCGATCGTCTGTCCGACCAGGCGGTCCGCGTCGTCGTGCGCCAGGGCGCCGAGTCCCCGCCCGGCCCAGCCCGCGTCGTCGAGCAGGGTGTCGTCGCCCCCGGTCTCCGCGAGCAGGCTGAGCACCTCGCTCTCGAGTTCCCGATCCCCGCTGCACGCCTCCCGCACGAAGGCGGCACGCTCGTGCTCCGGTCGGTCGATCGCCTCGGGGAGGATCGCGGAGGCCCGCTGGTGGCGTTGCGCCCGGTCGTTCACGCCTCGCCCTCCCTGCGGAGCTCTCGGCGCAGCCAGGCCCGCGCGACGACCCAGTCCCGCTCGACGGTGCGCTCCGAGACATCGAGCAGCGCCGCCGTTTCCGCGCCCGTCAGCCCGCCAAAGAAACGCAGCTCGACGATCCGCGCCTGGCGCGGGTGCAGGGCCTCCAGGCGCTCGAGCGCCTCGTCCAGCGCGACGACATCCGCACCGCGACCGTCGTCGACCCCCGCCGCCTCCACGTCGAGCGCGACCCGCTTGCCCGCCCCGCGCTTCTGCGCCCCCCGCGCCCGCGCGTGGTCGACCAGGATGTTCCGCATCGCCCTTGCCGCGGCGGCGACGAAGTGCCGGCGGTCGGCGAAGCGGGCTGCCGAGCTCGCGTCCAGCCTCACGAAGGCCTCGTTGACCAGGGCGGTGGGCTGCAGGGTGTGGTCGGGGCGTTCGGTGGCGAGATAGCGGGCCGCGATGCGCCGCAGTTCCGCGTAGGCCTCGTCCGTCAGTTGCGCTGGGCCGGGCTCGGTCATGCCGACGCTCTCACCGTCATGCGGGCAGGGCGTGCGCCTGCGCCACGAGGTTCACGCCGAACGGGCCGGGCTCGAAGAAGTGCACCTCGTCCGTCGCGATCGCCAGCGTGGTGTCCTGTCCTATGGGCAGCGTCCCGTGCGCCGGGATCCGCGCGAGGAAGGTCGGCCCGTCGCCGAAGCCCAGGTGGACGTCCATCCGGTCGCCCAGGGGCTCCACGACGCGCACCGTCGCGGTGAGCAGACGCCCCTCCTGCTCCGCCGGGCCCTGTGCCCCGCCTGTGCCCCCTTCCGAAAGGCTGGTGGGCCGCATCCCGAGCACGATCGGGCCCCGGTGCCCGCCCACCGCCCCCGCATGCTCGGCGTGCACGCGCATCACAAACGCGGCTCGCCCGCTGACCTGCGCGTCCGAGACGAACACCGGCCCCGATCCGTCGTCCTCGATCCGCCCCTCGAAGAAGGACATCGGGGGCGTCCCGATGAAGGCCGCGACGAACCGGTTCACGGGCTTCTGGAACGCCTCGAAGGGCGTCGCGACCTGCTGCACCTCCGCGTCGGCCATGACGACGATCCGGTCGCCCAGCGTCATCGCCTCTTCCTGGTCGTGCGTCACGTACACCGTCGTCGTCCTGAGGCGCTGGTGCAGCGCCTTGAGCTCCCCCCGCGTCTCGACCCGGAGCTTCGCGTCGAGGTTGCTCAGGGGCTCGTCGAACAGGAACACCTTGGGCTCGCGCACGATCGCCCGGCCCACCGCGACGCGCTGGCGCTGCCCCCCCGAGAGCGCCCTGGGCCTGCGGTTCAGGAGGTGCGTGATGCCCAGGCTCTCCGCAGCCTTCTGCACGCGAGCGTCGATCTCCGCCCGCTTCGTCCCGCGGAGCTTGAGGGCGAACGCCATGTTCGCGTAGACCGTCATGTGCGGGTACAACGCGTAGTTCTGGAACACCATCGCGATGTCCCGGTCCTTCGGGTGCACCTCGTTCACCACACGGTCGCCGATCGAGATCTCGCCCCGGCTGATCTCCTCCAGCCCCGCGATCATCCGCAGCGTCGTCGATTTCCCGCACCCCGATGGCCCCACGAGCACCACGAACTCGCCGTCAGCGATCGAGAGGTTGAAGCCACGGACCGCGTGCACCTCGCCCGGGTAGGTCTTCCACACATCACGGAGCGCAAGGGTCGCCATAGCCCAGACGATACCACGCCCCGCCTCCCCCTACCAGATCGATCCGGACCCCCGCCCGGTCAGGCGCCCAGCCACTCCGGCAGGCGGTGGCCCCAGGTGTGCTCCCCGAGCAGCCTGGTCCGCCCCGCCTCAGCGAGACGGCACCGCTCCGACGCGTCGCGGACCCGCTCGATCGCCCCGAGCGCCCTGCGCGGGGTCTCGAAGGCGAGGGCCTCCTCGTCGAGCGTGAACGCCTCCGCCAGCCCACGGCACGCGTTGTGCACCAGGACCGCGCCGGAGGCGGCGATCTGGAAGGGCTTGTGCGTCAGCCCCTCCTCGTCGTGCCCCTGGTTGATGTTGAGCGCCGCCCCGCCCCGGGCGTAGATGCGCGCCTGGTCCTCGTACGCCACCCACGCGCGCTGCTCGTCGGTCTGGGCGACGCCGACGGCGGATGCGTCGCAGCCGAAGACGCCCACCGAGCACCGGCGCGCCAGCCACGCGATGGTGAAGGCCCGGCGCCAGTTCATCAGCAACTGCAGGGCGCCCAGACCCGCGAAGTAGCGGACCGGGTCCCGGCGCCATTCCTCGATCGCGGCGCCGTGCTCGTGCTCCAGGTCCAGGGCGATCCGATGGAACCCGTCCGTCGGGCGGGCGATCCGCGCCTCCGCCAGCGCCCGCCCGAGTCTGCGAAGCCCCGTGTCCTCACCCACGCTCACCGCGCGATCCCACGCCCCGATCACCAGGGGTGCCAGCGTCCGCATCGCCTCGCCGGGCTGCGGGTCCTCCGCGTCGAGCATCGGGACCAGGGCGTCGGGCACCGGCTCCACGCCACCCAGGATGACCACCGCATCGAACTCGGGCTCCGGGGCCCCCTCGACCGGCGACACCAGCGCCGGGTCCTCCGCCATCATCGTCGCGGCACAGCCCCGCCAGCCCAGGACCGCCTCGGTCTCCTCCGCCGCGACCGCGCTCTTGAGCAGGTGGGTCGCGGTCGACCGCGCGAGGAACCCCCGCACCGGCTCGCGGATCGCCACGCCCTCCTGCAGCCAGTTGGGATGATCGGTCCAGAGGTGGATCCGCCGGATACCCAGATCCCCGAGCGCCGACCGCGCCTCCGCCCCGCGCCCCACGACGCCGAACTCCGCGGTCGCGTTCGACCCGTAGCTCAGGATGTGCGTCACCCCGTCGCGCTTGAACCGCGTCTGCAGCTCCCGGGCCCGCGAGGCCGCTTCCTGCGCCCCGGACGCCAGCAGCCACCGCACGAGTTGCTCGAGCTCAAGGGAACTCGACCGGACCCCGGTGCATCGCGCCGCAGCCTCGATCCCCTCGAGGTAGTGCCGGCTCTGCCGGCCGGGGTTGTTGATGATCATGAGGTGGGGCTCACCCATGCCCCCACCATCGACCCGACCCGCCCCCCCGCGTGAACACCGGGGCGGTTCATGGGTGACCGGGCGACCTTGGGGTCACCCGGGGCGCCGATCCGGGCAAGGCTTAGTAGGCCCCGTCAGTAGGCCCCGTCAGTAGGCCCCGGTCGCGTCGCCGGCCCCGTCGACCTCGCCCCGCAGCTCCGCCAGGATCGAGGGCCCGTTGGAGGTGCCGATCCGCGTGCAGCCCAGGTCGCGGTAGCGCAGGACCGCCGCCAGGTCGCGGATGCCCCCGCTCGCCTTGACCTGCACCCGCTCGGGGCTCAGCTCGCGCATCAGGCGCACGTGTTCCTCGGTCGCCCCGCCCGAGCCGAAGCCGGTCGAAGTCTTGACCCAGTCGGCACCCGCCTCGGCGCACACCTCGCACAGGCGCCGGATCTCGTCATCGGTCAGGGAGCAGGTCTCGAAGATCACCTTCACCTTCGCCAGCGCCTCGTGCGTCGGCTGGATCAGGCTGGTCAGTTCGTCCGCGACATAGTCCCACCGCCCGCTCTTCACCGCGCTGATGTTCGCGACGACATCCAGCTCCACCGCCCCGTCGCGCAGCGCCTCCCGGGCCTCGGCGATCTTGACGTCGCGCGCGTTCGCACCGTGCGGGAAGCCGATCACCGTGCTGGGCTTCACGCCCGACCCGTGCAGCAGCGCCGCCGCCCGGCGCACCGCGTACGGGAGGATGCACACGCTCGCGAACCCGTGTTCGACCGCGACGGCGCACCCCGCGTCCATCTCCTCCGCGGTCATCGTGGGCTTCAGCAGCGCATGGTCGATCATCTTCGCGACCGCGTCCACGCTCGCGGGGCTCTCGGGACCGGACCGGGGCATCGGCGTGGGGCTTGTCATCATGACAAAGCCTACGCACCCATCACGCGTCCGGGCAGACAGGCCCGGTTCCCGCCCTTAGCATGCCCGGTTGACGGACGGGGAGACGACCTCACAGCAGACACCGGCCCGCGAGTCCCCCGAGATCGACCCCGCCTCGCCAAACGCCCACCCCAAGGAGCCCCCCATGCCCCCCGCGCAGAGCACCATGCTGCCCCTCGGCACCACCGCACCCGACCTGGGCCTCCCCGACTTCGGGCAGACCTCGATCGGCGGCCAGACGATGACGCTGGAACAGCTCTCCGGGTCGAAGGCGACGATCGTCGCCTTCATCTGCAACCACTGCCCGTTCGTCAAGCACATCGCCCCCGCCCTCGCGTCCCTCGCCCGCGAGAAACAGGGCCCCGAGATCAGCTTTATCGCGATCAACGCCAACAACCCGGGCACCCACCCCGCCGACGCCCCCGACAAAATGAAGGAAGAGGCCCGCGAGCGGGGCTACGTCTTCCCCTACCTCTTCGACGAGACCCAGGAGGTCGCCAAGGCCTTCACCGCCGCCTGCACGCCCGACTTCTTCGTCTTCGACAAGGACCTCAAGCTCGTCTACCGGGGCCAGTTCGACGACACCCGCCCGGACAAGGGCGAGGCGACCGGCGCGGACCTCCGAGCGGTCATCGAAGCCATCCTCGCGGGCGAGCCGGTCCCGGAGGATCAGAAGCCCAGCCTCGGGTGCGCCATCAAGTGGAAGCCCGGCAACGAGCCTGATTACGCGTGAATCTTCCCTCATTTTCCGGTGGCGGGCCCCTGCGACGCATCGAGGGCCCACCGCCCGCGATACCACTGGTATGACCGACAAAGCACACACCACGACCTGGCCCGACCTCGGCATCGAGCTCTACGACCGTCTGACCGGGCGCAACGCCGAGATCGCGTATCACTTCGAGAACATGCAGGTGAAAGTCCCCAGCGGCACCGGGCCTGACGCCCAGCACGCCGAGTGGCACCTCAACGGGACGCTCCGCATCACCACGCGGGACAACGCCAACGGCTCAAAATCCTGACCCGCGGAGAGCTTACGGCGCACGCACGCGGCTCCTCCCGTCCCGTGGTCATCCGCGGCGACGGTCGCGTGCTGCGCCTCTTTGGCTCCCCGCGGGTGCTGCTCCGCTCCAGCCGGAATGATGGCCTCCGCACCGTGGCGGCCCGCGTCTCGCGTCTCGTCCCCATCGAGTATCACGCGTTCGGGGGCAGGGTGAACGTCACCGTGGTCGATGGCGAGGCGACGCTCCGCGTAGGGGGCGTCCGCGTCGCCCGCCGCTCGCTCATCCGTCGCGACCGCGGGAGGGCCGCGTGAGTGTCGAGCCCGTCTTCCTCACCGGCTCGACCGGATACATAGGCGGTCGGCTCGCGCCGCGCCTGCTCGCCGCGGGGCACCCGGTCCGGTGCCTCGCGCGATCGCCCCGCAAGCTCGAGGACCGCGAGTGGTCCCGCTGGCCCCGCTGCACCGTCGTCGGGGGCGACATCGCGGACACCGACGCCCTCGCGGAACAGATGCGGGGGTGCGACACCGCGTACTACCTCGTTCACTCCATGATCGCGACCGAGGACTACGCGAAGCGCGACCGCGAGCTCGCACGCTCGTTCAGCGCCGCCGCCAAGCGGGCGGGCGTCAGGCGCATCATCTACCTGGGCGGGCTGGGCGACAACAGCGACAAACTGAGCAAGCACCTCCGCTCCCGGCGTGAAGTCGAGGCGGAATTGCAATCAGCGGGGGTGCCGGTCACGGTGCTGCGAGCCGCGATCATCCTCGGGTCGGGCTCCGCGTCGTTCGAGATCCTGCGGTACCTCGTCGAGCGCCTCCCCATCATGACAACGCCCAAGTGGGTCCGCACCGAGTGCCAGCCGATCGCCATCCGCGATGTCCTGCACTGGCTCATCGCGGCGCTCAACACGCCCGCGACCACCGGAAAGACGCTCGAGATCGGCGGGCCCGACCGCGTCACCTACCGCCAGCTCATCGACCTCATGTCGCAGGAGATCGGCGTCGGCAAGCGACTCGTCATCCCCGTCCCCGTTCTCTCGCCCACGCTCAGCGCCCGCTGGATCGGCCTCGTCACCCCCGTCTCCGCCAACATCGCCCGCCACCTGTCCGACGGGCTGCGCAACCGCGTCGTCGTCACCGACGACACCGCCCAGCGCCTCATGCCCCACGAAACCCTCCGCGTGCACGACGCCATCCGCTACGCCCTGGGCAAGCACCAGGCGCACGAGGTCGAGACCCGCTGGTCCTCCGCCGGGCCCATCCCGGGCGACCCCGACTGGGCCGGGGGCTCCTCCTTCGCCGACCGGCGCACCGTCGACATCGACGCCACCGCCGAACAGGTCTTCAAGGCGGTCTGCCGTGTCGGGGGCGGGCACGGCTGGTACGGCGCCGACATCCTCTGGCGCATCCGGGGCTGGATGGACCAGCTCATCGGGGGCCCGGGCCTCCGGCGGGGCCGGCGCGACCCCGCGAACATCACCTACGGAGAGGCCCTCGACTTCTGGCGCGTCACCGGCATCCAGCGCCCATCGCTCCTGAAGCTCCACGCGGAGATGAAGGTGCCGGGCAAGGCGGAGCTCGACTTCCGCATCGAGGAGATCGACGAGCACCGCTCCCGCCTCACGATGACCGCGAACTTCATCCCCAAGGGACTCCTGGGCCTCGCCTACTGGTACGCGGTCCTCCCCTTCCACCACTTCGTCTTCTCGGGCATGCTCCGGGGCATCCGGAGAGCAGCGGAAGCCGCGGCCGACAGCGCCCCTCCGTCGCGCGAGGCGAGCCCTTCGCTCTAGCGACCGACATGCACCGCGACCCGGCGCGTGTGCCCGGTCCGCCGGTGCTCCCACACATAGATCCCCTGCCAGGTCCCGAGGCACAGGCGTCCCCCTGCGATCGGCACCCCGAGGCTCGTCGCGGTCAGCGCCGCCTTGATGTGGCTGGGCATGTCGTCCGGCCCCTCGCTCGTGTGCGTGAATGTGGGGTCGTGCTCGGGAACGAGCCGATCGAGCCACCGCTCCAGGTCGTGCCTCGCCGAGGGGTCCGCATTCTCCTGGATGGTCAGGCTCGCGGAGGTGTGACGGATGAAGACCGTGCACAGGCCCTCCTCGACGCCCGCCTCCGCGACGACTCGCGCGACCTCCTCGGTGATCTCGTGCAGCCCCTTGCCCCGTGTCGCGATCGAGAGTTCCCGAACCATGCCAAGAGCCTACCCCGCCCGATTCAGTAGTCATACCCCCCGTACGGGTCGCCCCCGCCCGACGCTTCGATCAGCGCGGGCAGCGCCAGCCCCGCCTGCGCCCCCGCCAGGCCCAGCGCGGGCACCGCCGCGACGACCAGGGCCAGGTTCCGCCGCTCGTCCAGCTTCAGCGTCTTCCGCAGCACCACGACCAGCCCGACGCCGATCGGCGCTGCGAGCAGCAGCCCCAGCATCGCCCATTGCTCCTCACTCCCGAGCCAGTTGCTGAACGCGACCACGCCCACCAGCAGCACCGCAGCCGCGACTCCGCCCCCGCCCGCGATCGTCACTGCGGGCTTCTTGATGGGCACCAGCCCGATCACCGCCAGCACCGCGAAGGCCCCCGCCGCCCCGCCCACGATCAGGGGCGCGTTCGCGAAGCCACCCGTGGCCCCGAGGCCCACCGTGCCCACCAGCATCCAGAGCAGCGCCGGCCCCCGCCAGTTGTGCAGGATCTTCCCCGCCCCCTCCAGCGCCACCCCCTGCACGCCCGCGACCACCGCCAGCCCCGCGACCCAGCCCCACCGCGCCGGCACGCTCAGAAAGTCCGGGTGCACCGTCGACAGGAAGGCCCACGAGACGAATCCCCCGCCCAAAGCCGCGACCACGCCCTGCGCCCACCACCGCCGGCGCACCGGGGGCGCCCACGCGATCAGGCCCGCCAGCGCCGCTCCCAGGCCGACCGCCGGGAACCGGTGCGTCGCGGCGTCCGCCCACACTTCCACCCGGGTCTGCCACGCGTACGCCCCGAAGAGCGTCAGCCCGCCCACGAGGACCGGCAGGAGCCAGAGCATCCCGCCCCCGAGTTCCCCGTCCTTCTTGCTGATGCGCTTCTGAAGGTGGGGCCACACCACCCAGCCCAGCCCCAGGACCACCGCTGCGATCAGCGCAGGCACAACACTCGAGATCACGATCTCACGCACACCCACGCGGAGCCCTTTCGTTGCCACCCCTCAAAAGCCCCCCGGCGCGTGCCCGCGCCCGGGGACCACTGTGCAAAGGCAAAGGAGAAACGAACGCTCGCGATCGAGCCCCGCCCGGGTCAGTTCTTCACGCCCTCGACCGCGATGACGAGGCTCACCGTGTTGCCGAGGCCCCCCGAATCGGACCCGTCGGGCGCGACGTAGGTCGACATCCCGAAGTCGGTCCGCTTGATGCTGAACCGCGCCTCGAAGGCCGCGATGTCCTTGCCCCGGAAGTTGCCGGTCCCGAAGTCGTGCAGCTTGGCGGTGACCTCGTTGGTCCGCCCGTGCAGGGTCAGGCGCCCGGTCAGGTCGTACACGCCCTCCTCGTCGGTCTCCGCGAAGCCCGTGCTCACGAAGCTCGCGGTGGGGTACTGGCGCATGTTGAAGAAGTCGGCCGCCTTCAGGTGCTTGTCGCGCCCGTCGTTGTTCGTGTCCACGCTCTCGATCGGGATCTCCGCGGTGAAGGTGCTCTCGCTCGGGTTCTCCCGGTTGATGTGGAAGGTGCCCTTGAGCTCGTTGAAGCGACCGTAGAAGTTCGCGATCCCCGCGTGCTTGATGTTGAACACCACGCTCGAGTGCACCGGGTCCACCGAATAGGTGTGGTCGTCGAGCGCCACCGCCTCCGCGACCGCCGCCCGCTCGGGCAGACCCAGGCCCGCCACGCCCGCCACCGCCGCCAGGACCGCTGCTGCCGACACCGCTGCCATCGTCCGCTTCATGTTCGTTCTCCCTGAAATCCAAACCGCCAAAGGGCTTCCCCGCCCCGGCCAGTGCCCTGCTGATGTGGCCCGGGGTCCGCCCCGGGCACGCCAGCCCGGGATCATTCCCGGACCATATACCTGTTTCAACAGGTAATTCGTTCGGGACGACAACACGAGCCGAGGCCCGTTCATTCCCGTCGCCTGACGATTTTCCGCTCCCCACTCGTCGCGATGGCTCTCCCGCGGCCATTCCTCCCCTGCACACGCACCGCCCGGTGTCCATGATGCCCGATCGCGGGCACCTGATCAACCCCGAACCCAATATTTTGCCAAACGATTGCCGCAATCGAGCCGGACCCGCCGGTTTGGGGTAGAGGTTGGTTGCGTTCCCTAGGTCAGCGGGCGGGGGGTGGCGCGGCTGTGGTTCAGGCGGAGGAGGTTGGCGAGGATGGCCTGCTCGAGCTCCGCGCGGTGGCATTGGGCGTGACTAAAGCGATGGCCCGAACGGCGTGGATCACCTGCACTCCAACTTGGCTAGTCCTCAACCACTTCCGTCGCTCCTCTCTTAATCTCCTGCGCCGCCATCATCGCTGCAATCGTCGCGACACGGCACCGCTCCCGGCGCTCCCGGCCTTCTTCAGCCTCATAGTTATCGTCTTCCGTCCGATCGGGACTGGCCGAAGTCTCTTGATGTTCTCGATCGAGAATCAGGGAGTGAACTGCCAGCCATATTCTGTATCGACTCTCAAACGAGGCCGCTTTCGCCGCATCCTTCGCGTTGAGATGATCAAATGCATCCGCGAAGTGAGGAAAAACTTTAGAATAATAGACAACTACCGTATTATCCTCACGAACAGCAGATGACGCGACAGCTTTAGTATCATCGGGCCAACCAAGCGTAGACCACATATCATCATCAGGTCCGTCGACCGGTCGTACATCGAACGGTGGCATCACGAGACGCTGCGGTGACTTCCTTGATGGTGGCGGCGCACATACTTCAAACAAACGGGAATCCGAAAGCGTCGGGCGGCCAGGGGTCTTCAACTCTACAGTGATCCCGCCTGTACCTCCAACCTGTGCACTGTCGTCACATGTAACTAGTATCCTCATTCGGCCACCGGACAGAGCCGTCGTGCCGGCCTGCTTTAATCCTTCGCCAGTGAGCGCAATGTTAACACCCGATTTCGCAGGATCCTTTGGGTTGTGGTACCTGGAATTGGCGTCTGTCTCAATACGGATGTAGCGACGCTGCCCGGGATGCATCGTAATCGCTTCGTCATCGGGCCAAACGACCTTGATATATGTCGGAGGCTCGCAGAGTTCAAGTGGCATAGGCTGTTGGTTACCTCCGCCGCGGTGTCCCGCGGGGCGGCTACCCTCGCCTCCCGTACCGCGGGCAACACCCGCGTCTGTCGAAACCTCGAAGCCCTGAAGGCGAAGGAGTTTCGCGACCTCAGTTCGCATAGTTTTCGATGCGGCCTCATCCTCCTCGCTGTACTTTTTATCGCGGGCTTCACCATTTAGTCGCGATAGTTCATCATCGGACTTAAGCGCCGCGATCAACTCACGTTCAAGCATCGCGTGGATGCTGCCGGTTCGGGCCTCTTCACGATTCGAGGAGAACAACCCGCGGAGCGCTGTCGGTGAAAGGGAATTGCAGTCGACATGGCATATCAGCCGCTGCGCTAGGTAAGGCAGGTCTGCGTCCTTGCGAACCAATCGGATCCCAAATTCAGCTTGATTCTGACCATTCAGAGTCAAGACAATCGGCTTGTTAGGGTCGACGAATGCTGCCGAAGGTCGCTTGTTCTTCTTGTCGCCACGTTCGAGAACCCAATACTCGATGCCGGCTCGACCAAAATCACCGAGCGAGACATAGAACATATGCATTCGGTGCGAGAGCTTTGAACCTTGCTCATCACCCTCATCAATAGCACCATTCAGGCCGTTCCTCGCGCCTTTGATAACGCGATTCCAACCATGCACCTTGTTCTCGAACCAGATGGGCAGAATCGGATCGAAAACAACCTGCTGAAGCATACCGTAGATGCTATTTGGTCCGATGGCCGAACTAAATTTGGTTAGATCGTAACCAAAATGGCAGCACATTGTTCCGGGACCTGCGTACTGATCCGTGCCTACCGTAGGAATCCGATTGCCTACAGTAAGATAAACATAGCTGCCGCCCTTAATTTGATCTGCAGGAGGTGGCTCGAACCGCACGATGGTGAATGCAGTTTCAGTAGCCCCAGACTTTCGGCTGATTATAACACTGTACTCCGCCGCCGCGAATGTAGCTGAGCCGCCTTGTCCGTATGTGCCAGCCTGATGGAGCTTCTGAACCTTATTGGATTCGTTCAGGCTCAAGATTGTCGTCGGCATTTGCTCAGCGGACAAGCCGACTCCGCTGTCGTGCACCTCGATTACGCGCTTGTCGGGGCTTGTGCCAGCACGCAGCCGGACCGTGACCCGCTTGGCAAGCTTGCGGCGCTCGGCTGGCGTCATGTTGCTCAGTCCGTCGTCGGGCACATTCAGCCAAGTAGTCGCTGCTTCACGCGGGGAGGTAACTGCTGGTTTGCCGTCGTGAGAGACAAACTCTGCATCAAGCACTGCGTCAATAGCGTTAGTGACGCGCTCGACCACAGCCCTTCCTGGGTTTGATGATACCTCGATCACGCCCCGGTTGTTCGGTCGTCCGCCGACCGGGACCCATCTCGCCTCCGGCGTGGCTTCCATGAAGCGATTTGCAGCGTTATCAACTTGTGCTTCGTTCTCGGCTTGTAGCAAAGCAGCCAGCAGATCGGCATTAGTCATGGATCAATCCTTGAGCAAATCGACCCCGGGAGGTATCGAGGTAATCTTTACGGGCTTCAACGATCAACCATCGCCGCTTTAACTTTTCAGCGACGGATCCGGTTACATTGCTTCCGCCAAATGGATCAAAAACAAGATTCTTTGGTCGAGTAAGCAGCTTAATAAAAAACTCTGCAAGGCCCGGTGGCATCCTAGCCGGATGGGGACTTAATCCATTCGAGCGGCAATAAGATAAATAGTCGTCATTTGCCCTAGTATTCGAGAACTGTAGCACGCTCGCTGGAATGGCGCCGCCGTTATCGGCGAGGAACGATCGCTCGCCAATAGCGTGTTCTGACGGGCGACGACCAGAGTTATACTTGCCGGTGTCAAGCAATCGCTGCATTGACTGGCTATACTCAGTCAGCACCCTTCGATTGCACGCATCTGGCCACGGAGTCTTCGCAAACCACCATACATGAGTAAACGAATCCTTCACGCGGATACGTTCAACGTTAACCCACTGGGCAGGGCTTGGGAGACGGGCGGGGTTGTGGCAAACAAACTGCTGGCACAGATAAAGACCAGCAGCTTTTTTAAACTGCAACAGAGATTCAATCGCTAGCGTCGACATTGTTGGCTCGCCCGGATTCCATGAGTTGCCGACCTCAAGGACTATTGATCCATCGTGAGACAGTAGCTGTGTTAGGTTTGGAGCCAGTCCTGCTAGCCATTGCAGATACTCTTCTCCAACAAGGTTGCCATACTTCTTCTTGCGGTTTAAGGGAAATGGCGGAGAGGTAAATATTAGCTTGACTTTATTTTGCAAGCAGCGACATGCATCCGACAAAAGGAACTGCTCAATAGTGCTATGGAGGGCCATCCCTCTGTCCGTGCGGTACGCCTCCTGTGTCTGCTGCGGTACGGAGTCTTGCTTCGTCAAGTTTAGGGTGTCGTTGTTCATGGTGCCAGGAAAGTGCCTTTCATCCGCATGCTCAAGCGGCACGAGTCCGCTTGCCACTGATGGTTTTTGGTCGGTATGTGTCGGGTCTCAAAGTTAGAATCGGTCCGGGAAACGCTTCTGGTTTGTGGTCTGGTAGTAGAGGCTGGCCTCGGATTACCCGACCAAGACATCGGTGGCATCCATCAGTCAAAGCATAGCGGAAACGGGGGTTGTCCGGGAGGGTAGTCGTCGGTCGCATGGCTTTCCGCAAAGCCGATCAAGGCGCGGCACCCGGCGTCCCTCGCTTGAGCTTCGGGCTCGTCAAAGGCAGACGGGCTGGAAGCCCATCCTACCGGTTTACTCCCACTCGATCGTCGCCGGGGGTTTGCTCGAGATGTCGTAGACGACCCGGTTCACGCCCCGCACCTCGTTGATGATCCGGTTGCTGATCCGGCCCAGCACCTCGAAGGGGATCTTGGCCCAGTCGGCGGTCA
>DAIQNV010000043.1:22256-27234 GCA_036788215.1 Phycisphaerales bacterium | reverse complement strand
ACCTCGCTGGGCGTCAGCCCCGTCGCGAAGCGTCCGCCCGCGGCGGTGGGGTTGGCCAGTTCCGCAGCGGGGCGGCCCCGGTGCTCGCCTTCCTTGATGCCCAGGCGTCGCAGGTGGTCGTGCCAGGCGTCGGTGTGCACATCCCAGAAGTGCTCGAAGGAATTGACGAGGGCGTACTTCTGCATCTCGGTGTGGGCCGCGTCGCCCATGGCGCGGCGCTTCTGGGTGTCGGTGATGAGCTCGACGATGCGTTCGACCCAGGGCTCGATCGACTCGGAAGGCAGGACGAAGCCGGTCTTGCCGTGCCGGACGACCTCCTTGGGTCCGCCCTTGTCGGTGACGAGGACGGGCATGCCGGAGCCCTGGCTCTCCATGACGACCTGGCCCAGCGTGTCGGTCGTGCTGGGGAAGGCGAAGAGGTCGCACCCGGCGTAGATCGAGCTGAGCTCCTGCCCGTGCCGGAAGCCCAGGAAGGACGCGTCCTTGCCCTTGAGCTCCTTGGCCATCTGCTGGGTGTAGGGCCCGTCGCCCACGACGACGAGCTCGACGGGGGTGTCGACGCCGTCGTGCTTGAGGCGCTTGCGCACGCCCTTCCAGATTTCGGTGAGCAGGGGCATGTTCTTCTCGACGCTGACGCGCCCGACGTAGAGCACCTTGACCGCGTCGGCCCGGACGCCGAGGCGAGGCCAGATGGTCTCGTCCCTGTAGCGGGGGTGGAAAAGGCGCGCGTCGAAGCCCGGCATGAGCGTGACCATGCCCTCGCGCGGGAGGCCCAGGCGCACCAGGCTCTCGACATAGTCGTCGCTCCGCGTGAAGATCGCGCTGAAGGGCTTGTAGAACGCCCGCATGAACTTCTCGCAGACCTTGGTCATCCCGTGGTCGTCGAAGAGCCGGTCGATGTAGGCCGGGAAGTCGGTGTGATAGACCCCGAGCACGGGGATGCGGAGCATCTTCGCCGCCAGGAAGCCCACGCACCCGACGGGCCCCGGCGTCGAGATGTGGATGACATCGGGCTGGTGCTGGTCGACGTGCCGCAGGATCTGCATGATCGGCGGCAGGTTCATGTCCAGGTTCTCGTACTTGGGCAACTTGGCGGCGAAGACCGGCTCGAAGTTGTGAATGTTGGGGAGGTCCGGCGGGCTCAGCTTGGTGGAGGTGATGACCTCGAGGTCGCGCCCGGTCTCGTGGGCCATCTCCGCCACGTTCTGGATGAACCGGCACACGCCGTTGACGTCGGCGATGGTGTCGGTGAACAGGCTGACGCGCATGGGCCTCTCCATGACGGACACGCCGGAACCGGGCGCCGCGGTCTCGTGCTCGAAGCGGTCCAGGAAGTTCCGCTCCTTATTCTGGTGGAACAGGCTAAAGAGGTACGGGAGCTGCGCGACGTGCAGGAAGGCGTAGCTCAGCACGTGCTCGGTCAGTTTGCTCGGGTCGCGCTTCTTCAGGCTCTTGATCGCGCTCGGGGCCATGGCCTTCGAGAGCGCCGCCGAGAGCTCCTGCACGAACTCCGCCATCCGCTCGTGCTCCGCGACCGGGGCCCCGCTCGTCCAGGTGTCGGGGTTCAGGCGACGCCGGATCTCGGGGTAGCGCTCGAGGACGGGGCGGAGCTCTTTCTTCAGAGCCCGCACGATCGGCAGGCTCTTGCGCTGGGCCTTCTTGCCCAGCCACATTTTCTGCGTCACCTTGTACGCCGCCACGCGCTTCTTGCTGGGCGTGGGCACGCTGACGCCCGCGAAGCGGAGCAGCCTGCTCGAGAGGTACTTGCCCGACGGGCTCCGCCGGTCGTACAGCGTGTTCGCGAAGTAGTGCGCCCCCACCGTCGCCACCTGGTGCGCCAGGAGGGCCGAGTGCCCGCCCACGCCCCCCTGCACGCTCTCCCCGTTCATCACCCGCCGGAAGAACTCGCGCGGGTCGCGGATGGTCTTCCCGTCCCGCGGCGCGATCTGCGTCCAGGTCCGTCCGATGTTCAGGAGCCCGTGGTCGTCCGACCCGCCCGTCCGCGCCTTGATCCAGGGCTGGGGCCAGACCGGGGCCAGCTGGTGCTCCGTCGCCAGCGACTCGAGCTTCTCGGGCGTCAGCCCGTCGAGGAAACGCACCACCGCGTCGGAGACCGTGTAGTTGTGCGCCCCGTTCAGGCACTCGAAGCCCTTGAACAAGAGCGCCGCCCGCTCGACGTGCCACCGCGTCAGCTTCCCGTTCTGGATGTACAGGGGGTGCGCCACCGCGTGGGGCAGCTCGCGGTCCTTCAGCCACTGGGCGAACTGGTAGACATCCGCCCGCAGGTCATTCTTCAAGATTTCTTCATCGAGTTCCGGCGTCAGCGACCACACCAGGACGTGCAGCATGCACCGGTCCTCGGGGAACCGCACGCTCACCTCCTGCCCCACGATGAACCGGTCGAAGCCCCGCTCCACCAACTCCATCGCCCCCCGGATGGTGTCGTGGTCGGTGATGGTCACGAGATCCATCCCCCGCGCCATCGCCTGCTCGTACACACGCTCGGGCGGGCTGTAGCACTCCGGGCAGTTGATCAGCCCGAGCGCCGCGACCGCCGGGCCATCGCTCGCCCAGCTGTGGCAGTGCGTGTCGATCCGCGTCAGGCCCGCGCTGAATTCCGTGCTCATGTCGACGAGCAGACGCTCGACCTCGAGCGCACCCGCCGCCCCCCCGTGCGTGCCCGGCGTGTGCGCCGACTGCTGGCTGTGACCGTTGCTGTACGCGGCACCATTCGATGCTCGCTTCGGCGTGTCGGGCTCGTGGCTGACCATGGCTCGCTCCCAGAGGTGGGGGCAAGGGGCCGCGTCGCGGGCGCCATCCCCCACGCACGCCACGACCCCTGACCGCCGCTCTCGCTCGGGGCGCTCCGCCCCGCGACCGGATCGTACGGGCCTTATTCCGCGTGTGTCCCTGCGTGTTTCGATCCTCCGGGCGCCCCGACCGCCCCGAAAGCGGTTTACGCGTCCCCCGGGCGGTTTCCGGCATAGTTCAACGGACATGGAATAATCGCCGAAACCGCCCGGTTCACCCTCCGCCCGTTCCGCCCATCGGCACTTGCCCGGGGCCCGGAGCGGAGCAAGAACACTGGGAGGGCGGGCCACCGCCCCGTTCCCCGCACAGGAGGTTCCCATGCCCCGTCTGAATGTCGTCGACCCCGCCACCGCCACCGGTCGAACCCGCGAGATCCTCGATGGCCCCCTCAAGGGCCTGCATCTCAACATCTTCAAGGGCATGGCCAACAGCAGCGCCGTCCTTGACCTCTACCTCGGCGCCAGCGGCGCCCTCAAGCAGGCGAGCCTGAGCGCCAAGGAGCAGGAGGCCATCCAGCTCGCCATCGGCGCCGCCAACGACTGCGACTACTGCCAGCACGCCCACACCGCCATCGGAAAGGGCGCGGGCCTCAGCGAGGACCAGACCGTCCAAGCCCGGCGCGGGCGCATCGAGGGCGACGCCAAGCTCGCCGCCCTGGTCAACTTCGCCGCCGCCCTGCACGAGAAGCGGGGCTTCGTCTCGGACGAAGACCTTGGCGCGATCCGCGCCGCCGGCTACGACGACGGCGCCATCGCGGAGACGGTCGCGGTCTACGCCCTCGCGACCTTCACCAACTACTTCAACCACGTGAACAACACCGACATCGACTTCCCCGCCATCCCGTCGATCTGAGCCGATCAAGCAGCCCCAGCAACACAGAGTGGCACGCCCACGCCAAAGGCGCGGGCGTGCCTTCGTTCAGCCCACACGCCAACCCGAGCGCACGCGCAATGAACACGGGCGGCGGGCGCCGATGCGCCCGCCGCCCGTGCCCGTTCACGGAGAAGCCAAGGAACACCCTGCGTCGGCGATTGACCGACACAGGGCGGGTGCAGGGGGAAGTTCCTCGCCCGACCCGCGCCGTCCGCCCACCACGGCCCCGGCGCGGGCCTCGATACGCTTGCCTCCTGTCGGGGACCGGCCCACCTGGCGAACCCGGTCCGCGGCCCTCCGCGCTCCGGGCCGGTCCCCAGACGCTCTCTCCGTCCTCCGGGCGATCCCGGCGACTCAGCTGACGCGGAACACAGTGCGATCCGCGGCGCCCCCGTGCCAGCGATCGCCTTCGCTCGATCGGGCGGTCCCCCGGCGCGACCCCTCCATACCATCCAGTCCCACCCGATCCCCCCGGGAACGCCGCTTCACGCCCCGAGACGGAGCCGACCACCCCATGGACTTCCGCGTCATCAGCATCGGGACGATGGCCGCCAACGGGCTCTGGAACGAGCGCGAGCCCCAGCGCACCGGGCACGCCACCACCACGCTCATCCGCACGAAGGCGGAGGACGGGTCCGAGATCACCATCCTCGTCGACCCGGGCCTGCCCGAAGCCGCCCTGGTCGCCCGCCTGCGCGAGCGCGTGAACCTGGGCCCGGAGGCCATCACCCACGTCTTCCTGACCAGTTTCCACCCCGACTGCCGGCGCGGGCTCGGCGCCTTCGAACGCGCCCGCTGGCTCATCGCCGAACGCGAACGCGAATCGGTGGGCGTCCCCCTCGTCCAGTCCCTCAAGCGACTCGCGGACAACTTCGACGAGCCCGACGAGACCGCCCGCATCGTCCTGCAGACCGATATCGCCATCCTGCAACGCTGCGAGCCCGCCCCCGACCGCCTGGGCCAGGGCGTCGACCTCTTCCCCCTCCCCGGTGTCAGCCCGGGGCTCTGCGGGCTCCTGCTCACCACCGCCTCCGGACCCACCGCCCTCGTCTGCGGAGACGCCATCCCCACGCAGGACCACCTCGAGCGGGCCGAGATCCCAAGGCACGCCGCGGATGTCGCGACCGCCAAGGACTCCTTCGCCGAAGCGATCGAGATCGCCGACTACCTCATTCTGGGCAGGGACAACCTGATCCCGAACCTCACGCGCCGCCCGTTCTAGGGCGGCACAAACGCCCGGGTCACACCCGAATGGGTGACTGATGAGGGTTTTCCCAAGTCCTTATGAGGACGC
>DAIQNV010000043.1:0-22156 GCA_036788215.1 Phycisphaerales bacterium | reverse complement strand
GGTCACACCCGAATGGGTGACTGATGAGGGTTTTCCCAAGTCCTTATGAGGACGCGGGTTCAGGAAATGACCCAGTTCAGGGCTCAACTACGCCGAATCCCTTGATCGCGTGTCCACGCCAGAGGTAGTCTTGGCGTACCGAGTCAGACCGAGTCAGACCGGGTCAGACCGGTCCGGAGGAGAGCAGAGGATCCCGATCATCGTCGGGCCCTCAGCATCACGGGGGAAAAAGGTCGCCCCGAGCGGGGTCTGCGTCCCTCGGGACGCACGCCGTGGTGGGGAAGCAAGGGAAGTGCCGCGGGCGTCACGCCCGCGGCTTGCTTTTTGGGTCGCCCTATCTCCGCCCGTTCCGGCCCAGCCCGTTCACCCCAGCAGGCGCTTGGTCCACAGCGCCAGGTCCGTCTCGTGCGTCAGGTCGTACCGCAGGGGGGTCAGCGTGATCGCCCGGGCGAAGAGCGCCGGCACATCCGTTCCCGCGTCCGAACCCCGGAAGTCGAGCCCGTGCCCCGCCGACCAGTAGTACTCCAGCCCCCCGGGGCTGGTACGGCGCTCGTACTTGTCGACCAGCCCGTGCGTGTTCATGGCGCACACCGCGATCGGGCAGGGCTCGAACCGTGCGTCGCCCATCTCGAGTTCGCACTTGGGGATGTTGATGTTCAAGCACGCATGATCGCGCAGGGGCCAGGACTCCAGCACCCGGTCGATCGCGGTCCGCGCGTGCCGGGCCGCCGCGGCGTAGTCCGCGGTCCCCTCGCCCAGGTGCAGGCTCACCGCGATCGCGGGCACCCCGAGGAACGCCGCCTCGATCGCTGCGGCGACGGTGCCCGAGTAGATGACATTGATCCCGACATTCGCCCCCATGTTCATCCCGGAGATGACGATGTCGGGCCTCGAGCCCTCCCCCCGCGTCTCGGGCCACAGGTTCGTCAGCGCGAGCTTCGTGCAGTCCGCCGGCCGCCCGTCGACCGCCAGCCCGCTCTCCCCCTCCGCGAACCGCACCGTCCGCGTCATCAGGGGCTGATCGAAGGTCACCCCGTGCGAGGTGGCGCTCTGCACCGTCAAGGGCGCGACCACCATGAGATCGTCGAACCGGTCCTTGATCGCGGCGTGCAGGGCATTCAGCCCCGGCGCACGGATCCCGTCGTCGTTGGTCAAGAGTGCATTCACGGGCGCAGCGTAGGGCGACCGGACAGGAGCGAGCGCCGCCCTCTCTCAAGCCGCCGGACGCAGGTTCCGCACCACGCTCACCCGGTAGGCCGCGATCGCCGGCACCAGCCCCGCCACCGTCGCGAGCGCGACCGTCCCGATGCCCACGCCCACGATGATCCGCGTGTCCACCGACGGGTCCACCACGATCCCGAGCTGCTGGTACATCTGGTCCGCCACCACCTGCGCCCCGATGAACGCCCCCAGGATGCCGATGCCGAACCCGAGCAGCCCGATGATCGCCGACTCGGTCATGATCAGCCCGAAGACCTTCCCCCGTGTCGCCCCCAGCACCCGCAAGACCGCGATCTGCCTCCGGCGCTGCTCCATCGTGTTGTACAGCGCCAGCATGATCGACACCCCCGACGCCAGCAGCACCACGAACGCGATCCCGATGATGATCCGGTCCAGGTTCCCCACGATCGCGAACAGCCTCCCCACCTCCTGCGCAGGCTGCGCCACCGTGATCGTCGGGTCCCGGCGCAGCTGGTCGAAGACCTGCTGCAGCACCGCCGCCGCGTCGCGCCCGGGGCGCGTCAGCGTCCGGGCGTAGATGCCCGTGATCAGCTTGTCCGCCTCGATCAGGTCATCGGGCGTCGTCACCGAGATCCGGGGCCCCTCGTCCGCCAGCCTCCGGTCGTGCGCGTGCAGCGTCCACGAGCTCTCGAGACTGGTGAACATCGCCCGGTCGTGCGCGCTCCCGGTCGGCTCCAGGATCCCCACGATCGTGAACGGGAACTCCCCGTGACTGTGCGCCCCCTCCGGCAACCGCCCCCCGGGCCCCGGCGCCCCGTGCGTCAGCTCGATCTGTTGGCCCAGCGCCAGCCCGAGCGACCGCGCCGCGTCCGCCCCCGCCACGATCTGGAAGTGCCCGTCGAACGCCTGCCCCTGGCTGAGCCGCCAACCCTCGCCCGGGTTGGGCTCGAACGCGGTGAAGAACTCCGCCGTCGTCGCCATCACCGCCCGGCCCTTGTAGCTGTCCCCGATCTGCGTCGGGATCGCGAAGGCCCAGGGGAAGCTCTGCGCCAGACGCTCGTACTCGTTCCACGCGATCGGCCGGCGCGGCGCCCCCGCGTAGTAGATCCCGTTCAGGATGCTCTCCAGGGGGCTCGCGTCCCGCGAGATCAGGAGGTGCATGTTCCCCGTGCCCCGGTCAAACGCCTTCCGCCCCGCGTCCCGCATGCCCAGCAGCACGAGCAGGAGCGCCACCGCCACCGCCACCGTCACCCCCGTCGTCACCGTCGAGAAGGTGCGGGCGGTCAGCGAACGCGAAACGAATGTGAAGTCGGTCACCGCCATGGTCAGCGCACCCCCGCCGGCATCAGGTCCTGCAGATCGATCGAACGCGGGAACACACCCACCAAACTCGGGTCATGGCTCACGCACACCAAGGCCGCCCCCCGCTCACGGCACACCTCTTCCATCAGCCTCACCGCCCCCACCGCGTTCTCCGGGTCGAGGCTCGCGGTCGGCTCGTCCGCCAGCACCAATTCCGGCCCGCACGCCAGCGCCCGCGCCACCGCCACCCGCTGCTGCTGCCCGATGCTGAGTTCATCCGGCATCGCCCCGTGCCGCTCGATCCCGAGCCGGTTCAGGAGCTCCGCCGCCCGCCCGTCGTGCTCCTTGGTCGGCACCCCGCTGAACGCGAGCGCCGCCATCACATTCTCCGCAGCGGTGAACCCCCCCAGCAGGTGGTGCGTTTGGAACACCATCCCGATGTGCTTCCCACGGAACTTGTCCCGCGCCGCCCCGCGCAACTTGTGGATGTCCGTCCCCGCCACCCGCACCTCGCCCCCCTCGGGGTCGATCAGCCCCGCGATCAGGTGCAGGAGCGTGCTCTTCCCCGACCCCGACGACCCCCGGAGCAGGACCTGCTCCCCGGGCGCGACGCTGAGCTCGCCGATCTCGAGCGTAAACGCCGAGCCGGCGGACTTGCGGTAGGTGAAGCGGAGATTCCGGATGGAAAGGGCGTCGGTCATGGGGCGAGAGTGTAGGGGATCCAGACCGATCAGAGCCGCGATCGTGAGATCGCGGAAGGCTCCCGCGACCGCCCCCCGGTGCCACTATCCGCGCAGCGGGTAGTGCATCCCCAGCCGGCCGATCACGATCACGCGCCCGCTTCCCCCGCCCCGCGCCCGCACTCCGGGCACCCGCCCTCGGGTCGCCCGGACAGGTCGTACCCGCACGCGATGCACCGCCCCTGCCGATGCCTCCGCAGCATCATCTTCCCACCAATCATCCGGTCGAGGATCGGCGACAGCACGAAGTACACGGCGAATGGCAACACGAGCGGCAAACGGATCAGCACCGCGTGCCGTTCCACATGCGACGGCAGGTGAGCTGAAGTCGGCTGGAAGGTCGCACGGAGGTAGGCCCTCCCCGCGTGGTAAGCCACCACCGCAGAAAGCACAGCGACGCCGATCGCGAGGAGACGGCCCCGGGTGGTGCGGGCCCGCGTCAGAGCAAGATCGGATTCGCTCAAACGGGACAGCGCCATGCAGATCCTCACCACAATCGGAGTGTGAAAGATAGCCCCCGGTGCCACTGACCCGGCTCTGCGGGTCAGTGAGGAATACTCACAACGACTCCGCATCCATCAAAGCCTCCACCCTCCCCCGCCCCTCAGACATCCAAAACCCCAAGACACGCGTTGATCGACTCCGAAAGAAACGCCGCCAGCTTGTGCGACCGATCCCCCTCGCCCGCCACCTCGTGCACCGAGAGCAGCGCCATCGACACACCGCCCCCCCGGTGTTGCCAACGACCGTGCGACAACGCCCGGTACACTGGCTCGCCGGCCACCCCCTCGCGCGCCCAGGGCGAGACGTACCAGTAACCGTGGTCGTCGAGCCCATCCGGGGGCGTGATCCCGACGCCGATCGTCTTCGTCATCGCGCCCGCGCCGTCCTGCTCCACCACCGCCAGCGACGCCATGTCGAAGTGGTGGGGCCAGCACCGCACCTCGCCGAAGCGGCTGTCCACCCCCCGCAGACGCTCCAGCACGAGGAAGGTCGCGTCGTACACGTCCGCGACGTCGTTCTCCCCGTCCGGGTCCGGCGTGAACACCGCGCCCGACGCCACCGCGTGCGCCGGCAGATCCGGCGCCGGCACCGACGCCTGAAGACGAGGCCCCAGCTCGTGCGTGCACGCGGTCTCCATCCACGCCATCGCCTCCGCCAGCGTGTGCCCCGCCAGCGTGAAGTCCGCGACCGTCCGGCCCTTCCCGTCGTACAGGCTCAGCTCCAGCCCCTCGAACTTCAGGCGGCACACCAATCCCTTGGGCCCCGTTGCGGGGACGCCCTCCAGCCCGCGCCCGTCCTCCCCCCGGAACCACGCGAAACTCGTGTGGCTGTCGTCCCCCCGGGGCTCCGCCCACCCTTTGCCCAGCTCCGCCGCCGCCTGGGCCGCGTAGTGCGCTTCGCGCCACGACTCGAACAGGTTCTCCGTGCTGAACCGCCGGAACTTCTGCTCGATGTTCAGTGCGCCCGCTTCGATCCCTGCCATCGCTCGATTCCTTCCCAAGGGCTCCCGACGATGCGCCAAACGGACAGCCTACCAAGCCCTACAGGCCCGTCCCCTCCCCGATCCGCGGGTCGGGCGACAGCCCGATCGCGCCCTCCCTCACCTCCGAGCGGCACAGCTCATCGACCCGCCGATGCTCGTACCGCACCGCCTCCAGGATCGCCAGCACCTCGAGCCCGCTCGTCGCCATCGCGCTCAGCGTCAGCCCGATCCCGATGAGGAACACCCACACCGCCGCCGCCCCCAGCCACCCCATCGCCCCCGCATCCTCCGTGATCACCCCCGCCGCGAGCGCCAGGATGCTCACCAGGTGACACCCCACCGCGCTGAAGAGCTGCAGCATCGTCGCCCGCAGGAGCCCCGCCCGGTGCAGGAGCCGCCCCGTCTGCCGGTGCAGGTCCTCCAGCTGCAGCGTCCGCACCCGATCGGGCCGGGACCCCGCCTCCGGTTCCCCGCGCCAGAGCGCCAGGCGCTCCGCATGGAACACCCGGATCCGCGCGAGCACCGTGTTCATCCGCGCCGATGAACTCAGCAAAAGCAGCCCGCTCGCCGAGATCATCACCGCCGGCGCCACCAACTGCTGTATCACACCCGGGTCCGTCGTTGCCATAGGTGCATTGTTCGCACGCCGACGACCACGCCCACCCGCGACAGGCTCACCACCCCGCCCGGGGCCCACCCTTCACCTTCTCCACACGCTCACCCGCCGCCTCCAACAAACCAACACGCCACCACCACCGCTTCAGCAGCACATGCTGCCCGTACACCAGGTTCAGGATCTCCCCCGCCCGCTCGCCACCCACCGCACCCGCCGGGATCTCCGCCAGGCCCACAAACGCCTTCTCCAAACGACCCGCGGTCGTCGCCTCCCGCTCCACAAACGCTCGGCTGTACTCCACCTCATCCGCCGACCGCACATCCCGCCCGAAGAGGTCCCGCGCGCACGCCTCGTTCGCCCGCGCCAGCGCCCAGGCGTCCCGCCCCAGCATCCGCTCTCTCTGCAGATACCCCGCAGGCTCGTACCGATGGTCGTGCTCCACCACCGCCTCGGGCCGGTACACCACCGCGCTCCCGAACCGTTCTCTCAGGCGCCAGCCAAGCTCCACATCCTCGAACGCAGCCCCGGGCAGCGTCGTCGCAAACCCGCCCACCGTGCGCACCGCCTCCAGCTCCACGCTCAGGTTCAGGGTCCACGCGTGCCGGTACCCCCAGTCCCGATCCCGAAACACAGGATCGTCCATGCCCGCCGCCCCCACCCCGCCCACCTTCGAGGGCACCATCTGGTCATAGAAGAAGATCATCGAGGTCTCGCGGATCAGCCGGTCGAACAGCCGGTCGTCCGCCTCCACCCGGAAGGGCGCTGCACCCAGCACCATCGTCCTGTCGGGCACGCCCGCCCGCGCCGCCGCGTGCCGGGCCACCACATCACCAGCCGGCACCACGTCATCGTTCAGCAGCAGCAGCATCCGCCCCCGCGCCACCTCCAGCGCCCGGTTCCGCGCCGCCGCCGGGCCCAGCGCCCCCCCGCGCTTGGGCTGGCTCGCCACCACTTTCAGGTCCAGCCCCCCCCGCACCGCCTCGCAGGCCGCACCCTCCCCCTGGTCGGGCCCGTCGACGCCCACGATCACCTCGAACCCGGGCGTCCCCTCGGTACCCACCTGCCCCGTCAGCGCCGCGATGCACGCCGCCAGCTTTCCGGGCCGCCCCTTCGTCGGGATCACAACGCTCCACTCCATCCGCCACTCCTACCGATCGGACCCACCATAAACAGGTGGATTCTTCGCATGACCGTCCCGCAGACATCAAAATCCAAAGCATCGGCTCGCGAGGGCCGATACCCAAACCCGGCAACGCATGATGCGCTGTCAATCACCGGGACGGAGCCCGCCGATGACCCCAGTCTTCCCCCAGAACGATCGCCGTGCGCACAGCCGGGCCGAGACCACCCTCGGGTGCAAGCTCCTCCGCCCCGCCGTCGCACGCTACCTCTCCGCCCGCACCACCGATGTCTCCGCAGGCGGCGCCCTGCTCGAGATCGACACCACCCGCCCCCTCATCGAGGGTGAGGACATCGAGGTGGGCGTCGCCTGGACCGGCAGCGGCCTCCTCAGCACCAAGGACCTCGTCTCCGCCCGCGTCGTCCGCACCACCCCCCTCATGGGCACCCGCCAGAAGGTCGCGGTCCGCTTCGCCCGCGTCCAGGCCCAGGCCGCCAGAGCCGCCGAAACCGCGACCCCCAAGGCCGCCTGACGTCTCCGCCCGCTCCGCTTCCTCGCCCCCCTGGGGAGAGGATGTCGCGAAGCGACAGGAGAGGGGCTACCACCAGCGAAGCGCCTTCAATCCCTACTCAATTCTCCCCCGTCGCCGACGGGGGAGGTGGCATCGCGAAGCGATGACGGAGGGGGTAAAGCCAAGCCAAGCGCAGCGCCTCGTGATCTCTCCGCCGCGACGCCCGCAATCCTCCCCCTCACCCAAACACAACGCAATCAACAGGCAGCGCCCAACCCCCGACCGCGCCTAGACTTCCGTCCGGCGTGCGTCGTCCGCACGCCCCCCGCCGAACCCCTCGGCAGGAGGTGACCCCCGTTGCTCTGGCAGCCCTCAATCCCCGATTTCTACACCCGCACCCCCTCCGCGCGCCTCGCCGAGCTGATCGCCGACCGCCGCAAGCGCCTGGGCGACAAGCTCTTCATCCTGGGCCACCACTACCAGGTTGACCAGGTCATCCGCCACGCCGACACCACGGGAGACTCGCTCAAGCTCAGCCAGGTCGCCGCCCAGGTCGCCAAGGACCGCCCCGTCGAGGCCCCTCTAGAACACATCATCTTCCTGGGCGTCCACTTCATGGCCGAGACCGCCGACATGCTCACCCCCGAGTCCGTCAAGGTCATCCTCCCCGACCTCTCCGCCGGCTGCTCCATGGCCGACATGGCCGCCTACGACGACACCATCGACGCCTGGGACAAGATCCACGAAGCCCTCCGCCTCGAAGCCGGCGGCGACTGGAACGGCAGAGTCGTCCCCATCACCTATGTCAATTCTTCGGCCGCCATCAAGGCCTTCGTGGGCGAGCACGGCGGCGTCTGCTGCACCAGCTCCAACGCCGACCGCGTCTTCGAATGGGCCATGAACGGGGGCGACCAGCCCAAGCTCCCCGGCGAACAGATCAAGATCCTCTTCCTCCCCGACCAGCACCTCGGCCGCAACACCGCCCACAAGTACGGCATCGACACCGCCACCAGAACCTGCGTCTACGACCCCAAGCTCGCCCGCAAGGGCGAACCCTTCGGCGGCCCCACCAGCGAAGACATCGCGAATTCCGATGTCATCCTCTGGGCCGGCCACTGCTCCGTGCACAAGCTCTTCCGCCCCGAGCACTGCGACCAGATCCGCGCCGCCAACGCCTCCCTCGCCCCGGGCCAGGGGCCGATGCAGATCCTCGTCCACCCCGAGTGCGCCAAGGAAGTCGTCGACAAGGCCGACCTCGCCGGCTCCACCGAGTTCATCATCCACACCCTCGAAGCCGCCCCCAGGGGCGCCCGCTTCGCCGTCGGCACCGAGCACAACCTCGTCCACCGCATGACCAACCGCATGGCCGAGCGAGGCGTCGAAGTCCGCATCCTCTCCGACTGCCAGTGCCTCTGCACCACCATGTACCGCATCGACGAACCCCACCTCCTCTGGGTCCTCGACGGCCTCTGCGGCCTCGCCCCCGAATCCGCAGACAGAGACGCCACCTACCCCATCGAAACCAGTTCCACCGCCCGCAATGTCATCGCCGTCCACCCCGAAGTCCGCCACCACGCTCTGGCGGCATTAGACCGTATGCTCAACCTCGCGGCGCCTGTCAACGCGTAACTCATCGTGTCGTAATCAGAGCCGCGATCGTGAGATCGCGGTGGATCGATCACTTTGCGTGACGCTGGACCAGGTTTACGACACGAAAGCGTGCATCAGGCTTCAGCCGAAACTCCGATTCGCCATCCCAGTCCGACCAGTGCGTGGGATTCGGATTTCCCGTCGGCGGCTCGTAGCAGTCGTCGAGGGCGTTGACAGTTCCGTCCGGGACCGCCACCTCGGCCAGTTTGCCCCAGAGATCAATCTCCCACACGACTCCGCGACCGACAGGGCGATGCTTCATCTCGCCTCCGAGAGACTGAACCAACTCTTGCAGTTCGATGTACGGCAAACTCCGAGTGTGCATGTGCTTTTTCCTTAATTTGCTAGAGCGAAGAACGATCTCGAATCCGAAATGTTCGGCGAGTCGCTCAGCGGACTCAACGCTCAAGCCTCGCTCGCCACTCATCATTCTTGACAATTGGCTACGATTGATACCAGTCGCCTTGGCGATGCCATAAAGCGATTCGCCGGAACGCGCCGCGGCGTCTCGAAGTGATTCAATCAACTCAGACAACACAAAGTATATACGCGACGGTGCCAAATGGCAACGGGTGGTGCAGAGAAAAGTCGCGGCCTTCCCAATTACTCGTGAACTGCGTCTCTATTCCGTCCCAAACAACCGATCCCCCGCATCCCCAAGCCCCGGCACGATAAACCCCTTCTCGTTCAACGCCCGATCCAGCGAAGCCGCGTACACCGTCACCCCCGGGCAGCTCTCCGCCAGCTTCCGCACCCCCTCGGGCGACGCGACCAGACACAGCATCCGCAGGTCCTTCGCACCCGCCGACTTGAGCATCTCGATCGCCGCCACCGCCGAGCCACCCGTCGCCAGCATCGGGTCGACCAAGACCACCGGCCCCGCGTCCAGGTCCCGGGGCAGCTTGTTCAGGTACGCCTTGGGCTCCAGCGTCCGCTCATCCCGCGCGAGCCCCAGGTGCCCCACCCGCGCCTCGGGCATCAGGTCCAAGACCCCCTGCGTCATCCCCAGCCCCGCCCGCAAGACCGGCACCACGGTCACCACCGCGCTCAGCCGCGCCCCCTCCATCCGCTCCACCGGCGTCTCCACCTCCACCGACTCGGTCCGGAACGACCGCGTCACCTCGTACACCATCAGCCCCGCGATCTGCTGCATCAGCGCCCGAAACGCCCGATGCCCCGTCTCCCGATCCCGCAGGTGCGTCAGCTTGTGCTGAATCAACGGATGATCGAACAACACCAGATTCGGATGCTCATCAGTCGGCGTGGTCATGAGCAGCAGCCTACCGACCCCCCAGCACTTCGTCTCTGCGTCTCTCCGTCTCTGCGTCTCTCTCCCCCCAATACTTCCCCATGCCTCCTCCCCCCTCCCCCCTCCACCTCCTCGCCCTCGACGCCGCCATCGCCCAGGCCGAAAAGTCCCTCGCCGAGGGAGGCATCCCCATCGGCGCCGCCCTCATGACACCCGAGGGCACCATCGTCGCCGCCGATCACAACAAGCGCGTGCAATCGGGCGACACCACCGCCCACGGAGAGATCTCCTGCCTCCGAGCCGCGGGCCGCCGGCGCGACTGGCACGAACTCACGATGGCAACGACGCTCTCCCCCTGCCCCATGTGCTCCGGCGCCGCGGTCCTGCACAAACTCAAGCGCATCATCATCGGCGAGAACCAGACCTTCCAGGGCCAGGAAGATTGGCTCCGCGAAGCCGGCATCGAAGTCATCGTCCTCAACGACGAACGCTGCATCACCCTCATGCAAACCTTCATCACCAACAACCCCGACCTCTGGCACGAAGACATCGCCATCCCCCCCACCCACTAACCCACGCCCCCACCCTCCCCACTCCGTCTCTTCGTCTCTCCGTCTCCCCCTCGATGCCTCCATGGCTTCGTGCCTTCGTGCCTTCGTGGCTTCGTGGCTCCGCCCCTTCCCCCTACACCTCCCTCACCACCTTCACCGCCCGATACAACCCCGCCACGCTCTCCCGAGGAAGCGTCCGCGCCGGATACCGATGGTTCACAGGCTGCAGCCGGATCAACTCCTCCCCGCCCGCCCCCTTCTCAAAGTACACCCGCTTGAAGGTGCTCTCGTCATCGGGTTCGAGCCGAGCAAAGCAGTCGCACCCGTCCACCAGGTCCCGCGCCGGGCTGAAGACGACCACATCGCCCTCGCGATAGTCGGGCGACATGCTGTCACCCACCACCCGCGCCGCGAAGGCGTCCGGGTCGCTCAGGTCCGGCACCCGCACATACTCATCCGCCACCCGCGCCGGATAGCCCAGATCCGTGAACCCCGCCGGGTACCCCGCCGCCACCTTGTTGATCAGGGGCACCTCCAGGGGCAGCGCCACCGGCGCCACATCCCGCTCCCCCCCCATCGCCTCCACCAGCGCCTGCAGCCGCCCCGACCGATACGCCTCATCGAGCGACCCCGCCTCCGCCAGTTCCGCCAGCGCCCGCGATGCCGACGCCGACGCCGCCTGCAGCCGGGCCACATCCGCCCGCACCTCGACAGGCGTCCGCGCCCACTCCGCCCGCCGGCGCAGCTCCCCCTCAGGCAGCCCGAGCGCCCCCTCCAGCTTCGCCACGATCCCGCGCGAGGGCACCGCCCGCCTCCCGGTCTCGATCGCCGACAGGTAGCTCCTGGCGCACCCCACCCGCTCCGCCACCTCCGCCAGACTCAGCCCCAGCTCCCCCCGCCGGGCCCGCACCGCCTCCCCCACGCTCACCCCCGATCCGCCCGCATCCTCGCCAGCCATCGGGACACCTCCATTCCGGGCCCATGATCCCCCCGGACATCCCGGGCACCAAACAGATATCCAAACATTTTGCTGATACACCATACAACACCCTTGCGGCTATGTCCACTGGGCGATAGCATGACCCCCATGTTCACAGTTGTGTGAACACCGGACAGGCAGGGCGGGGTGGGGAACCCCGTCAACATCCAGGACCCCTGACCAAGGAGACCATCCGATGGACCTCCACGACGCCGCTGCGCCCAAAGACCACACCCCCGCCCCCACCACGCCCACGCCCAATCCCGGGCCGACCGGGCCCACCGGCCCCACCGGCCCCCGCCGCCCCCGACGCGCCCGCGTCTTCGAAGACGCCGACCTCGCCCCCGCCGACGAGCGCCGTCTCGAGGCCCGTCGCGCCGCAGAGGCGATCGTCCGCCGGGCCCGGTTCCTCCGTCCCGACGAGCGGGCCCTCATCGAGGCGGTCTTCGCGGAGGGTCGCACCTTCCCCGACATCGCCCGCCTCGTCCGGACCCGCCCCGACGCCCTGCGCCGGCGTGTCCGCCGCGCCCTGCGCCGGGCCGACACCGACCTCTTCCGCTTCGTCGCCGACCGTCGCCGCGCCTGGCCCCCGGGCACCCGGCGCGTCGCCACGCTCTGGATCCTCGAGGGCCACACCCTCCGCGAGGTCGCCGCCCGTCTGGGCATGACCCTCTACACCGTCCGCAAGCACGCCGACGCGGTCCGCGCCCTGCACGCCGCGTCCCGGAGCGCACAGGGGGTGCCCGAATGAGCAGCGCGCCCAATCAACCCGCCCCACCCTCCGACCGCGCCCTGCGCGCCATCGCCCCCTTCGGGCTCACCCTGGGCCACGAGCCCTCGAGCGCCCCCGCGCCGCCCGAGCTGATGGAGGCCCTCGCCAACCTCCCCCCGGGCACCCTCGCCCTCGTCACCGGCCCCAGTGGCAGTGGCAAGAGCCGCGCCCTCCGCGCCCTCCGCGAGCGCCTGGGCCAGGTCGCCCTCACCCCAGCGCCCGACCGCGCCCTCCGCTCCGAAGCCACCCCCGTCGACCTCGTCGCCCGCTTCGCCGGGCCCGCGACCGACCCCTGGCCCATCCTCAGCGCCAGTGGCCTCGCCGAGGCCCGCCTCGCGGTCCGCCCCGCCCGCCTGCTGAGTGAAGGCGAGCGTGCCCGCCTCGCCCTCGCGACCGCCCTCGCGGGCGCGTCCCGCGCCCCGGGCCCGCGCTGGCTCCTGCTCGACGAATTCGCCAGCGTGCTCGACCGCATCACCGCAGCGGGCGTCGCCGCGACGCTGCACCGCTGGGCCCGTCGCGCGGGCGCAGCGCTCCGCGTCGTCTGCGCCAGCGCCCACGAGGACACGACCAGGCTCCTGGGCCCCGATGTCGTCCTGCACCTCGCAAGGGACGGCCGCTCCCGCGTCCTCCCGGGCCCCGCCCGCTGGCGACCCGCCCTCACCGTCGCGATCGACCGGGGCTCCATCCGGGACTACGACGCCCTCGCCCACCTGCACTACCGCGCGGGCCGCCCCGCGATCTGGACGACCATCCTCCGCGCCGTCGGGCTCGGGGGCGAGCTCGCGGGCGTCCTCGTCGCGACGCACCCGGTGCTCAACGCCCCCTGGCGCGACGACCTCTGGCCCGGGCGCTTCACCACCGGGCGCAAGCGCGCCGACGCGGAGCGCCTCAACACCGAACTCCGCTGCATCGCCCGCGTCGTCGTCGACCCGCGGTACCGAGGGCTCGGCGTCGCCCGCCGCCTCGTCGAGACCTGCCTCGAGCGCAGCGAAACCCCCGCGGTCGAAGCGGTCGCCGCGATGGGGCGCGTCAGCCCCTTCTTCGAACGCGCCGGCATGACCCCTGCGCCCATCGAGCGCTCCAAAGCCGACTGGCGACTGCTCGATGCTTTCGATGCCTCGGGCATCCTCCCCGCCGATCGCCCCTGGCGCCTCGCCGACCCGGGCGTCCGCGCCCGCCTGTGCCAAGACCCCCTCGTCATCCGCGAACTGGGCGTCTGGGCGAGAGCGTCGGGCCGGGGCACCGCCCGCCTTCGCGCCGCCCCGATCGCCCCCACCGAGGACATCTGCAGACGAGCCGCAGGAAGGTTGATGGCCGAAGCGATCGGGTATGGCTGGGCCCGACCGAGCCCATCCGACAGGCCGACCGACCAGCACCAGCGCACAGGAGACCACTGATGACCAGGAACGAGCCGCCCGAGCCGCGGCGCCTCACCGAAGCAGACATCAGCGCCCGCGTCCGCCCCCTCACGGTCTTCATCACCGCAGAGGAGCGGGCCCTGGTCCTCAAGCGTCTGCGCAGGCTGCACCGCGACCGGCGCACCGCGCTGCTCCGGGCCCTCGGGGTCCGGGCGACCGACACCGAGTGACATCAACCAAAGGGGGGTGGGATGATCGGACTGCACGACGACGGGAACTTCGACGATCACGGGGACACGCACACGGAGCACGACGCCGACGAGACGACCGGGTCCTGGGCCAGGCCACAGTCGCCCGAGGAACTGCACGCCTGGATCAAGCGCTGGCTGGAGATCACCATCCCCACCCGCGCCCTGATCGAGGGCCACTCCGCCCCCTTCGACTATGTCTGCCACGCCTTCTTCGACGGGGGTGTGCCTCGCGTGGCCGGGGGCTCGCCGGGCCTCCCCGTCGTCGACGCACGCTCGCCCGACTGCGTGGTCTGGGCCAACCGGGGCGGGGGCAAGACCTTCCTTGCCGCGGTCGCGACACTGCTCGACCTGGTCTTCAAGCCCGGCATCGAGGTCCGCGTCCTCGGGGGCTCGCTGGAGCAGGCCCAGCGCATGCACGAGCACCTGCGGGCCCTCATCGAGGGCAGCGAGGTCCGCACGATGGTCCAGGGCCGCATCACCGAGAAGCGCGTCCGCCTCACCAACGGCTCCCGCGCCGAGGTCCTCGCCCAGAGCCAGACCAGCGTGCGCGGGACGCGTGTGCAGAAGCTCCGGTGCGACGAGGTCGAACTCTTCGACCCCCAGGTCTGGGAAGCCGCCCAGCTCGTCACCCGCAGCAAAAAGTGTGGCGATGTCTGGGTCCCGGGCACCATCGAGTGCCTGAGCACGATGCACCGCGCGCACGGGCTCATGTGGAGGCTCGTGCGCGGGGAGGGGGGCGAGGCATCAGGCATCGGGCATCCGGCATCCGGGGGAGGGGCACACGGCAAGCGGCACACCGCAAGCGGGCGGTCTGTGTTCAAGTGGGGCGTCGTCGATGTCCTCGACGAGTGCGACGAGCGGCACGCCTGCGAGTCCTGCACGCTGCACGACGAGTGCCGGGGCCGGGCCAAGGCGCGGGACGCAGCGGGCGAGGCGCCGGGGTTCGTCGATGTCTCCGACGCGGTGCGACTGAAGACCCGCGTGAGCGAGGAGACCTGGAACGCGGAGATGCTCTGCCTGCGTCCCACGCGCCGGGACCTCGTCCTGCCCGAGTTCGACCGCACGGTGCACCTCGTCCGGGGCGCCGTCCGGCCCCCCGGGGAGGCCCTGTGCATCGCGGGCATGGACTTCGGCATCCGCGCGCCGACCGTCGTCCTCTGGGCGTGGGTCGACGCGGAGCACGCGATCACCGTCTTCGCGGAGCGCCTCGTCGCGGGCGAGGTGCTCGCGACCCACATCGACGCCATCCTGCAAGGGCGCGGCGCCGGGGGCGTCACCCCCGCCTGGGTCGGCATCGATCCCGCCGGGCGGCAGCGCAACGGGCAGACCGGCAAGACCGACGCCCAGGCCCTCCGCGACGCCGGCCTCGCGGTCCGCGACCGCGCCCTCGGGGTCCACCCCGGCCTCGAACTCCTCCGCGCCCGCCTCCGCCCCGCGAGCGGGAAGCCCAGGCTCTTCGTCGACGCCCGCTGCGCCAGACTGATCGAGAGCCTCGAGTCGTACCGCTACCCGAGCGACCGCCCCGAGTCCGCCGACCCCGTCAAGGACGGGAGCGACCACGCGGTGGATGCCCTGCGGTACATGGTGCAGAACCTGGACAAGCCCTACCGGAGCGCGGTGGGGAGTTATCTCTGACGTGGCAGAGTGGCCGGGTGCCGTGGTCGATCCGGCTCTGCGGATCGGCCACGAACAACGCCTTCAGGGTGTGAAGTGAATGCTCGCAACCGTGAAGTCGTCCGCCAGGGCGTCGGTCTCCGCGTGCTCGCGCACCGCCCTGGCCATCGCCTTGACATCGTCGCGCGCGTTGGCGGAGGTCGAGAGGGCCTTGATGGTCCGGGCCAGCCCGAACTGGTCGCCATCGGGGTTGGGCTGCTCGATCAGCCCGTCGGAGAAGAGGCAGATCCGGTCGCCCCGCCCGAAGGGCACCGTCTCCGTCCGGTAGCGGAAGGCCTTGTCGATGCCCACCAGCAGCCCGCCCTCGCACTCCACCGCCCGGGGCTCGCCCCCACTCGGGATCGCCAGCCAGTGCCCGTGCCCCGCGTCGACGAACGCCAGCGTCTCGGTCTTCGGGTCGAGGACGCCCAGCCACAGCGAGATGAACAGCCCCTCCCCGATCCGTTCCGCGATGTACGCGTTCGTCTCGGTGATCGCCTCCGCCGGGTCGTCGGTCATCCGCAGCGCCATCCGCAGGTGCGTCTGCGCCGTTGCCATCAGGATCGCCGCCCCCACGCCCTTGCCCGTCACGTCGCCCAGGAAGACCGCGAGCTTCGCGTCCGGGTTCCCGGGCTCCAGTTCCGCCACGTCGAAGAGATCCCCCGCGACCACCCGACCGGGCTTGGTCTGCATCGCGTAGGTGTACCGCCCCCGCGTCGCGATGGCGGGGGGCATGATGAGGCGCTGCGCCTCCCGCGCCGCCTTCAGGTCCCCCGCGAGCTGCTCCTGGTGCTTCTCGAGGTCCACCCGCTTGAGGTTCGCGAGCGCCAGCCCCGCCATCCGGCTGATCGCCTGGCAGAAGGCCGCCGCGTCGTGCTGCACGCTCGCCTCCGCGTCGCGGGCATCGAGGTAGATATACGCCTCGACCGAGGTCCCGAGCATCACCGGCGCGCACAGCGCCGAGTGGATCCCCAAGCGGATGATCGACTCCCCGTAGTTCAGCCCCGAGTCTCCCGCCATCCGCACGATCTCGCCCTCGCTGGCGGCGCTGATCAGCGACCGCGAGAAGCTGAACCCCTCGGGCTCGAACTGGTTCGCCCGCTTGTGGCTCGTCGGCGCATCGGGCGAGACCGATTGTGTCTCCCCCACAGGCTCGGGTCCGTGGAACGCGATGACCTCGACATCGCCCGTCGCGGACACCTGGCGGATGAACGCCGCCCGCGCAAAGCCCGTCCCCCGCGCCACCGCGTCCAGCACCCGCTCCGCCAGCGCCTCGAGCGTCCCCGCAGAGTTGATCCCCGCCGCCGCCTCGATCAGGAGGTCCAGGCGCTGCTGCGCCACCGACCGCAGTTCCCGTACCGGCACCCGCTGCACCCGGTGCGCCGTCGACGCCAGGTCGTTAGTCGTGGGCGTCGCGGTGCCCAGACGGGCTGTCGACCGGAGCCGGAAGGTCCAGGGCCCGATCCGCACCAGGTCCCCGTCTGACAGCGGCGCGGGCTGCTCCGGGTCCAGCTTGATCCCGTTCAGGTACGTCCCGTGACGCGAGGCCAGGTCCGTGATGAACCATGTGCCGCCACGCGTCGCCACACGGCAGTGCTTCCGGCTCACCGTCTTGTCGGTCAGCTGCATGTCCGACCCGCCCGAGCGCCCGAACACCAGGGGCTTCGCGCTCGCCACCTCGATCGGCGCGATCGGCGGGCCCGAAATCGACTCGAAGCGGATGGGTGCGGGGTCGGAGGCCATCGCGGGCTGGGTGGTCCTGGGGGACGGAGGGTGAGGCCGGGGCCGACCGGGGCGGGCCGGGGCGGATTCGCACAGGCTGGTCAGGCTGGGCCGGATCGGACAGGTGGGGTGCCGTGGGGTCGTCCCCGCAGCGACGGATCGCACTATATCGAGTCACGCCCTCCGAATGGGGGCGATGATCGGCCCCGTTCGTGGGGGGGCGTCCCACGGGTCGGTGGGCGTACGCTCTGAAGGTCCGCGTCGTCGATCCCGCCCCTGGGTCCCTTGCCGGGATGCACCCGTGTCGATCCGCACCAAGCTCGTGATCCTGTTGCTGGGGTTCACGCTCGGCGCCATGGTCCTGAACGCCCTCATCGAGCTCCGGGGGACCGCTGCCTTCGGACAGAGCGTCTCCGCCCAGACACGCGCCGAACTCGAGCAGCGGGGCGAGCGCGAACTCACCGAACTCGTCAATGGCTACCGCAGGATCCTCACCGCGGAGAAGAGGGCCGCGGAGCTCGTTCTGCTCACCGCTGCGGGCGAGGCGGAGCGCCTGCTGAATCAGCCCGAGCAGACCCCTCTGGAGACGGGCAGTCCCCCTCTCTTCCAGCCCGACCTCGCCCCCCGCTCCGCCCAGCTCAGTCCCTACCCGTCGGAGGAAGGCTCGATCTTCTGGGGCGGGGGCGTCTACGACGACCAGCTCTTCCTCGTCGCGGAGGGCTCCGAACTCGCCTGGCGAAGCGAAGACGCCCAGCGCCTCGCCCGGCGCCTCCTCCCCCTCGTCGAGGTCTACCGACGCTTTGACCTCTCCCAGGGCGACGACGATGGCTCCGACGTCCTCCGCTACATGGCCCTCGAGAACGGCCTCACCGCCACCTACCCCGCCTGGGATCGCTACCCCGTGGGCTTCGACCCCCGCCAGGCCCCCTGGTACGCCTCCGCGATGCGCCTGAACACCCAGCCCGCGTCCGACGAGGGCCCCGTCCTGTGGAACCGCCTCTCCGCCGACCCGGTCTCCGGACGCGTCGTCCTGACAGGCTCCGTGGCCCTGCGCGGGCCCGACGGCGCACCCCTGGGCGTCGCGGCGGTCGACATCGCGATCAACCGCCTGCTCGACGACCTGACGCCTCCCGGCAACTGGGGCACCAGCAGCGCGACCCTGCTGGTTGTCCCCGTCCCCCCCCAGATGACCGAGGACGAGCGCACGAGTTTCGCCGACAAGGTCCGCGTCCGTGTCGGGGAGGTCTCGGAAGCGGACGAACGCCTCGCATCCACCGGGGGCGTCATGGTCATCGCCGACCGCCAGCAGGAGATGGCCTTCGGCGGCGCCGACGCCACGTCGGGCGTCATGAGCCTCTCACCCGAGTTGCTCGAGGTCGAGCGCGTCTTCGCGGAGGACCAGGCCACGCGAGACCTCGTCGCGGCGATGCTCACCAACGACGTCGGTACCGCCCCCCTCGAGTTCCGGGGACGCGAGACGATGTGGGCCTGGGGAAAGATCGACCGCGACACCTACCTCACCGTCGCGGTGCCCTACGCCCGACTGATCGCGGAAGCCGAGACCCTCCGCGCCGCCATCGCGGACGAGACCCGCGACCGCCTGAACACGACGATCGGGGTCACGCTGGGCCTCGCGGTCATCGCCACCCTGCTCGCGCTGCTCGCTGCGAGCCGCCTCATCCGCCCGATCCTCGAACTCCGGGGCGTTGCGGAGCGCATCTCCGCCGGCGACTTTGAGGCCCGGGCCGAGGTCCGCACGGGCGACGAGATCCAGCGCCTGGGCGAGACTTTCAACGCCATGGTCCCCCACCTCGCCGACCGCCTCCGCCTGCAGGAGTCGATCAAGGTCGCGAGCCGCGTGCAGCAGCACCTGCTGCCCAAGGGCTCGCCCGTCGTGCCGGGGCTCGAGATCGCCGCCCGGTCGATGTACTGCGACGAGACGGGGGGCGACTACTTCGACTTCGTTCCCCGCAACGGGATCGTCCCGGAGGGCACGATCATCGCGGTGGGCGATGTCGCGGGCCACGGGATTGACGCCGCCCTGCTCATGGCCTCCGCCCGGGCGATCCTGCGGTCCCGGGCGCTGGTCGACGCGGACCTGTGCGCGCTCGCGGGCGCGATGAACCAGCAGCTCTTCGTCGACAGTCTCGAGGGCCGGTTCATGACCCTCTACCTGCTGGAGATGAACGAGGCGACCGGCACCCTGCGCTGGGTCTCCGCGGGCCACGACCCGGCGCTGGTCTACGACCCCTCGGACGATTCCTTCGACGAACTGGGTGGGCGCGACCTGCCCCTCGGGATCGAGCCGGGCTGGGCGTACTCCATGCACGAACGCGCCGCCCTCGCCCAGGGCCAGGTCATGGTCGTGGGCACCGACGGGATCTGGGAGACCCGCAACGCGGAGGGCGAACTGTTCGGGAAGGACCGCCTCAAGGAGGTCGTCCGCGAGCACGCCCGGGGCTCCATGCGGGCCCTGCAGGCAGCGGTCGAGGCCAGCCTCGTCGCCCACAGGGGCGCCGGCGCCCAGCAGGACGACATCACGCTGGTGGTGCTGAGGATGAGGGGGGAAGGGGCGGAGGGGGCGGGGGCAGAGGGGTCAGGGGGTTGAGGGCCGGTTATGCGGCGCGGTGGATCTCTTGGCGGGCCGGGGCGTGGTCCCATGCGCCCGCGAACCAGCGACGGTTGGGGAAGCGCGTCTCCAGTCGGTCGAGCATCGGCGGGGGCATCTGGGCCGCGGGGAACTCGATCACGCCGATGGGCCGGTCCGCGGCGACCCACCCCATCGAGAGCGCCGCCTGCTCCTCGCCCGCTTCGGGCCACCCATCGCGGAGCGAGCCCTGGGCGTCGAACCACCAACGGAAGGCGATCGGGAGCCGGGAGCCGTCCTCGGCCCGGGTGGCGGAGGCGTCCTGCTCAATCGAGGGGGTGTTGGGGAAACGCATCTCGTCGTCCTTCCAAGGGTGTCGGTGGGCCGCGACTCCCGCGGTCCGCGAACACCGGCAGATCGGCGGCACAGGCGGTGCGGTCGAGTCGATCGTGCGTCCTTGCCCACACGGGGCTTCGGCGCCGCCCCACCATCCGCCACGCCTGCTCCAACTGGCAGGGACCGCCCAGCCGGAAGGGCCGACGTAGGCGGAAGGGCCGACGCACGCGTCGCGACCGGCCCGGGCGGCGCAGACGGATCAGGCGTCAGGCACCGCCCGGGGAGGCCCCGGGGAAGGGGGGGCCCCGGCCCCCGCGTTGCGTCGGGGCGGAGGTTCCGCTTCAGGCTTGACCGGTTGGAGGCCGACCCTACCATGCTGACCCCGCTGGCGGGCAAACGGGCACCCCCGTTCCGGCCGCTCGCGGGGTGTTGACAACCCGATCGGGGGCTTAGCTCAGTTTTGGTAGAGCGCATCCATGGCATGGATGAGGTCAGGGGTTCGAGTCCCCTAGCCTCCACTTGACGACGCCGCGAGAAGATCGCGGCGTTTGTCGTTTTCAGGGCGTGGGCGATAATGAAGTGGGGGGGGGAGCGTCCGGCACGGTTGCGGGGCGCGACGGGCGGCTCTGGTCTGGAAGGCCGGTGAGCGATGTCGGGCAATGATGGGGTCGGCAGCGGGGCGGCGGGCACGGGTGTGGCCGGTGGGGCGGGCGAGGTGCGGATCGCGGGTCACGCGTACGCGTTCTTCGCCTTCGACATCGGTTTCCAGGTCGACCTCGACAAGGCGGAGCCCCTCGTGCGCGAGGCGACCCGCCGGCGCGTCGTGCGGGCCCGTCGCCCGGCCCCGGTCTGGTTCGACTACAGCCCGCCCCCGCTCAGGCTGGTGATGGACGGGGAAGCGGTGGGTGTGGGCGACCGCGCGACCGAGCCCGCTGCGGAGCTCATCATCTACGACTTCGGCGCCGCGCAGGTGACCTACCGCCTGCCCCTCCCAGCGACGCTGGGCGAGCTGCCCAACCTCGGGCTGGCCCTCTACGAGCACGCGGCGTTGGAAGCGGATGCCCGCGATCGTGTCCGGCGCGTGCTGGAGGCGATCCGCCCCGCCATCGAGCGCCCGAGGCTCGCGGACTCCGTCGAGGACTACGCGGTCTTCGCCATCCGGAGCTGGGACGCGGACGGGCCCGTTGCTTCCGTGCGCGAGGTGTACGAGGCGCACCGCCGGGTGCTCGCCGGCACCATCGAGGCGGAGCGGGCCGAGCTCTCCGTCGAGCACATGGAGCGCTGCACCGGGGGCGTGATGTCCTACTCGACCAGCGACCTCGCGGTGGTCGACTGGAACGCCGCGGTGCTGTTCGACGCCGAGCCCGACGATGTCATCAGCGTGCTGCAGCACGCGAACATCGAGTTGCTCGAGCTCCGCGTGCTCGACCAGGAGCTCGACGCGATCCTCGACCACGCCGACGAGACGCTGGCGACGCTGACCAAGTCCCGGCTCTGGCCGACCTTCAAGTCCGCCGCGATGCTCCGCCGGTCCGCGTCGGCGCAGACCGACGCCGCGGTGATGTTCGAGGGCGTGAACAACGCGATCAAGCTCTTGGGTAACCAGTACCTGGCCCGGCTGTACCGCCTCGCCGCTTCCAGGCTCGACCTCCCGAGCTGGCAGGCCAGCGTGCAGCGCAAGCTGGACGCGAGCGACAGCCTCTACCAGAAGATGTCCGACTCCACCGCGACGAAGCGCCTGGAAGTGCTGGAGTGGGTGATCATCGTGCTGATCGCGGTGTCGATCCTGCTGCCGTTCATGCCGTTTTACAGCTATTGATCCGCGATCGACGGGGTGCCGAACACTCGGGTGCCGTGGACATCGCGCAGCGATTTCTCCACGAAGTGAGATGTCGAGCGTCCCTGATCGTGGAGAAGGCTTCGCCGTCTCCACGGCACCCGATTCTCATTTTCTACCCCAACTCCCGAACCGCCCACGACCTGGGTGCCGTGGAGATATCGCGCAGCGATTTCTCCACGAAGTGAGATGTCGAGCGTCCCTGATCGTGGAGAAGGCTTCGCCGTCTCCACGGCACCCGATTCTCATTTTCT
>DAIQNV010000042.1:20811-28088 GCA_036788215.1 Phycisphaerales bacterium | reverse complement strand
AGGTTGAGCTGCCCCGCCCAATCACGCAAGAACGACACGACCCCAGCCAAACCACCCCCTCCGTGGCTTCGTGCCTTCGTGCCTTCTTCAAGCATCCGGCTCGCTGATCAAGGGTTCCGGCGTCTCCGGCTCGTCTGGAGCCGAAGGGCGCACCGCCGGCTCCCCATAGGGCGTCGGCTCAAACGCGTTCCGCACCTCCGGCGCCGCACCTCCGCCCTCCCGGTCCGCATCCCCGGAAGGCTCGATGATCATCATCCTGGGCTCCATCGCCGGAGACTCGAACGAGTCGTTCACCTCCGGAGCCGCCCATTCATCACCCATCTCATCCTCGGGCTGCCGCGGAGCCACAGGCGTCGGCATCACCGACTCGCCACCCGAAGGTGCCGCCCCCGCGCCCGACATCCCCTCGTCCCGCGTCGAAGCCGGCACGAACCCCGCGGAGTCCGCCGGGAACTCCGGGCCATCCCGCAGCACCATCTCCAGGCGGCGCACCGGGCTGCCGGGCACCGGCATCTGGTTCGCAAGGCTCCGCGTGTCGCGCTCGCCCATCAGCTGCCAGCGCATCACCGCCGGGAGCTGCGGGTTGTCCCGCGTCTTGTTCTCGTAGAACCGCACCACCAGCTTCTGGTGCACCGGCACGTCCACGCTCCACAGCTCCGACCCGTCACGCACATCACGCAGCGTCACCGTGATGGGCATGTAGGGCGTGCTCACGTAGGTGTACTGGTCGATCGAAGCCGCCCGCCCACCCGGGTGTTGCCCCGAGAAGGTCGTGCAACCGCCCGCCAAGAGCGCCACACCGAGCGCCACCCCCAGCACCCCACGCGACACCCGCGAACCCATCCGACCCTGCTTCATACCACCGCTCGCGTGCGTCATCGGGCGCTCCACTCGTCTGTCCAACCCTGTCCACTCCCGGCAGGATCGCACCCGCCGGGTCACCAGTCTAGAGCCAACCAGCCGCCACGGGGCAGGCTCCACGCCAACCCCGTCGCCCCGGCCCGCACTACGAGCCGGATACAGCCAAAGTTCCCACCGGGCCCGCGCCACACGCGACCCCGCGGAAACCGACGGCCATCGCCCCTCATCGGTACGATCCACCCGTGTCTGAAACCCACCACACGCCCGAGAACGCACCCTCACCCGCCAAACACCACAACCCCACCTCACCCGCGCCCCCTCTCCGCATCGGGCACGGCTACGACCTCCACCGCCTCGAACCGGTGGCCCCCGCCGGCCCCGGACGCCCCCTCATCCTCGGGGGGATGCGGATCGACCACGACCCCCCCCTGAAGACGGGACCCGTCGCCCACTCCGATGGCGACGCCCTCCTGCACGCCATCACCGACGCCCTCCTCGGCGCGATCTCCCAGCCCGACATAGGCCAACTCTTCCCCAACGACGACCCCCGCCACGACGCCCAGGACTCCGCCATCTTCCTCGCCGAAGCCGCCCGCCGCGTCGCCTCCGCGGGCTACGCCATCGCGAACCTCGACGCCACCGTCATCCTCGAACGCCCCAAGCTCAGCCCCCACAAAGACGCCATCCGCGCCAACCTCGCCCGCCTCCTCAACCTCCCGCTCGACCGCGTGAATGTGAAGGGCAAGACCCACGAGAAGGTCGACGCCGTGGGCGAAGGCCGGGCGATCGAGGTCCACGCGGTCGTGCTGCTGACGAGGCACGAGCCTTAAGCGTCAGCGCCGCGCCGCCACGTATCCGCGAGCTGCGCCAGGAGGACGCTGCGGAGCGCAAGAGATGGTTCTAAAGCGCCGGCGATCCGTCGAAGTTCACCGGGTCTCCGGTCCCGCCGGGAGGTCCGGGGTGGTAGAAGCGCATCGCGGTGACCACCCAGTGGCCCGCGGTGCGGTCCCATGTCATTTCAAGCCCGAGATCCGCGACGACCGTTCCCTCGTCGGCTGTACCCGGGAAGTGACCCCGCAAGATGACTTCGAACGAGAAGTGCTCCCCACTCGCGAGAAACGGACGGCCGTCGTCGCGCGTAATGTCCCGCTTCGCCCAATACTCCCCCTTCGGATAGTCCACCTTCGCTCGATCGATGATCCGACGGCTTCTCACGGACTCGGGCTCGAACTGAGCTTGCGCGATGATGGACCTCCCGCTGTCCCAGACTCTTTGTGCGAAGTCTGGGTCGTCCACCAGCTTCGGCGTGGGCAGAATGCCCTGGTCACGCTGCCAGTCGAAGTAGTCTTGCACATCCTCGAGCGAATAGGACCACAGCGTGTCCTTCACCGCTTCCGCGAACTCGATTTTCGTGCCTTCGAGCTCTGGCGGCAGCGCCCCTGTGACCTGAGTCGTGTCCAGCCCCTCAAGCCCCACGAGCGCTTGACCGGGAGCCCGGGTGATTGCTCCATCGTTATCCATCGTCGCGCCCGTTCTGGGCGCTCCCGATCCGGACGGCAAAAGCGCCCACAGCCCCACACCCGCGGCGACCGCAACAAGCAGGCCCGCGCCGACCATCACCCGTGCTCGCGTATCCATAACGATCTCCTCTACCGATCGATCATCGAGTGAAATCGACGCCGTCAATGCCGCTGGGCGTGTTGTGCAACCGCATCTTCCCGGACGGACTCAGGTTTCGCGGGTTCGAGACCGCGTCCGCCGTCTGGCTTGGTCGCATGACCACGCTCGATCCGTCCGCCCGGCCAATCGGCACGACCACATCAAGATCGCCCGCGTCGTTCGTCGGCACATCTTCGATGAGCCGGCCAAGATGACCCGCCCGCGCATCCCAGAGCAGGGCTTTCGAACTGGGTGACCGCACGGCGCTCAGACGCTGGCTCACCTCCAGGCCCGCATCATCCCATGTCGCGTCGCCCGACCACAACGCCGGATTTCCGGCGAACGACAAGGACAGCGCGTAGTCCCCGTTGTGATGCGCCAGATTCACCCGCCAACCGGGCGACACGAACACCCCCGCGTCCACACGGCGCTCGACGACCCCCGCCTCCAGCAGCACGCCAGGCCACTGCCGGAACGCGTCCCAGTGCGGCATCCCGTACGAACCACTGAGCACCACCGACTCGTAGAGGCGCTGCCGCTCGGCGATCGGCGCGAGATCGCGATTCCCGCCGGAATACAGCATCACAAATGTCGAGAGCTGCTTCACATTCGACTGGCTTGCGGTGATCCGCGCCCGCGACCGGATCGCGGCAAACGCGGGGAGCGTCAGGCTGATGAGCACCCCGATGATCGCGATCGCGACGAGGAGCTCAAGAAGCGTGAAGCCGGCGTTCGGCCGAGCAAGGTGACAAACTTCCCGTGATGCTGAACGCGTGCCGCACATGTTCTTTGAAGATACCCCCCCCCTCCCTTCCCCAATGCCAAAATGTCAAATCGGGCAACTTTAGGGAAACAGCCTATGTTCGGGCTTTCCCTATCCGCCGCGCAACCGTCTGCTGCAGCACAAGATCCGTTACGCCGGGCAGCATCACCGCTGCGCCGAACCCCAGGCGCGCCCCGAGGCTCGTCCACACCTCCCGCCCCTTCCCCGCGCGCAGCGCACGGATCACCGCCCGCGCCACCCGCTCAGGCGACTGCATGAAGCCCTGCGCGGAGCGGTCCATCAGCTTCAGCCCGCCCGAGCGTTCCCCCATGCGGTCGAAGAATTCGGTCTTCGTGCCCACCGGGTGGATGCTCGAGACCGCAAGTCCCTTGGGGGCAAGCTCATGCCGCATCGCCCGGCACGCGTAGTCCTGCGCCGCCTTCGTCGAGCAGTAGGCGGCGTACATCGGCAGCCCGATCTTGCTCAAGCAGCTTGAGGTCATCATCAGGTGCCCCTCGCCCCGGTCGAGCATCGCGGGCGCCGCCTCCCGCAGCAGCGCCAGCCCCGAAAAGAAGTTGACCTCGAACATCTGCCGCAGGTCCGTCTCCGGCATCGCCAGTGTCTCGACCTCGTGCCCGTAACCCGCGTTCGCGACGACCGCGTACACCGGCCCGAGCTCCGCCGCCCGGGCCAGGAGCTCCGCCCGCACGGTGCCGTCCGTGGTGTCGCCCGCGATCTGCGCGACGCCCGCCCCCCCTGCCCGCAGCTCCCCCGCGAGCTCCGCCAGCCGCCCCGCACCCCGGGCGTTGATCGCGACACCCATCCCCGCGTCCGCGCACGCCCGCGCGATCGCCCGCCCGATGCCGGCGCTCGCGCCCGTGATCACGATCACCCGCCCCGCGAGGTCCACCTTCGCCATGCCTATCCCTTCACCCGTCCGACCAGTTCGCCCAGCTCCGGCAGACCGAACCGCGCCGCGACCGCGCCGTACACGCCCGCCCCACCGATCGTCGCCGCCCCGAGCGCCAGGGCGTGGCTCCCCCAGCCCGGCCCCGCCCCGATGGCCTCGAGCACGAGCCACACGCCGACGCCCATGACCGCCGAAGACAGCACCATCTTGCCGATCGCCTTCAGCGCCGCGCGATCCAGCAGCGGCGCGTGCAGGTGCCTGGCGTTCAGCGCAAGCGCGAGGAAGACCGTCTGCCCCACCGCGCTGATCGCGGTCGCCCACGCCATCCCCGCCTCACGCAGCCACCAGATCAGGACGAGATTCAGCACCAGGTTCACGCCCACGAACGCCGCCGCGATCCGGACCGGCGTGACCGTGTCCTCAGCCGCGTAGAACGCCCGCGTCAGCACATGGTTCACCGAGTACGCCCAGATCGCCACCGCGTACCCCTGCAGCACCGCGACCGCCCGCGCCGCCCCATCAGGCGTGAAGCCGTTCCCACCCGTCAACACCGTGATCACCAGATGCGGCGCCACGATCCACAGCCCGACCGTCGCCGGCAGACCGATGAACAGGCTCAGCCGCAGACCCCGCCGCAGCGTCTCCGCAAGGGGATCACCCCCCGGCCCCCGCGCCCGCGCCGCCGCACGGCTGAGCTCCGGGAACGCGACCGTCGCCACCGCGATGCCGAAGACCCCGAGCGGGAACTGGTACAGACGCTGGCTGTAAAAGAGAATCGCGTTCGAAGCCTCGTCCAAGGGATACGCCCGCCCCAGGATCGTGGGCCCCACCCACACGGGCCACATCGCCACCAGCGTGTCCACCAGGCTGTTGATCTGCAGCGTCCCGAGCCCCAGCACCGCCGGCAAAAACCGGCGAAAGACCGCCCGCGACTCCGCCCGCACCCGCTCCCGCGCCGCCCGCGCTTCCCCGCCCTCACCCGCCCCCCGCCCAACCGCCCGCAGCGCCGCGAGCGACCACAGCACCTGCAGCACGCCCGCCACCACCGCCGCACCCGCGAGCGCATACGCCCACGGGACCGGATCGCCCCGCCCCATCAGGAAATACGCCCCCCCGACCGCGATCAGGCACACATTCAGAATGATCGGCGCCGCCGCCAAAGGCCCGAAACGACCGTGCACCTGCAGCATGCCCCCCAGGATCGCCGCGGCACACACCAGGGGCATGAAGGGCAGCGTCGCCATGACCAGCCCCAGCGACAGGTCCCGCACCGCATCGTCGGGCGTCAGCAGGATCACCGCCAGCAGCGCGACCTCCGCCAGCACCGTCAGCGCCCCCGTGATCAGCGCCAGCCACACGAGCGTGTGCCGCGCCAGCGCCCGCGCCGTCGTCGCGTCACCGTCGCTGAGCCTCGCGTACGCCGGCAGAAACGCCGCCGACAGCGCCCCCTCGCCGAACAGCCTCCGGAACACATTGGGAATCGCAAACGCCGCTGCGAAGGCCGACCCCACCGCGGTATCGCCGAAGATCCGCACCGTCACCAGGTCCCGCACCAGCCCCAGGATGCGCGACACCAGCGTCAGCCCTGACACGGTGCGGACAGAGCGGGCCAGATCGGTGGCGGGGGGGGAGGACGACATCAGGATCCACGCTTCAAGACACCGCCGAACCCCGCGCCCCACGCTGCGCCGCTCATCGCGCCCGCTCGGGCAGCACCCGCGCCGCGAGCAGCACGCCGATCGACCCCAGCAGCACGCCCACCGCGTTCGCGGTGTAGTCCTGCAGGCTCGCGTGCCGCCCCAGCACCGGGATCAGTTGCAGCCCCTCGTCCACCGCCGCGTACACCAGCCCGCACGCCATGAGCCGCAGGGGCGTCGCCGGGTGCCGCCACGGACCGATGAAATCCGCGAACCCGAACAGCGCCGTCCACAACCCAAAGGCGATGAAGTGCAGCCACAGATCCGTCCGGGGCACCGGGCCCTCGATCCGGAGCTGGGGCCAGTGCGTCCCGGTGAACAGCACGATCGCAAAGACCACGAACGCCCCACGGCGGACTGCGAGCGGTATGGCGGGCAGCGACGCGAGCATCGTGTCAGACGGGGCGCGACGCCGACTCGGCGTGCGCCTCCAGTGTGTCGCGGGCAGCGTCCGGGTTTACCGTCACCGCGGGCTGCAGCCGCCCCGCGAGGGCCCTGTCCCACTCCTTCAGCACCGTGTCCGCGAGCTCCGCGTAGTCCGCAGCCCCGTTCGCGTCCGCCGCATAGTCAAAGATCGTCTGCCCGAAGCTCGGGCACTCCGCCAGCTTGATGTTGCGACGGATCGCGGGCCGGTACACCCGCGCGTAACGAAGAGGCCCGTCCGTCTGCCCCGCGTCGGCCCGCGCCTGCTCAAAGAACCCGTCCAGGTCCGCCACGACCTCCTGCGTGTGCGTCGCCTGCCGATCGTGCATGCACAGGAACACGCCCGAGACACGGAGCTTGGGGTTCAGCCCGGGCTGGGCCGGGCTCCCCCGCAGCATCGACACCGTCTCGAGCAGCTTCCCCAGCCCCTGCAGCGCCAGAAAGTGCGCCTGCATCGGGACGAACACCTCCCGAGCCGCGACCAGCGCATTGACCGTCAGCATGCCCAGCGATGGCGGGCAGTCCAGAAGAATGAACTCGGGCCGCTCCGCAGCAGGCCGGCCCGAAAGCAGCCGATCGAGCGCATCCCGCAGCCGAAACTGCGGACGGCTCACCCCGGGAAGCTCCGTCTCCGCTGCCGCCAGGTCCGTCTCCGCCGGGATCAGCTCAAGGTTCTCCCGGGAGGGGTGCACCGCGGAAGCGGGGTCGGTCCCGGGGTCGAGGAGCAGGTCGTAGACGGAGGGAGGCTGAGCCCCTTCGGCCGGGGGCTCGTAGCCCAGGTGGATCGTCGCGTGCGCCTGCGGGTCGAGGTCGATCAGGAGCGTGCGCCGGCCGCGTCGCGCGAGGGCGGCGGCGAGGTTGACGGTGGTGGTGGTCTTTCCGACGCCGCCCTTCTGGTTCATGAGGGCCATGACGCGGGTTGGACGGGCCGCGGGATCGGTCATGGGCGGAGTATAGGGGGTGG